>JBIJDL010000391.1:0-6208 GCA_044344195.1 Candidatus Hydrogenedentales bacterium
GCAGCGTATCTTGCCGAGCCAATCTTGTGAAATATTTCACTTTATTCCGACTGGGGGCATCACCGAGTCTGAACCCGGTTCAAAACAGTAACCCCACCAGGAATTGACGTTCCTGGTGGGGTTTTGCATTGGCTTACCCGTGGAGCGCTGCCCACGCAGCGGCGGTCTTGTTGTCACGGTGCACGTAAACCTGGGTAATGTTGATACTGGAGTGCCCAAGAATAGCCTTGGCGGTTTCCATATCCGCGCTGGCTTCGATAAGGGTGGCGGCGGTATGTCGCAGACGGTAGGGACACCAGGTTTCCACACCCGCCGCCTTGCAAGCTCTGGCAATCGCGCGGTTGTAGGCATGGGGGTCATAGTGGTCGCCAACCTCTCTTTCGGTCTTCTTTATGTTGGGCGCTTGATTGGGGCGACGGGGGGAATCGGCATTGCGGTTCCGATCCTTTTGAGCTTCCTTCGGCGAGAACAAGAAATCGGTATCCTTCCGCAGGAGAAAAGGGCGAAGTACGGATCGCGCGCGGGGACCAAAGAACAAGGACCGTTGCTTTCCACGGTAGCTCGTCTTGTGTTCACGTATCACGGCGGACCAGATTTCACCCGTGCAGTCGATATCACCCCGCTTCAAATTGAGGATTTCCGATGGACGTGCCCCCGTAAGGAGCTGCAGTCGAATGATCGCACGCAACGTGGACGGGAGCTGTTCCAGAGTTTTGTCGAGGACTTCAGCGGGAATTACATCACGGGTCACAGGATCTTTTCCAACACCACGACCTCGGCGGAGTCCGGGAACGGTGGCAAGTGCTTGGTAACATTCCACGGGCAACATCTCATGGCTTGCCGCCCACTGGAACATTCGCTTAATGATCCCGGCACGATTGTTGATTGTGGTGATCGACAGATTGTCCTGCACCCACAAATTGCGTACAGCACGTAGAGCCTTGGGTCCAAAGGAGGTGGCGGCAACGTCACGGTACAGGGTGAGCATTTTCTTGAGGGTGATATCGACTTCAAAGTACGACGAACTCGGAGTGGGCTTCGTGCCACGATAGTAGATTTCGCAGTGATCCATGTACGCGGCAACGAGTTCCACCAAAGTCAGCTTTTCTGGGGCAACGGGAAGGCGGTAGCCATGGGACATCCACTCGGCAATCAGCACATGATAGGAACGATGGGTTTCGGGAAGACCGTGTTTGCCCAAATAGTGGCGCTTGCCTTCTATTTCGGTGAAAGCTTGCCCGGAGGGCTTGTGAAGGCGAAGCGAAGGGGTACGGGGAGTACCTGGATTGGGCATTGGAGCGGCTCCTTGGGCACATCCGGTTATACTAACCGAATGGTTGAGGGTTTGTAGCCGCTCCGGCGCTGCGCCGGGTAACGCGTAAGTACGTATTTCAGCAGGAGTTATGAATGGTGGGCGATACAGGGCTCGAACCTGTGACCCCCTGTGTGTAAGACAGGTGCTCTAACCAACTGAGCTAATCGCCCTAAAGGGTGGAAGCAAGTGAAGTGCTTCTCGGTACGCACAAGTATAGCATTCCTGCGGAATAGTATCAAATGGGACGGGGCGAATGGCGTCGCATGGCGCGTTCGAACCTCGCTGAAATCAAAGGCCCCGCATCGGGCCGAAGGGCCTGATGCGGGGCCGACAGATAGCATGTCTTGCCAGCCGGCTTTCGCTCAGCTCAGCACGACGTCGCCGGTCTCACCCGTGCGGATGCGCACCGCGTCGTCGACCGTGTAAACGAAGATCTTGCCATCACCGATGCGACCCGTCGAGGCACCGCCGATGATTGCCTTCACCACTTTTTCCACCGCGTCGTCGGTCACGACGATTTCCAGCTTTACCTTCGGGAGGAATTCCACGACGTATTCCGCGCCGCGGTAAAGTTCCTTGTGTCCCTTCTGGCGGCCAAATCCCTTGACCTCCGAGACGGTAAGGCCCTGAATGCCAACGCCGGAAAGGGCATCCTTTACTTCTTCCAGCTTGAACGGCTTGATAATCGCTTCGACTTTTTTCACCTTTATGTTCTCCACTCCATCGCCGGGGCCGCCGAATCTCGGGGCCAGCGCGACAGGCTACAGGTTTCTTTGGGGCCACCGGCGCCGCGGGTTGCGGGTTGGTTGCCGGGGGTTTCATGCGGGGGAGGCCACGGGGCCTCCCCCGAATTGGTACTGATTAGATGATGTAGCCTTCTTCGCCGTGTTCGGCAAGGTCCAGGCCCTGGCTTTCGACTTCTTCGGAGACCCGCAGGCCGATGGTAAGGTCGATGGCCTTGAACAGTATAAGCGAAACGATACCGCTATATACCAGCGTGACGCCGACGCTCATCGCCTGGGCCATCACCTGGGAAGCCATGGTTTTGCCTTCGACATAGCCAACACCACCCAGGGCGTCGGAGGCGAACACGCCGGTCAGCAGCGCGCCTACAATACCGCCGATACCGTGCACGCCGAAAGCGTCCAGGGAGTCGTCGTAGCCGCCCGCCCGTTTAATGACGGTCGCACCGAGGAAGCAGATGCCGCCCGCGGCGATACCCATGAGGATCGCGCCCAGAGGGCCGCAGGTGCCGGAAGCCGGGGTGATGGCCACAAGACCAGCCACCGCGCCGGTTGCCGCACCCAGCGCGCTGGGCTTGCCATGCTTCAGCCATTCAATGCCGAGCCAGGTGAGCGTCGCGGTCGCCGCGCAGATCTGGGTAACCAGCATGGCCATGCCGGCGGTGCCGTTGGCCGCCGCAGCGCTACCGGCGTTGAAACCGAACCAGCCGACCCACAGCATGCCCGCGCCCGTGATGGTCATGGTCATGTTGTGCGGAGGCATGGGCTTCTGGGGATAGCCCGCGCGCTTGCCAACCATGACGCAGGCCACTAACGCCGCGATACCAGCGTTAATGTGCACCACGGTGCCGCCGGCGAAGTCCAGTACGCCCCAGTCCCAGAAGAGGGCACCGGGACCGGACCACGCCATGTGGCACATGGGCGCGTAAACGAGCACCAGCCACAGGGCCGTGAAGATGAGCACAGCGGAGAACTTCATGCGTTCCGCGAAGGCACCGATGATGAGCGCCGGCGTGATGATGAAGAAGGTGCACTGGAAGGTGATGAAGACCGACTCAGGGAAGGTCATCGTCAGGTTTCCGACCGTCAGGTTCTTCAGGAATGCATTGCTGAAGTCACCCACGAAGGCATGTAACCCGATCACTCCTTCCACCTGAGTGGCCGGCACCGCGAAGGCCAGGCTGTACCCGCAGATGACCCAGAGCAAGGTGGCCATGGCCGTAATGGTGAAGCACTGCATGAGGACGGACAGAACGTTTTTCGACCGTACCAGGCCGCCGTAAAACAGCGCCAGGCCCGGAATGGTCATGAACAGAACGAGCACGGTGGACGTTAGCATCCAAGCCGTGTCGCCAGGTTCGGGTGTCGGGGCGGCTTCCTGGGCGTAGGCAAGGCAGGAAACGGACAATGCGAACATTGCCAATCCAAGCCGCGACCACGCCCCACTGCGAAATCTCTGCACAATTTTCACGAAACTCTCCTTACACTAAGTCCTGAGGCGTGCGACAAAAATGGTTATTGCAACTAGTGCAGGCAGGTAGACCGGATCTGTCGAGATAGCGACAAGCACCGGGCGAATGGCTCCATCCCATTACCCGATGTGCCCAATCCGTTTCACACGCCTTGTAAACGGTTGAGCATCATCTTTGCCCGAACATCAAAAGCAGTAATTGTGCCAAACTCTATTCTGGAGCATGGGGCCATTCGAGGGAATTCACAAGCCTTTGTCCGGTGGTCGCTTAACGGGAAATGCCCCCTGCCGAAGCCGCTCGCTACCCCCGCAGACGGGCTCTAATCAAATGTTACCGTTTGGTAAGAAGGCTCTGGGCATTGTACGCTGAAGTAGGTTTCAATCCCGCGTCGCAAACCACCGCCTCTCCGAAGGACGGCACCTTGATCGCGGGGGCCCGGTTGGGCCATACTCCGCCCGCGTCCGGGTGCGCTCTGCTACCGGCCCCTTCCAACCCGCCCTTCCGCGGAAGGCTATCCAGAGGTGCGTTTCCACGAGCCATGCCCGGTAAAGCCAATGCTGTAAAGTCAGGCAGAGACCTGGAAGTCTCCGTGTCGGAAGTCGGCGCGGCGCTTGGACTTGTGGTGGAGTCACAGGTGGCAGTGGGGCGGCGGATCTGGGGAGCACGTCGCCAGATCGATGTGGTGCTCAAGCACCCGGAAACCCGAATAAGCTTGGGGATTGAGTGCAAGTATCAGGGCACCACGGGTTCGGCGGAGGAGAAGATTCCCGCGACCATCGAAGATATCCAGGCCTGGCCCATTCGCGGCATTGTGGTCTTCGCCGGAGAAGGTTTCTCGGGCAATATTAAGGCCTATCTCCTTTCCACCGGCAAGGCCGTTGAACTGTGTGATTTGAAGAAGTGGCTGGAGCTCTATTTCGGACTATGACGGATACAGTGCAACGGGGCCCCGCTCCTCAGCCTTTTTTGAAGTGGGTGGGCGGCAAACGCCAACTGCTGGCCGAGCTTCGCACCCGCGTGGCCCAGGCCCGGCCCTACGGACGATACCACGAGCCCTTCGTGGGCGGCGGCGCCCTCTTTTTCGATCTCTACGGCCGCCACGAACTCGGCCGCTCCAAGGCGATCCTCTCCGACAACAATCCCCGGCTGATCGAGGCCTACGAAGGGGTGCAGAAAAATGTGGAGCAGGTTATCGCCCTGCTGGAACGGCACCAGGCGGCCCACAGCGAAGAGCACTACTATCAGGTGCGGGCCGAAGTGCCGGACGATAAGATAGCCTGTGCCGCGCGGCTCATCTACCTGAATCGCACCTGTTTCAACGGGCTCTACCGGGAAAACAGCAAGGGCGAATTCAACGTGCCCATGGGGCGCTATAAAAATCCGCTCATCTGCAATGCGGCCAACCTCCGGGTAGTGTCCGCCGCGTTATGCCGCTGCCAGATTCACCGCAGCCACTTTACCGCAGTGCTCGACCGGGCCGTGGAGGGGGATCTGGTTTATTTTGACCCGCCCTATGACCCCGTCTCTAAAACGGCGAACTTCACGAGCTATCACCGCGACCCCTTCGGAGAAGATGCCCAGCGCTCGCTGGCCGATGTGTTTCGCCGCCTGCACGGGCGGGGCGTGAAGCTGGTGCTCTCAAATTCGGACACGCCCCTGATCCAGGAGCTGTATGCGCCCTTCACCATCGAAGTGGTGATGGCCCGCCGGCAGGTGAATAGCCGCGCGGACAAGCGGGGAGAGGTCAGAGAAGTGTTGGTGAGGAATTTCTGAGCCGCGCGCTCAGTCGTCGTCGATCAGCGCCGCGCGGATTTCGAGTATCTCGTCCAGATTATCGAAGAAGACATCCGTGAGCTCTGGATCGAATTGCCGTCCTCGTTCTTCCTTGAAAAGATCCAGGATGCGATCAAGCGCCCAGGCTTCCTTGTAGACCCGTTTCACGCCCAGCGCGTCAAACACATCCGCGATGCAGGTAATTCGCCCGAAGATGTGGATGTCCTTGCCGGAAAGGCCATGGGGATAGCCCTTACCGTCGAAACGCTCGTGGTGCTGCAGGGCGATAATCGCCGCCGCCTGAAGCACATGGCCCTTCGTCACCTTGAGCATGTCGTAGCCCATGGTCGCGTGGGTCTTGATCACGTCAAACTCTTCCGGCGTCAACTTGCCCGGCTTGTTCAAGATGGCATCGGGGATGCCGACCTTACCCACGTCGTGCAGGGGCGAGGCGAGGCGCAAAATTTCGGCTTCGCCCTGGGACAGGCCACACTTCAGGCCTAGGAGCTTGCAGTATTCCGCAACGCGCTTCACGTGGAAGCCCGTTTCCTGGGAACGCGTTTCCACGATTTCGCCCAGGGTGAACACGATCTCGCGTTGGGCATCCTCCACGTCGCGGAGCAGGCGCACATTTTCAAGGGCGGCCGCCGCGTGGTTCGCCATGATGCTGAGAATTTTCAGATCGGCCTCGGAGAAAGTGCCGCCGCTGCGCTTTTCCGTCACATTGAGTACCGCGATGACCTTTCCCTTGTTGGAACAGGGCTCGCCCAAGGTAGAAGCTTTGCGCTCCAGCGGGACGGAGATAAACGAGTTGTCGCGGAGTTGCCAGCTCAACTTATCGACGGTGGGTTCCTGGCGGATGTCCTCAATGAAGAGGGGCTTGACGTTTTCCGCCACCCAGCCCG
>JBIJDL010000420.1:0-5617 GCA_044344195.1 Candidatus Hydrogenedentales bacterium
CGACGTGCGTCTCCCCGAATATTGAGGTGGACCTTTCGTGTTTCCCGGTTCTCGACGCGTTGAATCGGCACATCCTCCCGCCCGCTCACATACACACCGTTGTAGCGGAAACATAAACTGGGCCACAGCCGTCTTTCCCAATATGGGGCCGTTCACCCGGGCAACTCTCGGAGACGCTTTTCAGCGACAATGTCGTGGTCGCCAGAGTAGCCCCTTCTGCCAGCACCACCTGGCCGTGGATGACGGCTACCCAGTCTTTACCTTCATCATGCCATCCCTTGACGTAAGACCGCTATGCTGACCACGGTTGATGGATGTGGTTACGCAGGTGTCTGCGCACTCCGCCCTTTGTTGCGGGCCGTTCCGGACCGACACGGTCGCGCCACGGGCCGTCCGCCGCTGAGACCTCGGCCGCCATAGTCCAGCCAACCCCGGAGACACGCCATGACTACGATTCGAATGTCATCCCTGCTTGACCGAAATATCATCGCCTCGGATGGTGCGGTGGGTGCGCTCTATGACATCTACTTCTCCGACGACACCTGGGTGGTGGAGCACATTATCCTTCAGACGGGGGCCTTTTTCGAGAGCCGGCGCCTCATCATGGATCCGGGGCTGCTCCTGGCGGAGTCTGGTTACGATGGCGCAAGCACCACGACGGATATTCTGGTTGCCACGACGCGCAAGGAGATACTTGCGAGTCCGGATTACATGGCGGATCCGCCGGTTTCGGAGCAGCGCGCTCACGACTCAGCCCTGCACCCGCGCTTTCTATGGTTTCCGACGGGCGACATGACCAAGGTCGTCCTGCGTCCCCTCGGGGCCGGTGCGGAGGCGTTGATGGGGAGCAGCGAGGCCTGCATCGCCGAGGGACACAATCCCCGACTCCAGAGTTTTCGCGAAGTGCGGGGCTACGCGGTCCATACTGCCACCGACGAAGAGGAAGAGGAGCGAGCGGATCAGGCCTGCATCGGCCATGTGGCAGACTTGCTTTTCACACCGGGAAATCAGCACATCGAACAAATCATCATAGACACAGGCCATGGGCCGACCCGTGATGAACTTATGGTGCAGCCCAGCGTTGTGCGGAGTATCGAGTGGGCCGATGTACACATGTACCTGCGCCTTACCCGCGCGGAGTTGGGCCTGGGCGTGGGCGTGGGCTGAGGCGAAATCAAACCTCAAAGAACTTGGAGCAGCCTCGGGCCGCAACCAAATTTTTACCACGAAGATACGAAGCGCACGAAGAAGAGAGACGGAAGGGAGCGTTCCGCAACTATGGTTTCCCGCTGCAAACTGGGCAGGACCAAATTGAGCTTGCATCCCGACTTTCTTTGCGCCTTCGCGCTTTTGCGTGCAACGCATCCGGAAAAACGCTGGCTAAGGGTGATTAAACGGCCGCCGAAGGCCTGCAACGCCACAATCTCATTTCTCTTTGTGTTCTTCGTGCCTTCTGGTGAATAACTTCCTCCCACCATTTTCTGCTTTTAAGTGGGCAGAGCCTGAGCGAGTTGGCACCTGCCGACATCGTGTAGCCAGTGTGGTGAGCGTAGCGGCCCGCAATCCCCTCCGCAAACTACAGGACAGTCATTCATGACACTTCCTGACACCCGTAGAGGATGAAAGTACCCGAGTCAGCTTCGCCCATCTTGCGCCGCAGGTGCGGCACGGTATGCATTACCACGGAGGACCGTGGTAACGAGTGTGATGGGTATTTTCAGAGCAGGCCCGCCGGTGGACGCGTATTTCGCCCGGTCGGGGCGACGATGGCAACTCTGCGGTTCTCGGACTGTGCCTGGCTGATGGGGCGACCCTGTCCCTGAGTGTGATCCCGGCCATCGCCACGCGCTACAATAGGGCCTCTTCCCTTCCGATTGAACACTCCGCATCTCTTGATGCTAACGCTTAGGATTTACCCTGAAATGTCCGATGTACGCGCCGCCCTGGAAGCCCAGTTGAATGATTTTGACCCCGCCGTCCGCGAGGAAGCCCTGGATGGATTGCTGGACCTGGCCGCCGAGGGTGAGATTGAACTGCCGGAATTCACGAAGGCCTTCAACCTTCACTGCCACTCCTTTTTCTCGTTCAACGGCTATGGCTACTCCCCCACGTCGCTCGCGTGGCTCGCGCGCTGCCAGGGCCTGAGCGCGCTGAGCATCGTGGACTTCGATGTGGTGGAGGGTGTGGATGAATTCCTCCAGGCCTGCAAGCTGCTGGGCATTCGGGCGGGCGCGGGCATGGAAACGCGCATCTTCATCCCCGAGTTTGGCGATCGCGTCATCAACTCCCCCGGCGAGCCTGGCATCTGTTATCACATGGCCACGGGCCTGACGACGTCGGACGTTCCGGCTGACGCGATTGTTCACGAGTTGAAACGAATCTCGGCGGAGCGCACACGGGGCCTGGTGGCGCGGGTGAACACGCTGCTGGAGGCCATCGCACTGGATTTTGAGGCGGAAGTGCTGCCACTCACGCCGAAGGGCAATGCGACCGAGCGCCATGTCTGCGCGGCTTACGACGCGAAGGCAAAGGCGGTCTTCCCGGATTCGACAGCGCGCACGGCCTTCTGGGCGGAGATGCTGGGCACCCCGGCGGACAAGATCGCGGCCATCCTGGACGATGGTCCTACGCTGCAGGGTCTCATTCGCTCGAAGACGATGAAGTCCGGCGGCGTGGGTTATGTCCAGCCCGACGGCAAAGATTTCCCGAAGATGGAAGCGGTGAACCAATTCGCCATCGACGCGGGCGGCTTCCCCATGCACACGTGGCTCGACGGGACCTCCGACGGTGAAACCGCCATCGAAGAACTGCTTGCCCTCTCCATGCGCCAGGGCTCGGCCGCGCTGAACATCATCCCCGACCGCAACTGGAACATCAGTGATGCGGCCACGCGCGAATTGAAGGTGAAGAAGCTCCACGAGGTGGTGGAAATCGCCAATCGCCTGGATCTTCCGGTCATGGTGGGCACGGAGCTGAATGCCTACGGACAGCCCTTTGTCGATAATTTCGATGTGCCGGAGATGGCTCCGCTCTTCGAAACCTTCGAGAAGGGTGCCTTTATCCTCCACGCCCACACGGTGCTCCAGAATGCAGCGGGCCTGGGCTACCTGAGCGACTGGGCGAAGCGGAATTTTGACTCGGTCGCGGCGAAGAACGACTTTTATGCCGAAGTGGGCCGCGATGTGCTTTATCCGGATATCGTGGCGATTGAGATGATGGACAGCGCGTTGAAACCGGCGCGCGTACTGGATATTTTGCGCGCGGTCGATCCGGCGGACGCATGAATGCCATGAGCGACAAGGGCCTCTTCCTCCAGAACATCATCGCCATTATTTGGGACTTCGACAAGACCCTGACGCCGCGCTATATGCAGACGCCGCTCTTCGATGCCTACGGCGTGGATGAGAAAGCGTTCTGGAAAGAGGTCAACGGCCTCGCGGCGTATTACAAGCGCGCGGGGGTTCAGGTGCAGCCGGACACGAGCTATCTAGGGCATTTGCTGACCTATGTGAAGGAAGGCAGGATGCCCGATCTTACCAACGCCCGCCTGCGCGAGCTGGGCACCGAGATCGAATTCTTTTCCGGTATTCCTCAGTTGTTCAGCGAATTACAGTCGATCCTGGAGGCGCCGGAATACCGCGAGGGTGATTTACGTCTGGAGCACTACGTGGTCAGTACGGGACTCACCGAGATGATCCGGGGCTCCAAAATCGCCAGCCACCTCAGCGGCGTATGGGCATCGGAATTCATCGAAGTCCCCGCCCAGCCGGGCGACGACCTTACCGGCATGCCCGGCGCGGGGCCCATCTCCCAGATCGCGGGCTTTCTGGACAACACGACGAAGACCCGGGCCATTTTCGAGATCAACAAGGGCGTCCACAAGCTTGAGGGTGTCTCCGTGAACGACCTCATCCCCGAAGAAGATCGCCGCGTCCCGATGAAGAACATGATCTACGTCGCGGACGGCCCGAGCGATATCCCCAGCTTCTCCGTCATCCGCAAGCACGGCGGACTGGCCTATGCCGTCTTCCAGCAGGATTCCGAGGCCCAGTTTGCCCAGGTGGACGAACTCCTCCACGCGGATCGCGTGGACGCCTATGGTCCGGCGGACTACACCACGGGCAGCACCACGGCCATGTGGCTACGCCTCCACGTCAAGAAGATCTCGAACCGCATCCTCGCCGAGCGCGAGAAAGCCCTCCACAGCCGTCGCGGAAGCAGCCCGAAACATTTGGCTGAGTAAGCGGGACGGGACCGTCCCTCAGAGACGTCCCCGCTGTCGTCTCGTTGCTTTCGACGCTTCCTCACGAACACGCATGAGGTGCTCCCGCCGCTCTGCGGGCAGCGATTCAAGCGCCACCCATTCCCCCTTCAGGTAGCCTTTTGATACGATGCTCTTTCCGCCAATTGGGGTCTCCAAGATGGTCACCGAGTCTCGATCAAACGTCATGGATTCCAACGTGAACTGGGAGTCTGGAATCGTGTCTCCTATTCGGACTTCTCGCACTTCATACTTCGATTTCTCTTCCTTCGCGCGGCGAAACTGATTGGCCGAACTTGGAAACCACCGGCCGTCGGGAACCTCAATGAGATCTACTTTAGTCTCCATGAGCAAACTGCCATCCGAGTCATACCAGCGATGCTCCGAAACAAGATAGTCGCGCTCCGGCTCGACAACGCTTTCTTCGCGGAGCCAGGTGGAATCGTCGCCAAGCCGCTCTGACCGAACCATTAAGCGCGCCCTGCCCAGAGTGTCGTCGCTCGCCACAGTCCAGCGAAATGCCGGCGGTGAGAAACCTGATTGATTCTCGAATTTCTCTTGAAGAAGCGAAGATCCCGCCTTGAATCCGAATTT
This sequence comes from Candidatus Hydrogenedentales bacterium, assembly GCA_044344195.1. GTDB lineage: Bacteria > Hydrogenedentota > Hydrogenedentia > Hydrogenedentales > JAEUWI01 > JAEUWI01. The sequence continues at coordinate 4,856 of JBIJDL010000420.1, forward strand.
CATTATCTCTGGCCGCGGGAACATCTTGGTCATAGAGTGCACGGACTCCGGCATACTACTGAAACTCTCGAATCGGTAAAGTTCTATGTAGTTAAGAAACTTGAAATATCGGGCAAAATATCGATCATTCAGCACCATTTCACAACTCGCGTCATCCAAAGTACCATTCAGGTATGTGTGAACGAGGTTTAGGTCCTGGTGATACCAACTTCCTTTGCGCCAGATTCTGGTGTTCCCCTCCGTCTGGCGGGTACCGCCCGGCATCGAGAATCCAGGGAGTTGGGTGGGCTGCTCGTTTGCCCGTTGACTCCACGTGAAATCAACATAGTACTGCGTATCATTTACGGACTCATACGATTTACGATTGTTGACGAGGACCCTTTCGAGTAGAGCACGCTGTTCCTCAGGTACTTCCACCCGCCCCAGGTCCCCCTGGTCGCTCTTGGCCTCTTCAGCGGAAACGTCAGAAACAAGCGATGACAGGAACATTAGGTACAAGAGTGTGGCGTGGCGGATGGCGCGAATTACCAACTGAATCATGGTGACTCCCTCTGCGATGATTGGATTCGTACTGCCGTTGGTATTCTTACCATAGCATGCGTCTTCGTCGGTTGCAATGGCTCAGTTACAAGAATGTATTCGGGAGTTCGGCCGTCCCAGCCTTGCGCGACTTTTTCATCTTTTATTTTGAAAAAGTCTAATTTTTGTGTTATATTGGATTCAGTACAAACAACCAAGGAGTACCAGACCATGAAACTTCAC
>JBIJDL010000059.1:0-20204 GCA_044344195.1 Candidatus Hydrogenedentales bacterium
GGGGCGGCTCCGCCGCAGGAAGTTTGTGGGTGTGGGGAATTCAACAAGGCAGAGTCCACTCAATAACCATTAACGATTTCCTGCAGCCTGAAGCATGCAGCCCGAAAAACACCTTGAGGTTTCTTTCACGCCCCCCGCCAACAGCGGTCCGCGACTTGTGGGTGCAGTGACTCTGGTTTAGTGCCTGAACTCCAGTTTTTCGAGACGAATTGCACAGCAAGACCGAGCCTCTTCACCCACAAACTACATCGCTTCGCGATTCCGTTTGAGGGTGGCACCCGACAGCGGCATTGAAAGCTTTGGCTATTGACGCTGGCCCCAAGTTGCGCCGCGATCCTCATTGCTTTAGGCTAGTGGCATGTCCGATTTGAGCGCCAAAGCCCAGTCCCTCGCGCCGCAGCTTGCGCTCCTCGGTCCTGCTGCTGTCCTTTGCGCGGTGACCGCAGTGGTTGGCGTGCTGGCGCAACAGGCCGTCGTGCCTCTGAGTGCTACTGGGTTCCTCGGGACCATCGCGGGTATCGCAGGCTGCACGCTGCTGGTACTTGGCCCCTCGCGCATCATCCTGACTCTGGTGTTTCTATTGGCCCTGCTGGATCATCAGTTTCGTTCGCCCTTCATCGTGCCCTTGGAAGTAACGCCGCAACTTGCGATACTTGTCCCTTATTTCTTATTGATTGCGGTTGTCTCGCTGGCCGTTGTTGCCTGGAGGCAGGCCTGCGTTCGAATGCCTACATGGGAGTTCATCGCAGGACTCGCAGGAGTTGTCGCCCTCACGGTTTGCGTCGTTGGTCCGACGCGCATCGTCCTGACTCTGGTGATTCTGCTGGACATCCTGGACCACCAGTTCAGCTCGCCCCTCATTCTTTCGATTACTGAAGTAGAGTGGCATCCGCGCGAGCTGTTGCTCATCCTGTTGTTCCTCAATGCAGCCGTGAAATTTGCGCAGTTGCGCCTCTGGCTTCGATGGACACCCTTGCATGTTGCCATGTTGTTGTATACGGCGGTCTTTGCCTATGCCGCCTGGCGCGGGCTCTGGCTGGGAAACGATCCGCGCGCCATCCTTGCCGAGTGTCGCGCCCCGCTGTTTCTGGCGGCTTTCTGGGTATTCGCAGGCGCCGTAAAGACGCCGCGCGATCTCTTCTACTATGGCTACCTCGCGCTGTGCGTTCTGGCAGTGCTGGCCGTCGTCACGATCGGCGCCTTCACGTATTTTGCGGTGACGGGCCCGATCGCCAACACGCAGAACGCGCTGGGCGAGTTCGTGCCCAGGCTTGTCGCGGGTATTCCCCTGCAGTCCATCCGACCCAGCGGCCATGCGTGGTTCGAGGCGGCCTTCGTCGTTTCCGTGGGTATGTTGTTGTGCCCAAGAGAGCCGTGGTATCGGAAGGCGGTCTGCGCAGGACTGGTCGTACTATTCGCGGCGGCCATTGGCGCCGGGATGATGCGCACGGCCTTTGTGTCCGTAGTCGTGTCCCTGGGCGTGATGCTGTGGCTGAATCTGCCGGGCGTGGGGAAGGGACTGACGCTTTCGCTGATACTCTTTTTCGTCGGATCCGTGGCATTCATGGCGCTGCTCAATTCCGACAGCGTGTATGGCCTGCCGAATTTTCAAGATCGTTCCTTGAACGCCCGCGCGGTTGAAACCGCCGGTGCGCTGGAGGCCATCGGCCAGCAACCCCTCTTCGGTTCCGGCTTCGGATCTTCCTTCGAGGCGCTGGGCCTTGCTCAGCGGGATAGCGCGTCCAGTGCTGTTCCCGCAGCCTATCACAGCCTCCACAATGTGTGGCTGTATCTCCTTTGGAAAGCTGGTCTGGCCGGTCTGGCGCTGGCACTGCTCGCACTCGCCGGGATGCTAATCTACAGCCAGCATGTCGTCAGCCGTCTACCTTCGATGAGCCAACGTTGTCTTGGGCGGGCCCTGCAAGCCGTGCTGATCGGGCAGTTGGTGGCGTCCGCCGCCATGCCCCGATTGACCTATGCGAATGGCGCGCTTTTCCTGGGGTTCTGGGCGATGGCTATGGTGCTGCTGGAGCAGGGCACTGAAGAGGGAACGCCGCTTACGAGTGAATAGGACGGATTCGACGGATAGGACCGATTTTTCTAATCTGTCCTATCCGTCGAATCGGTCTTATCAGCGAATCCGCACCTTGCGCCCCTCTACCGTCACTCGCCCCTCCGCGATCATCTGGATTGCCTTGGGGTAAAGCTTGCGCTCCAGGGCCTGCACGCGTTCGGCCAATGATTCCGGCGTATCTTGATCGTTCACGGGAATCGACTGCTGCATGATGATTGGGCCGTGGTCGTAGGAATCATCCACGAAGTGGACGGTGGCCCCGGTGACTTTTGCACCATACGCGATCACCGCCTCGTGGACATGCTGGCCGAACATGCCTTGACCGGAGAAGGCCGGAATCAATGCCGGGTGTACGTTGATGATGCGGTTGGCGAAGTCTTCGGGGACCTTCAGCAGCGACATGTACCCCGCCAGCACCACGAGACCCGCACCATGACTGCGGACCGTCTCCCAAATCGCGTCATTGCGCTGCTCAAAGGTCGAATAGTCCTTCGAGGTCACGGCGTAGGCCGGGATGCCATGTTTGGCCGCCCGCACGAGTCCAAAGGCGGAAGCCCGCGACGCAATCACGCAGGAAACCGTAGCGTCCAGCGTTTCCGCTTCGCAAAGGTCGATGATGTTCTGGAGGGTGGTGCCGCTCCCGGAGAGCAGCACGGCCAATCGCAATTTCATACTTCAGCCTTCACACTTCATCCTTCAAACAATCGCCGCCCGGCAAGCGGGCGGCGATTTATTTTCATTGTCAACTGTCAACTGTCCATTGTCAACTGATCTACATCTTCTGCATTTTGGAGAGAAACTCTTCGTTCGACTTGGTCTTCTTGAGCTTGTCGATGAGCAGTTCAGAAGCTTCCTGCAGTTCGCGGTCGCTGAGCACGCGGAGGAGGAGCCAGATGCGCTGGAGGTCTTCCGCGGCGACGAGGCGTTCTTCCTGGCGCGTGCGCGAGCGGTTCACGTCGATCGCGGGGAAGATGCGCTTCTCCATCAGGCGGCGATCCAGGTGGATCTCCATGTTGCCCGTGCCCTTGAATTCTTCAAAGATCACGTCGTCCATGCGGCTGCCGGTTTCGACCAGGGCCGTGGCCAGGATCGTGAGGCTGCCGCCCTCTTCGATGTTGCGGGCCGCACCGAAGAAACGCTTCGGGCGCTGGAGGGCGTTGGCATCCACACCGCCGGAGAGAACCTTGCCGCTGCTCGGCACCATGATGTTGTAGGCGCGGGCGAGGCGGGTGATGGAGTCGAGGAGAATAACCACGTCGCGCTTGTGTTCCACGAGGCGGCGGGCCTTGTTCAGCACCATTTCGGCCACCTGAATGTGGCGCTCCGGCGGCTCGTCGAAGGTGGAGGCGATGACCTCGCCCTTGACCGAGCGCTGCATGTCCGTCACTTCTTCGGGGCGCTCGTCAATCAGCAGCACGATGACGTAGGCTTCCGGGTGGTTCGTGGTGATACTGTTGGCGATTTTCTGCAACAACACCGTCTTGCCGGTAAAGGGCGCGGCCACGATAAGACCGCGCTGTCCCTTGCCGACGGGCGAGATGAGATCCATGATACGCATGGCGATCTCTTTCTGGCCCACTTCGAGAATGAAGCGCTCGTCCGGGTGGATGGGCGTCAAGCTGTCGAAGATGATGCGCTTGTGGGCGACTTCGGGGGACTCATTGTTGACCGATTCCACCTTCAGCAGCGCGAAGTAGCGCTCGCCCTCTTTCGGGGGGCGCACGTGGCCCGTGATGCTGTCACCCGTGCGCAGGGCAAACTTGCGGATCTGCGAAGGGGATACGTAGATATCATCGGGGCCGGGGAGGTAGGAGTAGTCGGGTGAGCGGAGGAAGCCGAAGCCGTCGGGGAGGATTTCGAGGGTGCCCTCGCCGTAGATGGAGCCCGCTTTTTCGATGCTGCGCTGGAGTACCGCGAAGATCAGGTCCTGCTTCTTCAAGCCGCCGTATTCTTCGATGCCCAGGGCCGACGCCGCCTCGTTCAACTGGGGCATGGTCATGGCCTTGAGGTCGGTAATATTCAACTCCGGTCCGTCGACGGAATCCGGGATGACTTCATTGGCCACATCCAGCACGGCTGGGGCATTGCGCCGCTGTTGCGGTTGCTGGGGCCGCCCTCCTCCTCCGGGCCGCCGGGGCCGATTGTTGTTGTTGCTGCTGCTATTACTGCCGCTGGTGCTGTTGCTGCTTCCCTGTTGAGGTCTCGGGCCGTTGGGGTTGCGCTTGGGGTTGTTATTGCGGCCTTTGTTCTTCGGACGCCCCGGACCACGGTCGGTGGCTGTCTTTTCTGCCATGCGTATTTCCTTTCGCTGTTCCTGCACGTAGAGGCGCCCCGGGTGGGGCAGTAGGGAGTACAGGAACACTTCGCTCCACTACCTGGAAAAACCTGTTGTTTAAAATTCTCGAATGGCCAGGAGGTGCTGTGTCAGTGAATTTCTGCCCAGTTCTTCCCAAAGCCCACATCAACTTTCAAGGGTACGGTCAATTCGACGATACCCTCCATGATTTCCTTCATTTGCGCCATCACCGCCTTCACCGCGTCCGTCCTGGCCTCCACCACCAGTTCGTCATGCACCTGGAGGAGGATCCGCGCGTCCGTTCCCGCGAGCGCGCTGTCGAGCCGTATCATGGCGAGCTTGATGATGTCCGCCGCACTTCCTTGTACCGGCGTGTTAATCGCGACCCGTTCTCCCGCCCGGCGCACGTTGATATTTCCACTGTTCACATCGGGCACATTGCGCCGGCGTTTCAACAGGGTGGTTACATAGCCCTGGCTGCGCGCGAGTTCCAGCGTGGAATCCAGCCACGTCTTGATCCCCGGATACTGGGCAAAATAGCCGTCGATGAAGCGACCAGCCTCGGCATTGCTGATACCGAGGTTCCGCGCCAGACCGAAGGCGCTGATCCCGTAGATCACACCGAAGTTCACCGCCTTCGCCTTGCGCCGCATCTCCGGGGTCACCGCGTCGGCTTCCACGCCAAAAACGCGTGCGGCCGTTTCCGCATGGATATCGGCATCGCGAAGGAAGGCGTCGCAGAGGGCTTCATCGCCCGAGAGGTGGGCCAGGACTCGCAATTCAATTTGTGAATAGTCCGCCGAAATCAGCGAGCGATCCGGTTGGCTGGGTATAAAGGCCTCCCGGATCCGGCGGCCAAAGGCATTCCGAATGGGAATATTCTGCAAGTTGGGATCACTGCTGGAAAGCCGTCCGGTGGCGGCTACCGCCTGATTATAGGAGGTATGTATCGTCCGGCTTTCGGGATGGATCAAACGCGGCAGGGCGTCTACATAGGTTCCCCGAAGCTTTTCAAGCATCCGGTATTCCAGAATCTTCTCCGGCAGTGGATGCTCATGGGCCAGTTGCTCCAATACGCGCTCGTCCGTGGAAAACCCCGTTTTCGTCTTGCGCGCCGTCGATAGCCCCAACTTGTCAAACAGAATCACCTGGAGTTGCTTGGGGGAATTAATCTTGAACGGTTCCCCGGCCAGTTCGTGGATCTCGGTCGTCAATTCTCCCAGTCGAAACTCAATCTCGGTCCGGAGGGTGTCGAAAACGGAGAGGTCCACCGCTATGCCCGCCTGCTCCATGCGGGCGAGGACGTGAACCAGCGGCAACTCAACATCGGTGAAGAGTGATTCAAGTTGGAGGTCCTTTAATCGATCCCTGAAAATCCCCGCCAAGTGCCAAGTGGCGTCTGCATCTTCCGCAGCGTAGTCACATGCCTTGTGGATGGGGACTTGATTAAAGGTGACGGCTTTCGATCCTTTTCCGATCACGTCGGCGATAGGGATGAGTTTCCGTCGGAGGTGTTGAAGGCTGACTTCCTCTAGATTGTGCCTCAACTGGGAGGGATCTGTCAAGTAGGAAGAAATCATGGTGTCCAGGGCAATTCCCTGGAGGGGAACACCGGCCCGTTCAAGCACGATCAGGTCGTATTTAATGTTGTGGCCGATCTTCTTGACCGAGGGATCCGCAAAGAGGGGGCGCAGCAATTCCAGCGCCCGTTCGCCGGGCACCGGCTCCAACTGGGTCACCGTGGTAAGGTCATCCGGGTCGCCCCAGACCTGCAGGGATTCCGCCGTGTGGGCGATGGGAATGTAGTAGGCCTCTTCACTGTCGCAACAGCAGGATATGCCCACCAGCGCCGCGCGCACCGGTTCGGTCGACGTTGTTTCCGTGTCCACGGCGAACTCACCGGCCTTGCGCATGCGCGCAATCATGGCCTCCAGTTCGGCTTCGGTGAGGATGAGTTTGTAGGCGCAGGTCGTCGTTGCGGTATCGCTGCCCGCTGCCGCGCCACAGCCCGGCACCAGTTCTTCCAGCAGGCTGTGGAAGGCGAAGCGGGTCAGGGCCTCCGTGAGTACATGGGGATCATAGGGCTTGCGCACGCAGCAGGTCGGGGTGAAGTCCAGGGGCACATCCGTCTTGATGGTCACCAGTTCGCGGCTGAAGAAAGCCTGGTCGCGATCCGCGATCAGGTTCTCTTTCTGCTTCCCCTTCATCTCGTCAATGTGCTCGTAGATCCCCTCCAGCGACCCGTACTTCTCCATCAGCGTCTTCGCCGTCTTGTCGCCGATGCCTTTGACGCCGGGCACGTTGTCCGCCGAATCGCCGATAAGCGCCAGGGCGTCAATCACGTTGGCCGGGCCCGTGCCGAAACGCTCGCGCACAGCGGCCTCGTCGTACCACGCACCGCTGTCCCCCTTCGAGGGATCGTAGACTGTGATGCCCGGAGATACCATCTGCTGGAGGTCCTTGTCGCCCGTGACGATGACGGCGTCGAGGCCTCCTTCGTGGGCTTGGCGGGCCAGGGTACCGATTACGTCGTCGGCCTCCACGCCGGGCACCACCAGCAGGGGGATATTCAGGGCGCGGACGAGGTCGTGCATCATGGGGAACTGGACCTTCAGATCCGCAGGTGTTTCCCTGCGCGTGGCCTTGTAATCCTTGTAGAGTTCGTCGCGAAAGTTCTTGCCCGGCGCATCGAAGACCACGGCGAGGTGGGTGGGGTCGTGATCGCGGATAAGCTTGAGGAGGACGCGGGTGAAGCCGTAGAGGGCGTTGGTGGGGTTGCCTTCGCCGTCGGTGAGCGACGTGCGGATCGCGTAATAGGCCCGAAAGGCATAGGCCATGCCGTCGATCAGGAACAGGCGATCCTTCATGGGGGGGTGTTGTCCAGCACTTCGAGTATTTCCCGTGCGGCGTTCTGCGAGGCGCCGCCGTCTCCCAACATGGATTGTACTTCCCGGAGATCGCCAATCATCTGCGCGCGCTCGGGCGAGGGGGCGATGAGGCGGAGGGCCTGGGGAAGGATTTGAGCGGGCTGGATGTCGTTCTGGATAAATTCTGGAACGATCCCGCGCCCTGCCAATATGTTTACTATACCGATGTACCGTATGTCCACTAAAAATTTCGCCATCCAGAAAGTCAGGGTGGTGACTTTGTACAGGATAACCATCGGAACGCCGAAGAGCGCCGTTTCCAGAGTGGCTGTTCCCGAAGCCACCATGCAGAAGCGCGCACGACGGAGTATATCGTACATGCTGCCGGCCTGTATCTCCAGGGGGAAGCTTCCGGCGATTTCCCGGACCTGAGCCGCCCGCGCTTCATCCACCACGGGCGTCATGAAACGCGCTTCGGGATGTTCCTTCGCGATGCCCGCCGCCACTTCGATCATCGGTGCCAGCAGCCGCTTGATTTCCTGTTCGCGGCTGCCCGGCAACAGGCCAATCACCAGCTCGCCCGCCGTCGCTCCGTCGCCGTCGATGCGATGGATATGATCGAGCAGGGGGTGGCCCACATAGCGACAGGGGAGGCCAACCTTTTCGTAGAGCGGCTGTTCGAAGGGAAAGATGACCAGCATCTTATCGACACAAGCGGCCAGCGTGTGGATCCGCTTCTTCTTCCATGCCCACACCTGGGGGCTTATGTAATATACAACCGGGATCCCGAATTGTTTCAGGCGCTTCGCCAGGCGGATGTTGAAGCCGGGATAGTCGATGAGCACTACGGCATCGGGGCGGCTGGCTTCGATGTGGGTGAGTGTGTCCAGGAAGAGGCGGCGGATCGAACGAAAATGCTTGACCACCTCGGTAAAGCCCATGATCGCCTCGCCCGCCAGATCGTGGAGCAGGACCATACCCGCCGCCGCCATGCGCTGTCCGCCGAGGCCCTCACATTGGATTCCTGGCGATTGCTCCCGCAGGGCGGCGATAAGATTCGCGCCGTGGATGTCGCCCGAGGCCTCACCGGCGACGAAGAAGAGGCGGAATGTGGCATAGCTCGTAGACGCGTCATGGCGGGCGTCCCGGCTGTGTTTTTGTGTTGGGTGATCAGAGGTAGATTCCGTGGGGAGCATCTAGTGGCTTTCGCTGGGGCAATCACAGGCGGGACGCCCGTGCCACATTCTTTTCGAGACAACCTTGGTATAAGTAGGGCGCCAAGCATCCGTCTCACGCATGCTTGCGGATGAATTCCATGATCGCTTCCGCCAGGCGCAGGGCCCGCACGCCGTCTTCCCCGGAAACGACCGGCGGCTTGTTGTCACGCACGCACTCGATGAAGGAGCGGAGCTCCAGCTTAAGAGGCTCGTCTTTTTCCACCGGAAGCGGATCGATGGTGATGTGTTCCATGGGGTTCGAGCCCTCGGGAATGGGGCCGGGCTTCTTGCGGTAGACCATCACCTCCTGAGCGCTGTAGTCCGTGCTGAGGTAGGCGTTCTCCTCGAAGATCCGGATTTTGCGCATGCGGTCCATCGACACGCGGCTGCACGTGAGATTCGCCACGCAGCCCGAAGCGAAGCGCAGGCGCACGTTGGCGATGTCCTCACTCGTGGAGAATACCGCCACGCCCATGGCGTCCAGGGAGATCAGCTCCGACTTCTCCATGGCGAGCACGATGTCGAGATCGTGGATCATGAGATCGAGCACCACGCTCACGTCCGTGCCGCGGCCCGGAAAAGGGCTCAGACGGTGGCACTCGATGAAGCGGGGGGCTTTGATGGCCTGGGAGAAGGCAAGGACCGCGCCATTGAAGCGCTCGATGTGGCCCACCTGCAAAATGCAGTGGTGTGTCTTCGCCAAAGCCACCATCGTCTCGGCTTCGTGGAGCGTGGGGGCAATGGGTTTCTCCACCAGCACGTGGACACCGGCCTGGAGTAGTTCATTCACCGCTTCCGCATGGACGCTGGTGGGGGTCGCCACGGAAACCGCTTCAACGCCCGCAGCGATCAGCCCCTTCACGTCGCTGAAGCCGGGGACCGTGAAATCTTCGGAGGCTTTCAGGCGATTGGCTTCGTTGGGGTCGGCGATACCCACAAGCTCGACACCTTCGAGGGCGGCGTAGTTTCGTGCGTGGTGGTAGCCCAGGTGGCCAACGCCGACGACACCGGCACGGATGGATGCCATGAATGGTTCCTTATTGTACAGGGCGAGCCCGATTCCATTTTCCCAAGGCACTGATCTCGCTACCGTCCCTTCAGCCCAGAAGCCCGCGCTTGGAACCGGCGATAAAGTTCAAAATGGTAGTCTTCTCCACCGAATCCTCCACCTCCGTCTCGATGCGGGTCACCGCCTGGCTCGTATTCAACTCCGAACGATAGAGCAGCTTGTACATGGAGCGAATCGACTTGATCTGATCCGCTGACAGGCCATTCCGCTCCAGGCCGATAGTGTTCGGGCCGTGGCAGCGCCCCGGGTGTCCCTCGCAGAGCATGTAGGGCAGCACATCCTTGTTGATGCGGGCCATGCCGCCGATAAAGGCCATGGTGCCGATAACACAGAACTGGTGGATTCCCGTCAGGCCCCCGATGAAGGCGCGGTCGTGTATCGTCACGTGCCCGGCCAGCGGCGAGCCGTTGGCCATGATCACGTGATCGCCCAGCACACAGTCGTGGCCTACGTGGCAGGTGGACATGAAAAGGCAATGGCTGCCGATCCGGGTCGCCTTGGCGTCTTCCTCCGGGCGGTCGCTGTAGCGCGTGCTCGAACTGATGGTCACGAACTCACGGATGACATTGTTGTCGCCCAGGATCGTCTGGCCCTGTTTCCCGTGGAGATGCTTAAGGTCCTGCGGGGTCACGCCGACCTGCGCGCCGCTATAGGTCCGGTTGTTCTTGCCCATCACCGTTCCGGCGCCAATGACACAATGGGGGCCGATGACGGTGCCCGCCCCGATGGTGACCCCGGCCTCAATGATGGAGAAGGCCTGGACTTCCACATCGTCGGCGAGCTGGGCCTCGGGATGGACAATGGCGGTCGGATGTATTTGCATGCAGCTTTCCTGTAGAACGAAAAGAGTGGGGATAATAGTACCACCGTGACCCGGAATCGTTAGCGGTCGGCTCCCCAATGAGCGGGACGGGGCCATTCGAAACGGCTGGTAATTATGAGGCCTGTGCCATGCCCGGTGCAACCTGATACGCATTTGATAAACAAACGGAAAACCCCAGGACATACGGGCGGGCTTGGGGGAGGGGCGGTTCCGTTCCGTATATCCTGAGGCTAAAACTGTGCGGCCATCGGGCCGGTTACTGATATTTAAGGTGCAGGGATGACAGCGCAATCATCCCTGCGAAGCTTCACGCGGTTTCACCCTCTGAAGTTGAATCCAGAATGAAGCTGTTTCTCTGATAACCAGTCTTGTGCCAAAATTGACCAGGTTGGTTAATAAGCTGATTTCAAATGAGTTGCAGTGGAGCGGTTGTGGAGAACGCTCATAGGAAAAGTGGTTTTGTCTGATTTTCGGACGCAACAAAATGTACGAAAAACGGACACTGCTAAAGGTGTTCAAATGCTTGTGTTTTTTTCTGCAATCTGCGCTAGAATAAGGGGCCCTGGAAAGGCAGTTCGTCGCTGCTGGATTGGGATCCGTCATCGACGGCCGGGGCTCAGTGGGCGGGACTGAGTGCTAAATTCTCGCGCAGGGCACAGGGTGGAGCGGCTGATCGTTATGCAGATTATGATTACGGCCAAGGCAGGGTATACGCGGGGGGCATCGTGGATGCTCGATACAAAGTCCCTGGTCATAGGGCGCTCGTATCGCTGCGATATCGTAGTGGATGATGGTACCGTGTCCCGGCAGCACTGTCGCATTCAGAAAGTGCTCGAAGGGGTGCGCCTGGAGGATTTGGGTAGCCGAAACCCGGCGCTCGTCGATGGCGTCCCGCAGGAAGACGTCGTGCTCAAGGTGGGCGACGAATTCAGCGTTGGCCGGGCGATCTTCCTCATCACGGCCGTCGCCGAATCGGGCGCGCCATCGGGCCGCGGTCCGACGGACTCGGACACCCTGTCCCTCGATCTCAAGGATCTCGGCCTGGATGCCATCGAGCAGGGCAAGTCCTGGCCGGGCATCTTTACGGACTACGTGCTCCTCTTTCGCTTCACCCGCAGTTGCAGCCACCTGAAGACCGAAGTGGCCCTCTCCAACCAGATGCAGGAGATTATTACCCAGCGCTTTGCCGCCGGGCGCGTCTATATCCTCGAGGAAAATGAAGGGCGTTGGCCCGTCATGGAGCTTCTGGAGATTACCGATGAGACCCTAATCCGCCAGGATGCCCTGGAAAAGGCCGTGGACGAGCGTCGTGCCCTGTCCTTCGCCCTTCCCCAGCGCAATGGCACCTCGGGGCACGTATTCTTTGCCCCGCTTTTCTACGGGGACCACTGCGAGGGGCTGGCGGTGCTGACGATGGATGTGATGGGCCCGGAGGGCGATCGGGAGGCCGCGCTTCGGCTCTTTTCCGCGCTTTGCGAGCTGGTCGGACCCTATTTCCACGCGGCGAGGGAACATGACCGTCTCGTCCAGCTCAATCACCGGCTTACGAGCACCGACGGTTTCGCCCGGATGCCCCTGGTGGGCCAGAGCCGCGTCATGAAGGGGCTCCGCACCCAGGTCTACGAGGCTGCGGCAACCCCCATGAACGTCCTGATTACCGGGGAAACAGGCACGGGTAAGGAGCTAATCGCCCGGGCCATCCACCGCAACAGTACACGGGCTTCCAAGCCCTATATCATTCTCAATTGTGCGGCCATACCGGCCGAGCTCTTTGAAAGTGAGCTTTTCGGCTACGAGCGCGGGGCCTTTACGGGTGCCCAGGGCTCCAAGAAAGGCCTCCTCTCCCTCGCCAATACGGGCATACTCTTTCTAGACGAAGTCGGCGACCTCAGTCTGGAAAACCAAGCCCGGATTCTGCGCGTCCTCGAACAGGGGACCTACCGCCGTCTCGGCGCACCCCAGGAAGAGCAGGTGGATGTCCGCTTCATCGCCGCCACCAACCGCTCCGTGGACGACAAGGGGTTTCGCTCGGACCTGTACCACCGATTGGCGGGATTCACCCTGCATGCGCCGCCCCTGCGGGAACGCTCGGAGGATATTCCCCTGCTGGCGCAGCACTTTGTGGACGGGTTGGCCGCCCAGGATGCCCGCCTGATCCGGACCATTTCCCAGGAAGCGGCCGAGGTGCTGAAGCAGTATCACTGGCCTGGAAATGTGCGCCAGCTCCGCAATACTGTGGAGCGCATCGCCCACCGGAGCAATATCACCCTGATTTCGACCGAAGACATCTGGCGCGACGGCCAGATCAGCAAGAATCCTGAAAAGGAAGCGGGACCGTTGTTATCCCTCAGCGAGATGGAGCGGGAGCATGTGCTCAAAGTGTTGCGGACCTGTACCGGAAACCGGGCCAAGGCGGCACGTATACTGGGGATTAGTCGCAGCACCTTATACCTGAAGTTGGCGGAATACGGCGTTGACGAGTGACCGATTTCTGGTCACTTTTGTGCTTCAGCCAGGCGCTCTGGGTCGAGCGTCTTCAAGGTGAAGTTGTCGCATAATGGGAATAATTGTTCAGGTTTGAATAATAAATCGATGTATTTCCATTTTTCGTCAATGATTTAGGGGGCTTATTTCCAGTTTTTTTTAGTGTTGACATATCTGCTGAATTATGCTTAATATAGCTTTCGTCCCACGTATATTTTGAGACGCTTGCTGACCATCTGCATCCTCAATCGGGGTAGTGCCATCGTTTTGGTGCTGGCCGCCGAGCAGGAAGGAGTTTCATGCAATTCGTTTATCGGCACTCCAGTGATCCGCCGTCCCGGCGCGCTCGGGCGGGCTTTACGCTCATTGAGCTCATCGTGTCACTCTTCGTTATCAGTGTTGCGACCACCATCTTCATGCACCTCTACGCGACAAGCATGGACTTGGGGAAACTGTCCCGGAACCGGCAGATAGCCGTCTCGATAGCCGAAGAGCAATTGGGCCTGATGATGCGGAATCCCGAAAGTTTTGCTTGGGACAAGGACAACCCCGATGCGGCGGGCCTCTTCCGCGTTCGCGCCAAGGCCGATGACCCCCGTGCCGGTGTCGAAGCGGCCCTTCCAACTTCTACCCTTCCCGACGAACGTGCGTTTCAGCGCGAGTCCACCGTGTTCAGCCAATTCCGCTGGAAGGCGGTCGGCAAGCTGGGTGCGCGCGGTCAGTTCTATGAAGTAACCGTCGACGTGTCCTGGGAGCAGGGCGGCAAGAACGAGAGTATCACGCTGACGGGCGCTGTGCCCCGCGGCAAGATAGAGCCCAATTGGACGGAGGCCCCGAAATGATAAACCGTCGGAAGCACTCCGGTTTTACCCTGTTTGAACTGCTGGTGGTCCTGTCGGTCATGTCCGTCGTGTCGACCATCGGCGTCACCGCCTACAGCCGGGTCACGGGCGTGTGGCGGGTGAGCACATTGCGCATGGAGATGGCCTCCAACGCCGAGTACATCTTCGAAACTATTCGCCGCGACATCGAGAACGTTCCCTCCTCGCTCCGGACCGGCCAGGCCATTCGGGGCACGGACGTACTCAACGAGGAAGTGAACTACCGCCGGGTGCCGCTGGACAATGACACCCTGGTGCTTCCCGTGCTCCAGGTGGGCAGCACGGGCCTGTCGGAGCGGATCGCGATTAAGTACCATATCCAGCGCAATGGTACGGACCATGTGCTCGCCCGGACTGCAGGGCCGATGGGCGGCAGCGATCCGAATGGGTCCAGCCTGATAGTCAGCGACGTAAACCGGGCGAATGTGCTCTCCATGGACATTCAGTACCTGACTGCGGGGGTATGGCAGCCGGTGTGGTCCGGCCCAACCCATCCGGAGGCTGTTCGCGTGGCCCTGACCCTGGCGGGCAAGGGACAGCGCGAGGTGGAGCAGATTATCCGAAGCGCAGTCTTCCCGATCCGGGTGAAGTGAGGCCGAACATGCGGACAACGATAACGACTTCCATTCAGAAATCGCGCAACGAGCGGGGTGCCGCGCTGATCTTTGCCCTGTCCATGCTGGCCATCTTCGGCTTCATGGGCGTGGCCTACGTGAAGCATATGAGTCTGAATCTGGTCGAGTCCGATCTCGATCTGCGCAAGGCGCGGGCGCGCCAATTGGCGGTATCCGGTATCCAGATCGCGGCTTCCGGGCTGCGTCAGGAAGTGCTGGACGCAAACTACGAGAAGTTGCGGGGAGTCCCCGCAACCTTCGATCTTTCCACCTACAATTCCATTACCCACGGCGATGAGGGCATCGTCGCGGAGCCCATGAATGTGACTCGGGTGGCCCGCACGACGATAACGGTTACCGACGAAGGCGGGCGCGTGAATCTAAACCATGCCCCGGCGAGCGCGCTGCAGAAACTGCTCGGCGTGGATGGCGATACCGCACGCAATATTACCGCCCACGTACCCCGCGGAGTCCAGGGCCCCGACGCCCGCTGGTTTCTCACGACGGACGAGCTGCTCTCCCGGGGCCTCTTGACCAAGGAACAATATGATCTGATCGTGCCCGACACGCTCAGCACGGTTTCCGTTGTGGACCATGCCAATCCGGCGGGTCACTTCGACGTGAACGGGGCCGAGCCTGCGGCCTTATCGGCCATGCTCAATCTGACCCTCGAACAGGCGCAACAGGTGAAGTCCAAGGGTCCCTTTGCTTCCCTCGAAGCGCTGGGCCTGGCGGTCTCCACCGTAACCGGCGCTCCGGCGGAAGCCGTCACCGGCGAACCGTCACTGGGCCTCAAGTCCCGCTGTTTCCGCGTGGTCAGCGAAGGATTCTATGCCAAAGCGCTGGACTCCGAACGCTATGAGGCGTCGGCTACGGCACAAGAGAAAGATCAGCTTCTCACCAATCGGACAACGAGCATTGTGGAAGCTGTACTCCAGTTCAACGATGATGGGACCTACGAGGTCGTCTACTGGAACGCAAGCCCCGAAGACACCCCTCAGGTGGCTGGCGATTCCGAAACCGCGCCCGAGAGTGGCGGGGCCGCTCCGGAAGCGGAAGTCCCTGCGGACGGGTCGGGAAGCGTATCGTCATAACCTGTAACACGATTTGCGCGGGCTGCCTCTCGGGCAGTTGCCGCCGATAGGAACCAAGGGAGGAAGCCTTCTGATGGCCGACGAAGCCGAAAACAGGGAACAGACTACCGGAGCCACGGCCGCGGATGACGCGGCGGCTGCAAAAAAGAAACCGGTTGCTAAGAAAGCGCCTGCCAAAAAGGTGCCCGTGGCGAAGCCGGTCGTGAAGGCGGAAGCGCCAAGGAAAGTCGCCTTGAAGAAACTCGATGTGAAGAGTCTCGCGGACGAACTGAAAGCCCCATCGGTCGTCGAAGCTCCCGCACCAGCCGAAGCCCCCGCAGCCAAGTATGCAGCGGCGGTGGCCCCGCGCCCCGTTGGCGTGGTGAAGGCGGTGCCGGTGAAGCCGGCTGCGAAAGCGCCCGCGGGCAAAGACAACAAGCGCAGTCTCCTCGGCGATTTCATGGGGCCGGCTGCACACGCCGTGACGACCGGCTATATTTCCGAGCGCCGGGTCATCGATTTTCTGCGCCAGCTCATCATGCTGCTCCGCGCCGGCACGCCGATCCTGCGCTCCCTTCAGACCCTGTCCAAGCGCACCTCCAGCGCCGGCACCCGGGCGCTGATCGCCGATATCACCCAGTATGTGGAAGCGGGCAACCCGCTGTGGCAGGCCTTTGACCGTCACAATCGCTACTTCGACCGCGTTTTCGTGAATCTGATTAAGGCCAGTGAAGCGAGCGGTACGCTGGTGACCGTGCTGGGCCGGGTCGTGACCTACCGCTCCGAGCAGGCCATGATGCGCAAGCGCGTGCGCGGTGCCATGATCTACCCCGTGGTGCTCGTCATCGCCTGCGTCGGCGTCATGCTGCTGCTGACCAAGTTCGTGATTCCCGAGTTCAAAGACATCTTCGAGAAGGCGAATATCCCCACCCCGCCCATGACTCAGGGCATTTTCCGGGTGAGCGATTTCGTGGGCAACTACTGGTGGACGCCCTTCCCCGTGATCCTGGTGCTCTTCATCGCCTACAAGGTCGGGGTGAACAACTCGCCCCTGATGCGCTACTACGCGGACGCCTTCAAGCTCCGGATCCCCATCGTGGGCTCCATTATCAAGAAGAGCGCGCTGGTCGAGTTGACCCGTACCCTGGCCCTACTGATCCGTTCCGGCGTGCCCATGATGGCCACGCTGGAGCTCACCCGCTCGGCCATCACCAACCGCCGTATTGCGGACTGCCTGCAGGGTGTGCGTGATTCCATCGAGCGCGGCGGCGGCATGGAAGGCCCCCTGCGCAAGTCGGCCCCGGCCATCCCCCACGTGATGACCGATATGATCGTCACCGGCGAAGAATCCGGTAAGGTGGACGAAGTCTGCGAGCAGATCGCGGACATCTACGAGGAAGAGGTCGAGATCGAGACGCGCAGTCTCGGTGAGGCCCTCCAGCCCATCTTTACCGTCATTGTCGGTATCGGCGTCATGATCCTCTTCGTGGCGCTCTTCCTGCCGCTGATCACGTCCCTCGACTCGTTGTCCGGTTCGGGCGTGTAAGGCGAAACCCATTCAGATTACATTCGGGGCGTCCAGCGCTGGCTGGATGCCCCGGTTTTTTTTCAGAGCACTTGATCGGACCGATCGGTCGGATCCGACTGATCGGCCCGATGGATTCAAAGTTACACTCCCGGTTTGCGAATTATTTTTTGTACTCGCGCCGCGTGAATCGCAAGGCGCAGTTCTTTCGCCGCGGTGTACACATCCGGCGCGGCCGTCACAGCCGTGACCACGGCCACGCGCCGGGTACCCCGGTTTACCACCTCGTGAAGATTGTGGCCCTTGAGTCCGCCCATGCAGGTGAAGGGAATCGAAACGCGGGGACGAATGACGTCGATCATCTCGGGGCCGACCACGCCCGTGGGCACATCCTTGGTCTGGGTGGCGAAGATGGGCCCGATGTTGATGTAGGTCGCGCCCGTGGCTTCGGCGGCCAGCGCCTCTTCGAGGTTGTGTGTGCTTGAGCCCACCAGGAGATCCGGCGCGATGCGGCGGGCCGCCGCCACCGGGAAATCGTCCTGGCCCAGGTGCACGCCATCCGCGCCAATGGCGAGGGCAATGTCCACCCGATCATTCACAATAAGTAACGCGCCCGCTTCGCGGCAACGGTCGGCGAAGGCTTCTCCCTTCCGAACCAGCTCGGCGGTGGAGCAGTTTTTCTCGCGAAACTGGATCAGGCGCACCCCGGCCCGCAGGCAATCCTCCAGCACCACGATCCCGCTGCGCCCTGCGCAGAAAGCCTCGGTGATCACCACATAGAGGTCGGCCTGGGCAAATCGGGCCACGCGCGTTGCGAGGTCCATCAGCCTCCCCCGACGAAGCGCACGAGCTCCAGCGTGTCGCCATCGGCCAGGGGCGTGTCGGCAAACTGGGTGCGGGCCACAATATCGTCGTTGCGCTGCACCACGAGGGCATCGCAATTGACTTCGAGCGTGTCGAGCAACTGCTGCAGGGACGTGCCCGCGTCAACCGTGCGGGCTTCTCCGTTCAGGGTGATATTCATAATTCCAAGGGTACTCCAGTGGTTTGCGAGCCGATAAGGCCCGTCCGCCGATTTTATAATAGCCCTAGCCGTGTTTTGAAGTATTTCCAGCCGAAATAGCCTTCACTGACCCTCAGACGGGTGCTTTCCCCCATGGCGGGCCAGTGAAACCGCTTCAGCTTGCCTTCCTGCCAGGCGAGAAAGGCGTACGCTTCGTCTTCCAGTGCCTTATCGAACTCCAGAGAAATTCTCCGGGGGCCCCAGGACCCGGTATCCAGTATTCGAATGCGAAATCCCGCGCACGACACCACGTCGCCGGGCTGGTAGGGGTACGCATGGCTGCGCATGAGCCGCTCAAAGGGCGTCGCGAGCATTTCTCCGTCCAGTACGGCCAATTCAAAACTATGTTCACCCGTGCGGGTGACTTCGTGATCGGCTGGAGCCATGCTGAGGGTCTGCCACCCGAGGGGACGCGGGTAGTTCAGGTATCGGCGCATGACCACGGGATAAAACCCTGTGTAGGGGTCGGCGGCGAAGAGGCAGAAGACGCGCTGTCCCGTGACTTTCGCCTGGTCCAATTCCACATTGCGGAAGGCATCCTCGGAGAGCCGGGTGAAGGCGGGAATCACGACGCTCGCGCCCGCCCAGCCCAGCGGTGCCAGCAGTACGTGGATGATGACAAGGCCAAGTGCGGTCACCCGGGAGAGCCTCGGGATAGTCGCGGCAGCCCGACGCAGGCACGGATCGAGAAAGGCGCCGACGAGCGCGCAGGCCCCCAGCGAAGGCAGCGTCAGCAGCCGACCCGAGGGAAAGGTGGCCAGGGCGGGCAAGGCCGCGAAGAGTGAGCCCAGAAGCAGCCAGGCGAGGTGGTATCGCATGCGGGCATCGAGGCCTCGCCAGACGGGCCGGAGGGCCGCCGCATAAAGGGCCATCAGCGCGAGCGCGAGGAAGGGCATGAGCAGCCCGGCGCCGGGAAGAAACACGGAAAGCTCCACGGGCAGACTGAAAAACTGAGCACCGGCCAGCTCCAGCATTCTACTTGGCGCGAGGGCGAGAAAGAGGGGCCATTCGCCGACCGGGTCGAAATAAACGCCGGAGCCCTCGGCACCGTAGCCGCCGAGCTTGTAGCCGACGATATAGATGACGCCCAGAAGCGCGGCGGGTACGAGGCAACGGGCGCGTTCGCGCCAAGGGCCTTTTCCGAGAAACTCATAGGCGGCGACAAAGCCCAGAATGCCCAGGGCCGTCTCGCCCCCCAGCAGTCCCGTGGTATAGCCAGCCATCGAAAGGGGCATTCCGGGACGCCACCCATCCTCGCGCCATCGCAGGTGTGCGGCGAGCCCGAGTAGCGCGGGCGCAGCGGAAACGAGGGCATTTCGATTCGAAAGCCAGAGCACAGGCAGCAGGTGGCCCTCGTCGACGATGTAGAGCAGAATGCACAAACCTGCCACCGGGAGGGTAAAGAGGCGTCGGTAAATCAGGAAGGCCGCCCAAACCAGCAGGGCATACCAGAACAAACTGTGGAGATGGTGAAAGAGGGGGCGCTCGCCGAAGAGGTAGACGTCCAGCATCATGGTCGCGGAGGAGAGGGGACGAAAAAAATGGAGTTTCAACGCGGGCCAGGTGTACCAGGGGTAGGGGCCGGTGTTGATGTACTCCGCCATGGCGGTTTCGTCGCCCGTGGCAAAAAGAAAGAGGTCCAGGGGCGCGGCGCCGAAGCCGTCGCCCCGAAGCGTCAGCAGATGGAGATAGTCGTCGAAAAAGAAGCCCGCACCGATGGTGGGCAGGGCCACGAGCAGCGCCGCAATCACGACCGCGCGGGGCCGCTGCAGTCGCGCCGCCAGGGCTAGCGTGAGCTGGGTAATTCGCGCGATCATGGGCGCCTGTCCGGCCCGGCGAGACCGTTCCTCCGTCGGGCCCAGGCCATCACCAGGTCACCTTGACCGCATGCGCGGACAAGTCCCGAGGGCCGATCGTCTCGTCGTGGGGCAGGCGGGTGGTGTTCGTGAAGGGACTCGGCTGGGTACCTTCCTCAATTTGGATTTGATCAAAGCGGACAATTCCCGTGCCGTCCACAATACCCGCTTCGAGATAGAGCTCTTTCAATTCGGCCGGAAAATCAGTCCCCGGCCGGAATACGACCCAAAGTTTGCGCCAATCCCCTTCATCGCGTATATGCAGTAGATTGGTGACGCCCGAATTTCCACGGGCATCGACCCAGGCCAGACGGACGCGGCCGCCGGGAACCCTATTGGAGCCGCTCTTGTGGGTGAGATTC
>JBIJDL010000060.1:0-20195 GCA_044344195.1 Candidatus Hydrogenedentales bacterium
GCGGGCGTGTGCTCATGTTTTGAAGGCTGAAGGATGAAGGATGAAGGATGAAAGATGAAGAGGCTGGAGACTGGAAGCGACTCTGGGTCCCATTCGACCCATTCGACCCATAAGACCCATCGCCCGCCGCTTTGGTTCATTCCGGATCCTGCGCTATAATTCACGACGATGAGTAACCCGTCAGGAGAGATCATGGGCGAGTACATACTTGAAATGCGCGGGGTCACCAAACGATTCCCCGGCGTGATTGCGCTGAAGGGCGCCAACCTTTCCCTGCGCCCGGCCGAGGTGCATTGCCTCCTGGGCGAGAACGGAGCGGGCAAATCGACCTTGATGAAGATACTGGCCGGAGCGCAAGGCCTGGACGAGGGCGAGATCCTGATCGACGGCGAGCCCGTGGTCATTGAGTCGCCGCTGCACGCGAGGGAACTCGGCATCAGCATGATCTATCAGGAGTTCAACCTGAGCCCCTACCTGAGCGTGGCGGAGAATATTTTCCTCGGCCGCGAGCCCTGCCGCGGGCGCACGCCAATTGTGGACTGGAAGCGGATGTACCGCGATGCAGAGGCAGTTTTGGAGCGCATCCGCGTGACCATGGATGTGCGGCGCCCCGTGCACGAGTTGAGCATCGCGCAGCAACAGATGGTGGAAATCGCCAAGGCCCTCTCGGTCAATGCACGGATCATCGTTATGGACGAGCCGTCGGCTACGCTGACCGACCATGAACTGGAGGCGCTGTTTGCCCTCATCAAGTCGCTGAAGCAGCAGGGCATCGCACTCGTGTACATCTCCCACCGCCTGGAAGAAGTTTTCGAGGTGGGCAGCCGGGCCACGATCATGCGTGATGGCGAGCACATCAACACCAGTGAGCTGTGCGATCTGACCCGGGAAAGCATCATCAAGATGATGGTGGGCAGGGAACTGACGGAAGAATTTCCGAAAGAGATCTTCACGAAGGGCGAGGAGCGGCTCCGGGTGGAAGGGCTCTGCCGGAAGGGGGCCTTTTCCGATGTGAACTTTTCGCTGCACACTGGCGAGATTGTGGGGCTCACGGGGCTGGTGGGGGCCGGACGGACCGAAGTGGCGCGGGCGATATTTGGCGCCGATGCCATCGACGCGGGCCAGATATCCCTCGGGGGCCAGTCGGTCACCATCAGCAGCCCTCGCGACGCCATCCAGCGCGGCATCGGCCTGCTGACGGAAGACCGCAAGAACCAGGGGCTGGTTCTGGGTATGTCGGTGGCCGAGAACACTACCCTGGCCAACCTGAAGGCCCTCTCTGGGCGCTTCCTGATGAACCGCGGGCAGGAGCGCAGCGTTACCCAGGGGTATATTGACGAACTCCATATCAAGACGCCGGGTTCGGGCCAGATGGTGCAGAATCTTTCCGGCGGAAACCAGCAGAAAGTGGTACTAGCCAAATGGCTGTTCACGAAGTCCCGTGTGCTGATTTTTGATGAGCCGACTCGGGGCATCGATGTGGGGGCGAAGGTGGAGATTTACAAGTTGATGAACGAGCTGGTGCGCCAGGGGGTCGCTATTCTGGTCATCTCCAGCGAGTTGCCAGAGATCCTCGGCATGTGCGACCGCATCCTGGTGATGCATGAAGGCCGAATCGCGGGGGAACTCCCCAGGGAAACGGCCACTCAGGAGCGTATCATGGAATTAGCGACGGGATCGGGAGCCGCAAGCGCGGCCTGAGCGAAACCTCGCTAAAATCGGCCCGGACCAAATCATAAATCAATCGCCCCCCGGTCTGGTGACCGGGGGGCGTTGTCTTTAACTATTCACATTCCGAGCGAGGCTATTACTCGTCGCCGAGCTTGCGATCGCGTACCGAACGGGGTGCGGGGGCCGCGGGAGGAGCGGCGAGGCCTGCGGCAGCGGGCGCCCGCATGGCAGCAGGGGCACCGGGAGCGCCGGGCGTGCCACCGGCCGCCTGGCTGGCTTCATAGCGGGCCTTATTGTTGGTCGCTTCGGCAATCTTGGTCTCTGAGAGAACGATAATGTCCTTCTTGTCCTGCGTCGCCGTGTTGTTGTGATCTTCGGGTATCACGCTGACAATGGTCGGTACCAGGGTGTATTGCTGGATGGCCTCGTCGTACTTGTGCTGCTCTTCCAGCGCTTCGCCCTTCTCGATGGCCGCGCCCGCCTGCTCCTGAACATCGGAGATGGCCTTGCTCACATTTTTCGTAATCGCATCCACCATATCCTTGGCGATACCGGCCTGGTCCGTGAACTCATCATCCACCGCGGCCAGGATCTCTTTGGCTTTGTTGAATTCGCCGATGGCATTGCCATAGTTGCCGCCGGTGGCGTGGTTCTGGGCCTCTTCCTGCACCTGCGCGGCCTTGGCGATGATGTCAACGATCATCTCGCGGCGTTCATCGCGGTCCTTGATCTTCAGGTTGGTGTCCTGAATGAGATCGGCCGCCTCGTCGCTGGTCCGGTTGTACTGGAGCGCTTCCTTGAAGGCCGCGAGCGCGCTGGGCAGCTCGGTTTCCCCGGCGCCTTTCTCCGCGGCCAGTTCCAGGTATTCCCGGCCCTCGCGGAGGAAGTGCTCGGAAATCTTCTTGGAGACGGCCTCGCGATTCTCGCCGCCCATTTCAAAGGCGCTCTTCCATTCCTTCACGCTCCGTTCCGCACTCTCTTTTGTGTCGAAAGCGTAGTACAGATCGCCGATTTCCTCGAAGAAAAGCGAGTTGGAGGAACTCAGGGTTTCAAGATTCTCGTAGATCACACCGGCTTGATGAAAATTGCGCTTTTCGCCAAGCTGGTAGGCGATTTCGTCTACGAAGTAGCGGGCAAGCAGGTCACTGGTCTTGGATGACTTACTCTTGCTCTCCGCAGTGAGAATCGTATACCAGGCGTCGGACACTGCGCTAATCGCGGCTTCAAAGTGGGCCTTGCTGCTCTGCTTGAGGAGCCCGTTGTAGCCGCGGCCGCGCTTGTAGTCATCCGCAATGATCATTTTGTTGTCATGGTAGAAATGCATCTGGGCGTTGAAGTACTCGCTTGAATTCAGGATCAGCGTGCGCTCCGTCGAGGAGCTGGTATACCGATAGGCATTCAGGTTTTCCTCGATATCAATGTCGATCTTGGCCTTCATCCCCTCGTCGGTCTCATCCCACGCGAGGCCATAGGGAAGCATGATGTCCGCGATCAGCGATGAAAGCGCTCCGAGACGGTAGGCGAAGTAGGAGCCCGCACCGAAGGAGCGGACGTCCCGCAACAGCTCGATTTCGCTCGCCACGGCCTGAATCGCTTCGGCGTCGGAATTGAGCGGCAGGCTTTTGGCGATAACCGACCAGCCCGCCTCGGCCCCCATCAGTACATCGCGGGTGTAGTCGGAGTCCCCCGGACGGAAGGTGCCGGGATACTTGCTTTGAATGACCTGTATGGCCATTCCGGTGATGGTGCGCTGGGCGCGTGGACCCCAGGCGGAGGCAGGGCCGATGGCGATTACCAGAGTAAGAACCACGCTGAGACGAAGGAATTGTGTTTTACCAGTCATGATAATCCTTATCCATCATTTCCCTGCCTGCTTTCAGGCGTGGGCTGCGGGCACCTAAGCCCTGTTTCCATGCTGTACCCCAATGGTGTCACCGGAGACAATCAAAGCACCGAAACTGATAAAACCTATCAGTCTCGTCCCAGCCTCAATTGCGCTAAATCCAGTGATCACGGTAACATAAGGGGGGAAGATGTGTCAACGAATTCCCTAGTAGTGACTTTCACACTATTAGCCGGTCAATTCCGCCAGGCGGCCCTCCTCCTGAAGCATGATTCCGTGTACCGGAGCCCGGCTCAGGAAATGCTGCACATGGGAGAAGATATCCTCCCGCCCTTCCCCGTTTACGATGCCGTGGCGACTGCGCTCCACCATCACCAGTTCCTTGAAGGGGCTGGCTATCTCTTCGAATAACTGCCGCCCACTCTCCGGATTCACGATGGGGTCCTTGGAGGCCTGTATGATGAGGGTGGGGATCGTGATCTCGGGCAGGCATGCCTCCGTGGCGTTCATAACCTTGACGAGTTCGTTAATCCCCTTGAGAGGGTTTCGCTCGTAGTTGATGTGCCGGTTCTCCGGCTCGTTCACGACGTATTCCCACGCTTCCCGGCCCTGTCCCAACTTTTTCAGCAGGGAGTTCAGGGTGACGATGGACGGCACGAGACGGACCGAGTAGTTGTTGACGTGAAGGGGCGCGCAGATGGAGAAGGCCGCCTGGACCTTCTCCCCCTTTCGAGCGGCGGCCAGGAGCGCCAGGCAGCCGCCGGTGGAGAAGCCACCCACGATGATATGGTCGGTGACGCTTTTGATGATGGCGTAACCGCGGTTGAAGGAGTGATACCAGTCCTCCCAGGTGCGCTGGGAGAGGTCTTCCGGCGAGGTGCCATGGCCGCGCAGACGCACGCCGTATACCGCGTAGCCCTGCTGGTAGAAATGATCCGCCAGGGCGCGGACTTCCGCGGGCGCCGCCATGTAGCCGTGGGCCAGCACAATACCGGCCTTGGGCCGCAAGGGCTTGAGAAAGAAGGGGCGGCCTATATCGGGACTCTTGCTGTCTTTCGGATCGTAGAACTCGGCGTAGTCTTCCTCGAAAAATCGCCCGTCTTCCTCCAGAAAGATCTCGCGAATCCGCCGGGAAAGCTGGGGGCGCGGCATCTGGGCGATGTTCTTGACGATCCGTGTCACGTCATGCAGCGGCTCGATTTCGTTGGCGATTACTTCGGTGAGCTCGTGGAAGCGGACCGTGTGAAAATCGGCCTGACCGCGTTCCAGGGCGGTGTTCTTGGTATAGGCGTTCCCCTCGCGGACGATCAGGCCTTCCTGGAGACACAGCGTGGCGAAATCTCTAAATTTCGCGCTCGGATCTTCGAAGACGATGTCCCGGTAGGTGTGCTCGAGAATCCCGTGGAGGCGGTGAGTCCCCAACTTCTTGAGCTGGTGGACGCAGAGGAAGATCCGGTTGCGGTAGGCGCGTTCGGTGAAGGACTTGGCCTGCTGGTGGCGGATGATCGTCGCAAAGATGTGATCGTAGTTGATCGTCGTGAGCTGGTAGATGGACTGCATGTAGTGCAGCATCAGTTTGCGGGCAGCTTCGTTAAACACCGAACCCGGATCGGTCTCGAGGGCCTGCATGTCGTTCAGGCCGCAGGCCATGACTTCGGCATATTCCGGCGCGTTCAGATAGTCGTGAACGTCGATGGGCTCGCCCAATGTGATATCGATGTCCGTATCTTCGGAGAGCACCGTCCCTTCGACGGAGAGCTCCTCCACCGCGCGCACGCCGAGATCTTTCGCGAAGCGGCGGGCCGTGCGCAGCAAAAAGTTGTCTCGGGCGCGGATGGGAAAATAAGTTATGTTGACGGGGATAATCACCGTGCGCTTGGCAAGCACGTCCGCATCGGGAGGCAGGGCAAAATGCTCCAGCGCCTGGGCGAGCGCGGCGTCGCCGCCGGGGCGCGCATCGAGACACGACATCTTGTGGCGGTAGAACTCGGCCCGGAGCCCGAGCACCGCGGCCCCGGTATGGGGCGGGCGTCGCTTCCCGTCACTGTAGATGCTGAATTTCCCCGTATGATCGATGACCTTCTTGTCCTTGATCATCGCTCCCTCGGGGAAGATCATCCACGGATGTTCCCCCGTCAGCAGTGAGTGGACGATGATGCGGTCCCGGTCCGGGTCGGAGGTTGAGACGGTCCCGGTAGAGCGCAGGAACTGGCCGATGCGGCCCTTGAACAACTGGGCGGCGGCGAGGCCCCAGACTTCCTTGCCCGTGTACTTGTTGATGACATAGGGCAGGAGGAGCGTCTCCAGCCGGGTAAAGTGGTTCACGACGAAAATGATCGCCATGTCGTCCCGGATGGTTTCATGGTTGTGAAGTCGAACGTCTGCCCGGATCAATTGCGAAGCGAGGTCCAGCGACCATTTGGTCAAGGACAGGGCTACGGTAGAGGCCATCAGCATACTCCCATTGCAACATACGTCGGCCTCATGACTATAGCACGCCCGATCCCGCCACGCACTAGTTCTTGCGAGGCTTCACGGGCACCGGCGACGCGGCCAGCACCCGGTCCCGTTCCGGCAGGTTGAAGGTGACCACCTGGCGGAGATACTGGGAATTGTCGAGATCGATGTCCGTGAACTGGACAGCGACGCCCTGATCGTGGAGCCGGGCGATCTGGCCGCCGGCGTTGATGTACCGGGGCTCGGCGTCGCCCTCGAAGATCAACATGACCCGCACGGGCTTCCCGATGGGGAGGCGGTTTTCGGATAGGAACATGAGACCGCGCAGACTTACGTCGACGGCCTTGCCCTCCACGGTGATGCCATTACCCAAGCGGACTTCGGTTCTGGCGTGAATGGGGCTCCGGGAGTACTCACGGTGTTCTGAGAAAGTGACCATGGCTTAAACTCCAGGACGCGGGCTAGTTCTCCCGGCACCTTGCGGGTCGCCATTCGACCGGTGATCGGCTTCGAGTCGGGGGAAAACCAGTGTCCGATGTGCTGGGGGTTGCGCTCCACCAGCGATTACTCAATCCTTCGAAAGCTCGCAATTGCAGCGTAGCACAAGTCGGGGAATTGCGCCAGTAAAATCGGAAGTTTCGGCCGAAGAATTGTTCAGCAAAAGCGGCAGAAAATTGTCAGGGTGCCTTGGGCGCTTTGACCGGCACCGCCACCCCAACACCGAAGGTGGGCTCTTTCGCCGTGCCGGAAACTTTGATCGGCACGCCAAACACTTTACTGACCAGATTGGCCGCATCGCCGAGGATGGGAATCTTGCGGGCCATACCGGTGACCCCTTCGAGCACCTGAATCTCTCCCCCGCCTTCGGCCGTGTCTTTCGGGTAATCAAAGGTGGCCTTGCCCGCGAGGACATAGGCCGAGTCGGCCAGGCTAAAGGGGTCCAATCGAAAAACGCCCTGTTCTATCGCCACGCGGCCGGAAATGGTCTTGAAGGCCAGGCCCTTGTCCTTGAGCTGAGGTACGCGGAGTCGAAGGATGTCGGTGGTCCGCAGTGCGCCGAGCAGTTTCGAGGCCAGGCCGGCTTTACCCAGCGTACCGTCCTTGCCTTCGAAGGTGATCTCCCCGCTGATGTGGTGCATCACGGAGGCGCTCTCCGGCACCAAGGGGATGGTGAGGGCCACCCGGCCGTTCATCGGCCCCGCCAGCCCCCGGGCTTTTTCCAAAAAGAGCCCTTCGAGGAGTACGGCGTCCACAGCATTGACTGCGAGATCGGTACTGAGCGTGGCGGGGTTTCCATCGCGCGCCGACACGTAGCCCCCCACGCCGGTCAACTGGCCGGATCCGTGCCCCAGTACTAGATCGTCGAGCCGCACGGCACCGGGTGTGAAGCGGGCAACGCAGCGTACGTTTTGCAGGGTGGCCTCGGCCCAAATCAGCGTGTCTGCGGCAATCGTAAAGTCGCCGCTGAATGTCCAGGGAAGCGCTTTATCATCGTGGGGCGCACCCCGGCGCAGATTCCACGTCGCGTGTCCCTGCTTCAATTCGGAGGCGTGAATGCGGACCGCCTGAACGCGGCCCTGCCAGAGATCTCCTGCACCTGAAGTCTGCAGCGAGCCCTGGCTGGCCCCCACATTCCAGGTGAGACGGTCGATCTTCCAGGCACCGCCCCGACGCGCGATGCCTCCGTCCAGCCCCACGGGCAACAGATCGGGAGCAAGCTGCGCGGTGGCATCCTCAAAGTTCAGCGACAGGTCGCGGGTATCGCCCGTATAACCTCCCGAGATACGACCGCTCATGGCACCGCCTTCAGGAAGGAGCGGCACGAGGGCATCGAGTGCGATCGAAAACGCATCCGCTCGGAAGGAACCGTCGCTCAATTTAAAGGCGATTCGCTCCCCCCCTACGTCAAGCTGCCCGGCGCTGAGGCGCGCCCCTTCCTTTCCCCAGTTTCCCGAGGCGGAAAGGGCCATAGGGTAACCCGCCTTCTTCTCCAGCAGCGACCAGCCCACTACCGCTTCCGTCAAATCGGCCCACGCAGATATTTTTCCGCTGGCCGCATCAATGGCGAGATCCACTTTGACCGCGCCAGCGGGCTCGGTGGCCTTCGAAAGATGGGGACCCAGCCAGACCACGGGAAGATTCGCCGCCAGGGCCAGACCGATGGGGGCCTTGGACTTGGCCCCGCCCGCAAAATCGAGGGTCCCCTTCAGGGAGAGGGGTGCCTCAGAGGTAAGGTCCAGTCGGGTACCCGCTCCACCATAGTTAAGGGCGAGGGGCACGTCGCCCAAGGATTTCAGGAGAGTTCCCGCCAGGCCGCCACGCCAGGCCTCGGGCACCAGCGTGGCCTCACCAAGGCGCAACCGCACCTGGCTTTGCACCGCACCGCTCTCAATCACATAGGAACCCTGCGCGGAAAAATGGCCCAGCATTCCGGACGCGCCCGCAGTTTCGTAGGCCACTTCCGCAGCCGTACTTTTGAACGCCAGGGAATCCAACTGAATTGTATCTTTGAACCCCCCGGCGTTCAGCGCCATCTTGACGCCTTTCGCCGTGGCCTCGACACGGAGGGATTCGGGCTTCTTCTCGCCGCGAACAAAAATACCCTCAAGTCGCGTGCAGTCGAGCTTTCCGCCCTGGAGTGTGACCGAGGCCGGTTGAATAAACTCCCAGAGGGGACTGGACAGTTCGCTCGTGAAGGTCGATGCGACGGTCCAGCGCTTTAGCGACTCGTCGGGGGTCAACGTGCCGCTGAACTGCGTGTGGGGGCCGGCAATCCGGGTAATGTGGAGCACGCCATCTTTGAATACGCCCTCGCCTTCCACGTCCGTGGCCGGGGCATAGGTCCGGGCGCTTCGGTCATAGGCCGACACGGAGCCCTTCTCCAGCGACGCCGCGATGCGCAGGGTGGAAAGCTGCACATTGCCCTGAGCAAAAGTCGCTTGAAACTCGGGAATGGTCACGGTGCCGGCCTCCGCGCGCAACAGGTTCGACACGGCCTCGGGCAGGGGGAAATCGGAGTCGAGGTTCAACCTGCCGGTCAGATTCAGACCTACGGTATCATCGGCATAGCCCAGGGTCATGGTTCCATCGGCTTCCACGTGCCCGTTGGAAAATCCGGACAACTGGTAGACGTCGCTTTCGACCGCAATCGCGCCATCGATACCTTCGATTTCGTAGCCTCCGTTCAGCCGGATACCCACATCCTTGACCTTGATTGCGCCGTGCGAGAAGGAAAAGTCCCCGGCGGAATCGCCGCCAAGCCGTACCGTGCTCAATGTCGCTTCGGCCGGTGTGCCGGGATTCACCGTGACCGGGATGCCCGGCACGCGCTCAACGAGCCAGGTAATACCCTGATTGCGCAGCGTGGCCTCCGCCAGATCGAGGCTCCAGCTTCGATCATCCCGCACTTCGATGGCCCCGGCGAGACTGACGGGCAGCGTGTGGAGCCGCAGGCCTTCCAGACGGAGTCCATCCGCACCCCGGCGCACGGCAACCTCGAAGGGACCCAGGGCGTCGGCCTGATCGGGCAGGCGGACCTGCCCGCGGGTTTCGACCGTCATCGAAGCATCCTGCGCAAGAGAAAAGGTCGCTTCGCCATCCAGCAGGAACGGAGGCCATTTCGCGTCACCGGTCAGGGCGGTCAAGGCCACGCCCCTAATCATCGCGGAGCCTTCAATTCTCTGGTCGCTCTTGATATCGAGCACCAGGGAGCCGCGCGCCGACATAGCGTTCTGCTCCCCCTCGGCGTATAGGCTATAGACGAATTCTGGTGCCCCCGCAGTCACACGGAGCACTTCAAGTGCGCCGGCCGCGAAACTTTTCTCGCCACGCAGGATCGCGAGTTCGGGCGCGTTAATACGCTCCAGCGTCACCCGGAGCCCGGCCTTGCCGCCGGATTCTCGTGGTGCGCGCAGCGTGGCGAGATACTCCGTCCACCGCGCCTTGAAGGCTTCATTGGCTTCGGGCATCCGCAGTTTGGCGTCGTAGATGGTGACATCGTGCAGGGCGAGCTGCTTGTGGAGCAGCCGCCCCAGGCTTGCGGTCACCGAAACTTCGGGCGCGAACACGGCGAAGTCACCCTCACCCACCTTGACGTTTTCCACGACCAGTCGGGGCGTGGGAAATAGCTTCAGATCCATTTCCCCGAAGGTCAGCGGAAGCTTGATCAACTTTTCGAGTCCCTCATCAATCACCGGACGATAGTGCTCGATATTGATCAGGCGCTCGACGCCCTGCCACAGGACGGCAAGGAACAACGCCACCGAGAGCATGAAGATCAATCGGCGGCGGGAGATGCGGCGCTTGGGGGTGGGCGATGTTTCGGGCGTGATGGCTGCCATGTTAGCCGCTATTTTAGCAGGGATCGGGGTTACGGTAACAGGAGTAAGGAAAAAGGATGACGATCGGACAGAGCAACGAGCGCGATCCGGGCAACGCGGGACTTGCCCCTCGGGTTCCGGATGCCGGGCTATTCAAAAGGCTGGCGCAAGCCTTTCAAGGGCACCCGCTCACCCGGATAGTGGAGGCTCCATTGCCTGCGAAGTTTGTCCATGACTTCCATGACCTCAACGGTTCGGGCATGGGGCATGGCGGGGCACTCCAGCAAACCCTGATCCAGACAGGCCATGACTTCCCGAATTTCGTACTCAAACCCCAGACTTTCGAGGGGAATTTCGACCGACTGCTCCTCGCCCTCGTTGGGAATCAGGGTGACCTTGCTGGGTTGCCAGAAGGGGCTGTGTATTTTTATGGTGCCGGTCTCGCCATGGATATAGGCATCCCAGTTGGTCTTGGTCCTGATGGCACTGGAGAGCGTTGCGAGACGCCCACCGCTGTAGCCGAGCACGAAGGCCGCCTGCTCGTCCACGCCATATTCACCGACGTGGGCAAAGCCATGGATGTCCGTGGGGGCGGCCTGAAAGGCGAGAGAGGCGATGGTGATGGGATAGATTCCGACATCGAGCAGACTGCCGCCGCCGAGGCGCAGATCCCAGAGCCGGCCGCGGTCGCCATAGTCCATGCGAAAGCCGAAGTCCGCCCGGACCATGCGTGGCTCGCCAATGACCCCTTCCACAATCCAGGCCTCCGCCTGCTTCACCACGGGGAAGAATCGGGTCCACATGCCTTCCATGATGAACTTCTGCATTTCGCGGGCCACCTCGATCACGGCGCGGGACTCGGCGGCATTCAGGGTGAAGGGCTTCTCACAGAGAACCGCCTTGCCCGCCCGAAGACACAGCGTGCAGTTGTCCATGTGGAGCGCATGGGGCGTGGAAATATAGACCACATCCACGTCGGGGTCGTTGGCCAGGGCTTCATAGCTTGCGTGGCGCACGGGGATTTTGAAGCGGTCGCCGAAGGCATCGGCACCCTCTTGGCTCCGCGACGCGACCGCGTGTAGGGTAGCACCCTCGCAAACGGCAAGGCATGTGGCAAATTTTGCGGCGATGTTGCCCGTACCGATGATGCCCCAGCGGTAGTTCGTGGCCATGGGATGCTCCTGGGTTGGGGAAAACGAAAATCTGACTGATTTGACCGATCCGACCGATCTGATCTGCTTCTATTATTCCATCGGGTAGCGAAGGCCCCACTGGAGTCGGATGTTGTCCATGATATCGAGAATATCCAGCGTGGTCTGGAGGGGCATGATCTCGCTCTCCAATTTTCCTTCGCGCAAACACCGATTCACCTCCATCGCCTCGTATTCATAGCCATTACAGTGCAGGGGAAAGTCCTGGGTGATCGTTTCTTTCTCCGGGCGTTCCAGACTGACCTTGGTCGCGTTCCAGAAGGAGTCGTGGAGGGTTATCATGCCATCCGTCCCCATAATGTAGCCGTCGTAGGGGGTCTTTGTCTGGATGGCGCTGCCCAGAAGGGCCAGCCCACCGCCGTCATAGCCGAGGATATAGGCCGCCTGTTCGTCCACGCCGTTGCGGCCCAGATAGGGCAGGCTGCGGATCTGCGTGGGGGCCTGACGGAAGGCCATGTTGGCCAGGGTAATCGGGTAGATTCCCACGTCGAGCAAGCTGCCGCCGCCCAGTTCGGGGTCGAACAGGGGCGCGGCGTCGTAGCGAAATCCGAAATTTGCCTGCACCATTCGCACCTCGCCGATGGCCCCCTCATCGATCCAGGACATGGCCTGGTGCAGCGCGGGCATGAAGCGTGTCCACATGGCCTCCATCAGGAAGCGCTTTTCCTTGCGCGCCACCGCGATGACGGCCTCGGCCTGGGCGCGATTGATGGTGAAGGGCTTCTCGCAGAGGACCGCCTTGCCCGCTTCCAGGCAGAGTATGGTGTTGTCCTCATGGAGTGAATTGAGGGTGGCGATATAGACCGCGTCAACCTCGGGATCCGCCGCCAACGCCTCGTAGGTCGGGTGGCAGTTGGGGATGCCATAGGTTGCGCCGAATTTGTCCGCGCTTTCCTGCGTGCGCGAGCCCACGGCCTGAACCACCGCGTCGTCCAGCGAGGCAATGGCCATGGCGAAGGTATTAGCGATGTGCCCGGTGCCCATGACACCCCATCGAATCTTGCTGCTCATGCGTGTGTGCCGTTCCAGGTGTTACCGTTATTGTGAAAGTACGCTTAATATCCGACCACGGATCGTACGGATTACAAGGATGCAACATGCGCTGAGACGACCTTCATGGCGAAAATCATGGTCGGTCGCTCCGGGACTCCCGAATTTGATGAGGCTGGCATGCTCTCCTCAATCCGTGTTTTTCGTCCACTCGTGGTTAAATCCGTTCCCAACCCCTTGGACCTTTTGGGTCCGGTCGCGGATTATAGCACGTGAACCGGGCAAGGGGTTCAACCCCGAATGGAAGCGCCGGGACCTGCTGGAATTCTACCCATCGGTAGCATTTATGCACCGCCATCGGGTATGCTTTCTACAGTTCTTCTGCGCCCAGCCTCCTGTTTGTGCGCCACCCCACCAATTGAATCTGTGCCCCCCGGAGTTCCTTTCCCCATGTTTTCCGCGCTCACCCGTTCCTGGAAGAGCAAGCCCTCCCGAAACGAAATTTTTGCCAATATCTTTGCCGGCCTCACGGTCGGCGTGGTTGCCCTGCCCCTCGCCATGGGTCTGGCCATTGCCAGCGGAACCCCGCCCCAGCACGGACTCTATACGGCCATCATCGGCGGGATTGTAATAGCCCTCGCGGGCGGTTCAAAGGTCAATATCTCTGGCCCGACGGCCGCGTTTGTGGTCATCCTCCTCCCCATCGTTCAGGAATATGGCATGGGCGGCCTGCTCCTGAGCGGGTTCATGGCGGGATGTATCCTGGTTGGCATGGGATTCCTCCGACTCGGAGGCCTGATCCAGATCGTCCCCTATCCCGTCACCGTGGGCTTTACTGCGGGCATCGGCGTCGTCATCGCCACCTTGCAGATGAAAGACTTCCTCGGATTGGAAGTTGCCGCGCCCGGCGAGGATTACATCGAGAAAGTGGCGATTCTGGTGGGTGCTCTGCCGTCCCTTCGGTGGGAGGAAACCTTGATCGGCACGGTCACTCTGATCGTGATCGTGCTCTGGGCGCGCATGAAGTCCCGTTTCCCCTTCCACCTCGCGGGCATCCTGGCGGGCTCTATCGGCGCCTGGGCCGCCACCCACTACTATCCTGGATTTGAGGTCGCGACAATCGGATCGCGCTTTCACTACGAATTGAATGGCATCCAGGGCGGTGGTATCCCCCCGATACTTCCCCAGCTTGTTCTCCCCTGGGCACTGCCCGGCGGTGGTGCGGATCACGGACCCGTTGGCCTTTCCTTCCGCCTTATTCAGGACTTGATGGGTCCCGCCTTTGCCATCGCCATCCTGGCCGCGCTGGAATCCCTGCTCTGCGCCGTGGTGGCCGATGGTATGTCGGGCAAGCGCCACAACCCGAATGACGAACTCATCGGCCAGGGCCTGGGCAACATGATCGTGCCCTTCTTCGGCGGGATCCCGGCCACGGCGGCCATAGCGCGGACGGCGGCCAACGTGCGCGCGGGGGCCACCATGCCCCTGTCGTCCGTGGTCCATTCCATATTCATTCTGCTGTCCATCCTCGTATTTGCGCCCCTGCTGGCCTATGTGCCCATGGCCTCCATCGCCGCACTGCTCCTGGTGGTCGCGTGGCACATGAGCGAGGCCAAGCACTTTCTCCGCATCGTGCGCGTGGCACCCCGCCGCGATATCTTTACCCTGTTGAACTGCTTTCTTCTCACGGTGCTCTTCGACATGCAGATCGCTGTGGCCGTGGGAATGGGGCTCGCCGCGGTGCTGTTCGTGCGCCGCAGCATTGAAGTGACGGGGGTGGAATTGATTCCCCACAAGTCCAATGATCATCCCCGCTCCCGGGACCTGCCGGATACGGTGCTGGTCTATGACATCGACGGGGCCATGTTCTTTGGCTCGGCCCAGAAAGCCTTGAAAGCGCTGACAAGCGTGCAGCCCAATATCCGGGTTGTGATCCTGGAAATGTCGGATGTACCCATGATCGATATGACGGCCATGGTGGCCATGGAGTCCATTCTGGACAATTTCCGCAAGCAGAAGATCAAGTTGATCATAAACAACCTGAAGCCGGAATTGATTCAGGTTGTGGAGAAGGTGGGCATACGTGAAGAAGGGGGCGTACTCAAGTTTACCCAGTCGATGGATGACGCCGTGGATCGCGCGCTGACAGCCGTAGCGGCGTAGGCCAAGGGCGGATCGAGAAGGAAGTCCTTGTACACGGCATTGCTCATGCAACAGGCCCGGCGTACTTCGCGAGAACGCCGGGCCTGTGTTTCTTAAATTGTGCTGTTACTACGGCCGCCGATTCAGGACGCCAAATGAAGCCAGAGTAGCCATGGCAAGTCCAAGGAGAAAAAGGTCGCCGAGGCGCGCGCCGGATTTGCTTCCGATGCCCGTTTTTGAACCGGGGCAACCACCAGGTGTCTCTCCTTCTCCTTCTCCTTCTCCTTCTCCTTCTCCTTCTCCTTCTCCTTCTCCTTCGCCTTCGCCTTCGCCTTCGCCTTCGCCTTCGCCTTCACCTTCACCTTCACCTTCACCTTCTCCTTCTCCTTCTCCTTCTCCTTCGCCTTCTCCCTCTCCTTCTCCTTCACCGGCCGGCACGAGATCGCTGATATCCCAAAGATTGGCGGTTTCGTCCCAAGCCCCGCTGAGTACTTGTCTACCGTCCGGAGAGAACACTACGGAATTCAACCAATCCGTATGGATGGAGAATGTACGGAGTTCTTCACCCGTGGTAATGTCCCACAATTTCGCGGTGTTGTCTCGTGAACCCGTGAGTGCGAGCGCGCCGTCGGGCGAGAAGGCCACGGACGTCACATAATAAGTGTGGCCGGTAAAGCTCAGGAGTTCCGTCTCTGAATCCACATCCCACAGCTTGGCAATATTGTCGTTTGACCCGGTGAGCACCTGGGCGCCGTCGGGCGAGAGGGCGACGGAGTTCAACGCGTACGTGTGCTCAAAAGAGCGAAACTCGTCGCCTGTCACGATATCCCAGAGCTTCGCGGTATTGTCCGTCGACCCCGTAAGCACCTGGGTGCCATCGGAAGAGAACGTGACGGAAACGACTGTACCGGTGTGGGTGAAGGTTTGCAACTCTGCGCCGGTGAACCGATTCCAAAGCTTCGCAGTATTGTCGTCCGACCCGGTGAGCACCTGTGTACCATCGGGTGAAAAGGCCACGGAATTTATATCAAGGGTGTGACCGGAGTAGGTTCGGAGTCCTACTCCCGAGTCGACATCCCACAGGATTGCTGTGGCATCGCGCGACCCGGTGAGGACCTGTTCGCCGTCAGGCGAGAAAGCGACGGCATAAACCGGAAGCGTATGGCCCGAGAAGGTCTGAAGCAGGAGGCGATTGGACTTGGCCAGCAACACAGCCCCGTCATCGGTGCTCAGCAGAACGGCGTCTCCGTCGGGCGAAAAAGCAACCCCACCGCCGTTAAACCCTGACGCGAAATCCCTCACGGGCGCTGTTACGGTATCGGCATGCCCCCCGGGCTGCAGCGAAATCGTCGCCGTGATGATGCCCAGCACGGCGATCGTGCGCATGAAATCCCGACTCTTCATCGATACACGTCTCCCATTCATCTCTTGACACAGGCACATAGAATCAGAACCTCATCCAGGTCGAAACACTGGTCTGTTGTTTGCTCCTGGTTGGAGCGTTTTCCCGCTGCTCACCCCCGGCAGGCTTGTGGCTATTCGCCAGCAAACGCCGCCGTCAAGCTTGCGGAGTGTATACTATGGCTTACTTTCCGCTCAAGCGCGGATTCACGCCTAGAGAAAGCCCTCCAGGCATAGTCCGAAAACACGTGGGGCGTCAGGGGAAGGTATCCTGATGCTCGCAATGGTGTTGCGCAAGTATTCGTTTATGGCGTCGAAATATTGATGGGCCTGTTACTCCATCTTGAACACGTAGGCGTGCTTGCAGGGGGCCTCGTCCAACCCGAGTACCGGAACCTGAATCACCACGCTTGGGCCGCTCTGGATAAAAGCCACGGGCTTGTCGTAGCCCAAGAGGGAGACTTTGGTCACGGTACCGGCCACGGGCAACTCCAACGAGGCGCCGGGCCATTGCAGACAAATGGCGTAGGTCGCCTTGTCCTTGGCGGTGAAGCGGACCTGCTCCAGTTTCGGCCCATCCGCCAGGGCATGGGTGCCATAGATCGCTTCGCCGTTCACGGCCAGCCATTCCCCCATTTCGAGGAGTCGCTGCTCCATGACGACGGGAATGCGCCCATCAGCCTCGGGGCCAATGTCGAGCAGAAGATTGCCGCCTCGGCTCACGTTGTCAATCAGAAGATGGAGAAGCTCGGTCGTGCTGCGGTAGTTCTCCGCGCGCTCGTTGCGGTTGTAGCCGAAGGACTTGCCCATGCCCTGGCATTCTTCGAAGCGGCTATTCTGGATGAGGCCACCTTCGGGAATGTGGCCGTACTCCGGCGTAGCGAAGCCGCCGTGAACGTTTCGGCATTCCTTGCCCCAGCGATCGTTGATCACGACATCCTTGGGCGCGCTACTCTCGTTGAAGAGCCAGGCCAGAAACTCGGTGCTCCTCCATGTACTGCTGGGATGGCCCCACTCACCATCGGGCCAGATGATATCAGGCTGGTAACGCTGAACCAGATCCTTCATCTGGGGCAGCATGTACTCGTCCACATAGCGGTCCACGTCCGAAAGGTAGAGGGGGTTGAACCACTCGTACATGGAGTAGTAGAAGCCCATCTTCAACCCCGCGCCACGGACGGCGGCCATGAGATCGCCCGCCAGATCCCGGTGGGGTCCAATATCCATGGCGTTCCAGTTCCAATTGGTGGGATCGGGCCAGAGACTGAAGCCCTCGTGGTGCTTGGACGTCAAAACGACGTATTTCGCACCGGATCGCTTGAATATGTCCGCCCAGTCTTCGGGCGCGAAAAGTTCCGCCGTGAATTGGGGTGCAAAGTCCTGATATTTGAACTCGGGGCCGTAGGTGGCGTCGTGGAAAGCCTTCGTCTGGCCGTCGCCTTCGATCAAGTCATTCCAGTACCACTCGGAGTAGCGATCCTTCGGGCCCCAGGATGGGACGGAATAAACGCCCCAGTGAATGAAAATGCCAAACTTGGCATCGGTGAACCAGGTCGGATTGGGGCGCTGGTCGAGGGATTCCCAGGTGGCCTCATAGGGCTGGGAAAGCAGGGTGAGGGGTGCCAGGGCGGCAAAGAGGATCGCATTCATGGGTTTCTTCCTTTCCGTGGCGCGGAGGGATGGTGTACCATCGGCCCGGACCCGCGCCGGAATGTCGTTGGAGCGGTCTCATCCAGTATCATATTCCTTTGATCATGGGAAATACACGCACGGAGCGTTTTTTGATGAAAGCCGTTGTTTTTGCCGCAGGAAAATCCACCCGCACCTATCCCCTGACCCTGACGCGGCCCAAACCGCTGCTGCCGATCGCCAACAAACCCATCCTGGCGCACCAGATGGACGCACTGCCGCCGGAAGTGGATACGGTGGTGCTGGTGGTGGGGTATATGCATGAGATGATCCGCGCCGCCTTCGGCGAGGAATACAAGGGACGAAAGCTGATCTATGTGGAGCAGACGGAGCAGAAGGGCACCGGCCACGCGCTGCTCCAGTGCGCGCCCCACATTGCGGAACCCTTTATGGCCTTCAACGGTGATGACCTCTATGCCGCCGAGGATTTCGCCCGGCTCGCCCGGCAACATCAGGCCGCGCTGGTGAAAACCGTGGCCGATCCGCGACTCTTCGGCATCTACGAGGTGGCCGAGAATAAAAAAGTCCTACGGCTGGTGGAAAAGCCGACGGAGGTCTTCTCGAACCTGGCCAATATCGGCGCCTACAAGTTCACCCCGGAGGTCTTTGAGGTTCTGGAGCACACGGCACCCTCGGTGCGCGGCGAGATCGAAATCACCTCGGCGATCCAGACCCTGGCGGACCGGGGCGATTTCTTTGCGGTGCCGGCGGAGGGGCATTGGCTTCCCATCGGCTATCCCTGGGACCTGCTGGACGCGAATCTTTTCATACTGGAGAATTTCATGCCCAGCGAAATTCACGGCGAGGTGAGCGCGGCGGCCCATGTGAACGGCCCGCTTTATGTGGGTCAGGGCAGCGTGGTGCGGCCGGGCGTCTATATCGAAGGTCCCGTCTATATTGGCGACGGCTGTACCGTCGGACCGAATTGCTACCTGCGCCCCGGCACGGTGCTGGGCCGCGGCGCCAAGGTGGGCCAGGGCTGCGAAGTGAAGAATAGCATTCTCTTCGACGGCGCAGCGGTGCCCCACCTCAGCTACGTGGGCGACAGTGTCATCGGCGAGAAGGCCAACCTCGGCTGCGGCACCATCACCGCCAATTTCCGACACGATGGAAAAAACCACCGCAGCCAGGTCAAGGATGATCTGGTGGATACGGGGCGGCGCAAGCTCGGCGCGATCATCGGCGACGGCGTTCACACGGGGATCAACACCTCGATCTACCCCGGGCGAAAACTCTGGCCACACACGTCGACCCTGCCGGGGGCCGTGGTGAGCAAAGATATCGTCGAATGACAATTCCGTCGGGCCGGACCTTGTTTGCCCCGGATGACGTGTGCCATAATCTCGGGAATTGCAATTTGTCGGTGCCGGTTTTAATCGTTTCCGCCCTTTCGCAGTCACATTTCTGAATTCCGTACACCATCGCATTTCGATAATGTTACAGACCCACCACGGGAACGATGTATGGCCTTACATGTAATAAAGAAAGGCCTTGATCTGCCTGTTACCGGGGCTCCGGAGCAGGTGATCGAGTCCGGATCTTCCCCCCGACGCGTCGCGATACTCGCCGATGACTACAATGGGTTGAAGCCTTCCTTCATGGTTCAGCCGGGTGACGTTGTGCGCCGCGGCCAGGCGCTTTTCGAAGACAAGAAGACGCCCGGAGTGCGATTCACGGCACCATGCGCTGGAACGGTGACCGCCATCCATCGCGGCGAGCGCCGTGCCTTCCAGTCGATTGTCATCGAACCCGGCGGCAGCGGCGAGCAGGTTGCGTTCCAAGCCTTCACCGGCCAGAGTCCGGCCACCTATGACCGATCAGCCGCGCAAGAACTGCTGGTGGAGTCAGGGCTTTGGACGGCCTTTCGTACGCGGCCTTTCACCCGCGTCCCCGCGCTGAACTCGGTCCCCTACGCCATATTTGTGACGGCGATGGATACGAATCCCCTGGCTGCGGATGTGGACATCATCGTGGGTGAGCGCCTTCCGGACATGGAGGCGGGCCTGCTCCTTCTCGGCAAACTGACCGAAGGCAAGGTGCATTTCTGCAAGAAGGCGGGCAGCGCACTTCAGCCCACGAGCGCATCCGGTGTTTCCGTGCAGGAATTCAAGGGCCCTCACCCCGCCGGCACTCCGGGCCTGCATATCCACCTCATAGCTCCCGTCGGACATAGTCGGACGGTATGGCACATCGGCATTCAGGACGTGCTCGCCATCGGACGCCTCGTCCGCACGGGCGAACTGGACACGGAGCGGATCATCGCACTGGCGGGCCCCGTAGTGAAGCGTCCGCGCCTCTTGAAAGTGCGCCTTGGCACCTCGCTTGACGATCTCACGGTGAACGAGCTCGAAGCGGGCGAGAATCGTGTAATTTCGGGCTCGATCCTTTCCGGACGCAAGGCCAGCGGTGAAATATTTGGCTATCTGGGACGCTACCACGTGCAGGTGAGCGCGTTGAAAGAAGACAGGGAGC
>JBIJDL010000395.1:0-6178 GCA_044344195.1 Candidatus Hydrogenedentales bacterium
TGGATTCCCGCCGGCCACATCCTGCGCATGAGCCCGCCCATTGTGATGAACGAAGAAACGCTGCTGAAAGGCCTCGACATCATCGACGAGGCCATCGGCGAGACGCAAAAGGAACTGATGGGATGAGTGACAAGGTCTACGGTGTCGGCGTGGTCGGCTGGGGCTTCATGGGCAAGACCCATACCTTCGGCTACCACACCCTTCCCTTCTTCTACAGCGAATTGCCTGTCAACTATGCCTTGAAGGGCGTGTGTGTGCGCCGTCCCGAGACGTTGGATGCGGCGGTGCGCGAAGGGAAGTTCGAATTCGGCACCACGGACTTCGACGAACTGCTTTCCCGCGACGACATCGACATCATCCACGTGTGTACGCCCAACAACTTGCACCGCGATCAGGTGGTAAAGGCGGCGGAGGCGGGCAAGCACATCTACTGCGACAAGCCCCTCGGCAGCAGCTACGCCGAGTGTCAGGACATGGTGGCGGCGTTGGTGAATTCCTCGCCGAAAATCGTGACCCAGGTTGCGCTCCAGTATCGCTTCTACCCCTGCACCATGCGGGCGAAGCAGATCGTGGACTCGGGTTTTCTCGGCAAGATCTACAGCTTTCGCGCGAGCTATCTCCACGCCAGTTCCGCCGACCCCAACAAGCCCCTGAAGTGGAAACTCGACAAAGAGAAAGGGGGAGGCGGCGTCCTGTATGACCTCGGCAGCCACGTCCTCGATCTCGTGAATTTCCTGGCGGGTCCCCCGGCGAAGATTTTCTGCGAAACCCACACGGCGGTGGCCGAGCGCGAGCACCCTGAGACGGGCAAAATGACGAAGGTGGAAACGGACGATCTGGCGCTGCTGCTCGTGCGCACGAAAGACGGTGCGCTGGGCAGCGTGGAGGCAACGAAGATCGCTACCGGTTCGAATGATGAACTCCGGGTGGAAATCCACGGCGAAAAAGGGGCCCTGCGCTTCAATCTCATGGATCCCAACTGGCTGGAAGTCTACGACACCCGCGACGCGGGCTCGCCCATCGGAGGCGACCGTGGTTACAAGAAGATCGAGACCGTCAGTCGGTATCCCGAGCCCGGCGGCCTCTTTCCCTCGCCCGCGTGCAACGTGGGCTGGCTGCGGTCGCACGTGGCCTGCCTTCATAATTTTCTGTCCGCCATCGGCGGCAAGGCGGAGGCCCACCTCACCATCCCCGGCGCTGCGGAATTGCAGCGCCACCTCGACGCGGCCTACAAATCCGCCGACACCGGCGAGTGGCAGGTGCTGTAGTAAGATTCGAGCGAAAAAACGAACTAACGGAGGTAAGGCTTTCAGCCTGACCCATTTAACGACAGGATGTATGTTCTGTTCGATTCGTTCAGACCATACCTAGAGAGTGGAGTGACCCGTTTACCGGCGTAGTCGCGATGGTCAGGCCGAAAGCCTAACCTCCGTTGACGCACTTGGAACGTTCCACTTGGCCCGTGTAGTTGTATGGAATATCTTGGAGGTATTTGCAAGTGAGTGATGCAGTAAAGCACCGTATTCTCGTAATCGGCGTGGGGTCGATTGGAGAGCGTCATGTGCGCTGTTACCTGGCCGCGGGGCGCGCGGAGATCGGCATCTGCGAGATCAACGAAGCGTTGCGCGCCACGATAGCGGAACGCTATGCCCTCACCGAGGTTTTTGACGATGTGGCAACGGCCCTTGCAAAGTCTTGGGACGCGGTGCTCATCGCAACCCCGGCCCACACTCACATTCCCATCGCGATTCAGGCGGCGAAGGTGGGGCATCATCTGATTCTGGAAAAGCCCCTGTCCACTTCGCTGGAGGGTATTGACGAGTTGCAGCGGCTCGTGGCGGAGAAGAAGCTCTTCAACGCCGTGAGCTACAACTACCGCGCCCACCCCGGCGTGGTGTCTATGAAGGCGGCCATCGATTCCGGTCGCTTCGGCGCGCCGCTCCAGCTTTACTCCATCATGGGGCAGAACTTTCCGACGTACCGACCGGCCTATCGCACGATCTACTTCGCGGACCGAAAGCAGGGTGGCGGGGCGATTCAGGACGCCATCACCCACACCTTTAACCATGCGGAATGGCTCGTGGGTCCGATCACGCGCATCATGGTTGATGCGGATCATCTGGCGCTGGAAGGCGTCACCGTGGAGGATACAGTGCACGCTGTGGCGCGCCACGGCAAGGTGATGGCGAGCTATGCGCTCAATATGTACCAGCAGCCCAACGACTCCCACCTTACCATCGTCTGCGAAAAGGGCACGGTGCGGTTCTCGCTGCAAGAGAAGCGTTGGCGCTACATGCTGGACGTGGACGGTACGTGGGTGGACGAGATCCACGAAATGGCGGAGCGGGACACGTGGTACATCCACAACGCCAATGCCATTCTGGACGGCTTGGAAGGTAAGCGGCCAGCACCCTGCACGCTTGACGAAGGACTACAGACGCTGCGGGTCAATCTCGCCGCGCTGCGCTCGATGGAAACCCAAACCTGGCAGGCCATTGGAGAACACTGACATGAACCTCGAAGTTTTGTCGAAGCAATACGCCGAAGATGGCGTGGTGAAGGTAGAGGGCCTTTTCTCCCCGGCGGCGATCGAAGAGATCCGCCTTCAGCTCGCGCACTATGCGGACGAAATAACGCCCGACCTTCCGCCAAACGATGTGGTCTTCGAGGCGGACGGCGTCTCTGTGCGAAATTGCTGGCGTATGGAGCACCACGACCCCTGGTTCGCGGAATTGGCGAAGAAGAAAAGTATTCTCGACATGGTGGGGGAATTCGTTCATGGTGAGCCGGTGCTGATGGCCGTGGAGTCGTTTAACAAGCCAGCGCGTGTAGGTTCGGCGGTGCCGCCCCATCAGGACAACGCTTATTTCTGCCTCACGCCGCCCGATGCCCTGACGGTGTGGATCGCCGTGGATGCGGTGACGGACGCGAATGGACCGGTGTCCTATCTGCTGGGTACGCACCTCGACGGCGCACGGCCCCACAAGACTTCCGGCGTGGCGGGCAACTCCATGGGTCTGGCGGAGGAGGTGGATAAGGCCGAAGGCTGGCCGGGGCTCCTCGATGCAGGCGACGCCCTCGTGCATCATTGCAACACCATTCACTTCAGCGCGCCCAATACGAGCGAGTTTGCGCGGCGCGGACTCTTGATGGTGTTCAAGGGGGCACACTGCGCGGTGGATCAAGGGTTGCGCGCGGGTTATGCGCAGGCGACGTAGTACGTCTTTTGTGTTATTGAAGAGCCGATAAAGCAAAGTGGCTCGTACAGGAATAGAA
This sequence comes from Candidatus Hydrogenedentales bacterium, assembly GCA_044344195.1. Classification (GTDB taxonomy): domain Bacteria; phylum Hydrogenedentota; class Hydrogenedentia; order Hydrogenedentales; family JAEUWI01; genus JAEUWI01. The sequence continues at coordinate 3,277 of JBIJDL010000395.1, forward strand.
AATGTCCATCGTGAAGGATCCCAATAACATCCGTCTCGCCATGCTCGGCATGGTGGAAGGCAACGGCCACCCCTACAGTTGGTCCGCCATCATCAATGGGCGCTACGATGCCGAGGTCATGGCGGAGTGCGGCTATCCCGTGATTCCCCAGTATCTCGGTGCTCAGCCGAAGGAGAATCTCGGCATCCCCGGTGTGCAGGTCACCCATGTGTGGTGCGACAACCCGCAAGACAGCATCAAGGTCAGCAGGGCATCGTGCATACCCGAAGTGGTGGCCCGGTCTGAGGACGTCATCGGTGAGGTGGACGCGGTCATCATCGCGACGGATATCGGCCACGAGCATGTGGAGCGCTGCCGCCCTTTTATCGAGGCGGGACTGCCGATATTTGTGGACAAGCCCCTGACCGACAATGCTGCGGGTCTTCGCCAGTTTATCGCGTGGCACGAAGCCGGCAAGGCTTTCATGTCCACCAGCGCCCTGCGTTACAGCAAAGAATTTCGCGCACTGGATTCGCGCCTCGACGAGACGGGGGAACTCCGCCTGATTACCGTGACCATGGCCAAGTCCTGGGAGCGCTATGGCATTCACGCATTGGAGGCTGTGTACCCCATGTTGGCCGCGGGTGGATACACGTCGGTGTCGCACCGGGGCGATGGCAATGGGAATTTCATGCACCTGCAGCATGAAAGCGGAGTTGCGGTGCTGCTCAATGTCATCAGCGATCTCTATGGCGCTTTTGGACACGTAAATGTCTACGGTACGAAGGGTGCGCTCCATGCGAAGTTCGAGGACACCTTTTTTGCCTTCAAAACCCAACTGGAGGGCTTTGTGAGATGCCTCCGCACGGGAGAGAGCCCCGTGCCCTTTTCCGAAACCGTTGAGCTCATGAAAATCGTTATCGCTGGCATTGAAAGTCGGGAACGGGGTGGTGAGGTGGTTCGTCTATTGGAATAGGACCGATACGACGGATAGGACGGATTTGCGATACACAATCGGTCCTATCCGTCCTATCGGTCGAATCCGGCAGTGTAACACCAGCCAGTTGCCCCTCCGCGCAAACACAAACAGAAAGTCCCCAGAGGAACTACCGAATGATACCACTGAAGATGCGACCCAGCCGCGTACTACGCAAGCTTCGCGCCGGCGAAATCGCCTACAGCGTTAAGCTCAACCTGGCCGATGCCCGCGCCGCCGAGATCGCGGGCCAGTGCGGTGCCGACGCCGTGTGGCTCGACCTCGAGCACGTGCCCAACAGCATCCACGATGTAGAAGCCCAAATCCGCGCCGCGAAGATTTACGACTGCGACGCGATTGTGCGCGTGGAGCGCGGCAGCTACAGCGACCTGATACGTCCCTTCGAGATGGATGCCGCCGCCATCATGGTGCCCCACGTGATGAGCGCCGCCGACGCAAAGGATATTGCGTGGCGTACGCGATTTCATCCCATCGGACGCCGTCCGCTGGACGGGGGCAATGCCGACGGCGCTTACTGTTCTATTCCCGTGAAAGAATATATCGAGCAGGCCAATCGCGAGCGCATGGTCATCGTACAGATCGAAGATCCCGAGGCCATGGAAGAGGTCGACGGGATTTCCGCCGTAGAGGGTATCGACATGATCTTCTTCGGCCCCGGCGACTACAGCCACGCCATCGGCGACGCGGGTAACCTGAACCATCCCCTCGTGCAGGAGGGCTACAAGCGTGTGGCAGTAGCGGCGCAGAAGCACGGAAAGTTTGCGGGCACCGTTGGCCCCGCCACGATGCTCCAAAGCTTCGTGGATATGGGTTATAGATATTTCAACCCGGCGGCCGATGTGACCGCGCTGCGCCAGAACTTCCTGGACGCGGGCGCTATCGCGGCGGCCCTGACACTTCCGTAAAGTTCCCAGTGTCCACTTGTCCACTAGATCCACTACTCCAACTATGAGGTCACCCATGAACATACTCGACAACTTCTCCCTCGCGGGTAAGACCGCATTGGTCACCGGCGGTGCAGGCATCGTGGGCAAACAGATTGTCCGCGCCATGGCGGAAGCGGGCGCGCACACCTATGTAGCCTCGCGCAATGTAGCCTCGCTGGAAGATCTGGCGGCGAAATTGGCTAAGGAAGACTTGGAAATTCATCCCCGCGCGCTCGATCAGGGCGATGAAGCCTCCATCCTGGCCTTGCGCGACTCGATCCTGTCCGAGCGCGATTCCGTGGATGTGCTTGTGAACAACGCCGTGCTCCGGCCCATGAAGGGTGCTTATCAGGACGACGCCGCGAACTTCGATCTGAGCATGCGGGTCAACGCTACGGGTCTGTTCGTGATCACCCGTGCCTTTGGCGATGCTATGGCGGAGCGTGGCGGCGGATCGATCGTGAACATCGGCTCAATGCAGGGCATGATCGGCCCCGAGCCAGCGAATTATGTGGGCACACACATGAGCGGCTGGTATCCGGATTACTTCTTTCACAAAGGCGGGATGATCAACTACACGCGCTTCATCGCGAGCTATTACGGCGCGAAGAATGTGCGGTGCAATTGCCTTTCGCCCGGCGGGTTCCAGACTGCGGACCATCCCGAGATTTTCGTGCGCCAGTACAACGAGCGCACATGCCTGGGCCGCATGGCGAATGCCTCCGACCTGATGGGCAGCGTGGTCTTTCTGGCGAGTGATGCGTCGCGCTACATTACCGGCGCGAATATTCCCGTGGACGGGGGCTATACGGCGAAGTAGTCGCTAAAGTCGCTACAGAACCGCGCGAACCCGGAGATCGAGTGTTTCTCCGGGGCGGTAGACGTTGTCCGGAAGTTCCCCCACCAGAACTTGGAAGCCGTGCTGCAGCATGACGGGGCTCATCTGCAGGCGCAGGGGAAACGGCTCGATATAGGCGCCCACCTTGAGGATCGTACCCCG
>JBIJDL010000397.1:0-6155 GCA_044344195.1 Candidatus Hydrogenedentales bacterium
CAATCGAGAGGACCGCTGACGCATCCCAAAGGATGGGGGGGAGATACGGTATCGGGAGATTAGGGCGGTCTACTGGGTCGCTCACTTCCGCTCGTTCTCAATCTTCTCCCGCGCCTCCGCGACCGCTTCGTGGAGGCGCTTTTTTACTTTGTTCACGAACCATTTCACCACGGGCACGCGCTCGTAGATGTATTCGCCCATGTCGAAGTAGTCGCGGTGGTGGATGATTTTGTTGCTCTCGCCGAATTTGAGGTGGGAGACGCCGTCGATGGTGAATGGTTTGCCTTTGTTGAGACCTTTGGTTTTCAGGGTCATGACCCAGACGAGGACGTGGGTGTCGCCGTCGATGACTTCGTCTTTGTATTCCCACTGGATGTCGTCGACATACTGGTACATCGCCTCCATGTAGATCTTGAATTCGCCGAGGCCTTCGGTGCGGTCGAGGGGATCCTGGAAGACCATGTTCTCGTCGTAGAGTTCGTCGAGGAGGTAGAGGTTGTGGACGCGGACGTCGTCGTAGGCACTGCGAATGCGGGCGGATCGTTCTTCGGACAGAGTGGGGGACATGCTGTTCTCCGCGGCCATCAGGAGGCCCAGGGTGAGTGCGATGGTGGTCATGGGCGTGCGGTTTCCTTCTCGGTTTCGCGCGCAGCGATTTCTTCGGTTGCCGGGTTCCGCGAGGCCAGCTTCATGCGGTCCACGATTTCGGTGGTGGGGCCGAGGCACATGGCCCAGAGGGCGCGCACGAGGTTGGGGTCTTCCCACTGGCCGATTATCTTGTCGTCGTGGCGCACTTCCAAGCGTCCCTCCGGACTTGCGATGAAGTAGAGGCGCTCTCCGCGGGCGAAAGGCGCCTGAAAGGCGTCAAGAAAATCCTCGCGCGGTTTCATGTCGAGGTCTTTGAAATGCTTTTTCCAGGAATGGCGAATGCCATGGGCCGGCACACTCTTGTAGACCCCGTGGAAGATGAGCACCTTGTGCGCGGGGTCGTCGATGTATTTGGTTAGTCGCGCGTCGGCGGCTTGGGCAGCCTCGGGCATACCGGCTATGTAATGGGCGACTGCATAAGCATCTCGACCGAGGGCCCGTCGCCGGTCGACGCCGGTGAGCTTCAGGGTCTGTTCCCCGACCACCATCGTGGTGTCGAAGGTTACCTGCGTGTTCGGCTCAGTCACCGTGGCGGTTGAGGCCAGGGCTATCAGGAGCAGCGCGTGGAGCATCAGGTGGCCACCGCCATGGCTGGAGTAGGCTCCTGTCTCGCGGAAACCTTCGGAGCCATCAGATAGTGTCCCACGTACCATTCCTTGCCACTGTTCCAGGCGAAGAGTTCTTCGCAGGCCATGAAGAAAATGCGCCAGCGCTGGGCCTGGAGGGCGGCCTCCACGGGGGGAAGGTCCTTGCGCAACACGGCCTCAACAGAGCCGCGCCGCTCGTCGAGACGGCGCAGCCAATCGCGGCAGGTGCGGGCGTAGTGCGTGCCATTGACGGGCCAGGCCTGCTCAACAGTGAAGGGCACAGGCAGGGACTTGAAGTAGTTGAAGGAGGGCATCATGCCGCCGCTGAAGAAGTGGCGGGCCATCCAGTCGCTCTCGCCCTGGTTTTCATAGGTGTAGGCAAACTGATCGTGGCAGAAGATATGGACGAACAGTTTTCCCTCGGGGTTGAGCCACTGGGCGATGCGATTGAGGAGGACCACGTGGTTGCGCACATGCTCGAACATTTCCACAGAGACGATGCGGTCATAGAGGGCATCGGGCCGAAAGCGGTTGATGTCGGCGGTCTTCACGGTGATGTTGGTCAGTCCGCGTTCGCGCGCGAGGGCCTCGATGGTTTCGCGCTGAGGGCGTGAGTTCGATAAGGCGGTGATTCGGCTGCTGGGATAGCGCTCCGCCATCCACAGGGTGAGGGAGCCCCAACCGCAGCCTAGCTCCAGGATGTCCATGCCGTCTTCCAGGCCCGCATGCTCGCAGGTCTGCCGCAGCATCGCCTCTTCGGCAACCTCCAGGGGCGTCTCCGGGGTGGTGTACCAGCAGCAACTGTATTTGCGTCGCGGTCCCAGCACGATTTCAAAGAAGGCTGGATCCACTTCGTAATGCTGTTCATTAGCCTGGTCCGTGGCGACGGCAATCGGCTTCTGGAGATCGGTTGGAATGGCCTGAGGCGCGCGGCGGCACTGTTTAAGGCGCTGGGCGAGGAGGTGTCGTATCCCAAAGCGGATTACACTATCGGGAAGGCAGCCCCGCTCGGCAAGTCGGATGGGAAGGGACATGGTTTCGATTCCTTGTGTCGGGAGGATGGGTACCACAGAGAACGCAGTGAACAGGAAGTGCTTATCTGTTAAGCTTTCTGTATTTGTTCACTATTTAAAAGGGTTCACATCGGTGCGCGATAGCCGGGGCGTGCGTAGACCAACTGGGATACTCCGGTGAGGTGTTCTTCGAAGCCGGCCTGGCAATAGCACAGGTAGAAATTCCACATGCGCCGGAAGGATTCGGAGTAGCCCAGGGCGGCGATACTCGCCTCGTTTTCCAGGAAGCGCTCGCGCCATTTCGCCAGCGTCTTCGCATAGTGCGGGGTCATATCATCCAGCCGGACCAGCGCCAGGTCGGTGTGTTTCGTCGCGACGTTGCACAAGGTCGTGTGGGAGGGCAGGCAGCCTCCTGGAAAGATGTAGCGTTTGATGAAGTCCACATTGCGCCGGGCCAGGTTGTACTGCTGGTCGCGAATGGTAATGGCCTGGAGACCCAGAAGCCCGTCCCTGGTGAGCAGACGCATGCACTGCTTGAAGAAGGTTGGATAATACTGATGCCCCACGGCCTCGATCATTTCGATGGACGCGATTTTGGTGTAGGTGCCGGATATGTCGCGGTAGTCGGAGAACTTCGCCGTCACCCGATCTTCCAGTCCTTCTTCGCGGATGCGCTCCTGCGTGATGGCGAGTTGCTCTTTGCTGATGGTGATGGTGGTTACCTGGCATCCGTAGGTCTTTGCGGCGTGACACGCAAAGCCCCCCCAGCCGCTGCCGATTTCAAGCAGGTGGTCGCTTTCATTGAGATTCAGCTTTCGGCAGAGTCGGTCAAACTTGTTGGTACTCGCCTGTGCCAGCGTATCGCCTTTTGTCTCAAAGAAGGCGCTGGAATAGGCCATGGTCTCGTCGAGGAAAGTCTTGAAGAAGTCATTGCCGAGATCATAGTGGGCGGCGATGTTTTTGCGGCTGCCGCTGCGACTGTTTTTATTAAACCAGTGATAGGCCTTTAAGAACGGGGCCTGGATGTCGCTGAGTCGGCGATCCATGGCGTCCAGTGTGGCGCTGTTGCGCGCCAGGATACGGCAAAGGCTTGGGAGGTCGTCCGTGGCCCAGTCGCCATCCATGTAGGATTCCGCCGCGCCGATAGAACCGCCGAGGGCGATGCGCGAATAAAAGCGCGGCTGGTAAACACGTACGGATGCGGTAACGGGAAAGGCATCAGAGAAGGAGCCAAAGGTGTACTTTTCCCGGGGGTCGGCGAGATGGAGGACGCCGTCTTCCAGACCGGTGAGGCGTTTCAGCACCATGCGTCTGCAGAGGGAGTCACACTTCACGGGCTCTACGGAAAGGCCCTCAAGCTGGGTGGTATCAAAGGCTGAGTGTTTCATGGGGCTTTGCTTTCCTCCAGTGGGTCGATTCGCTTCGGGTAAGGTTGAAAGGGCACGCCCTTGATCCAAAGGCGCAGTGCCTGCCAGTAAATTGCGATGAAGATCCTCAGCGTGAGGAAGGGATAGCTGAGGAGGGTCCAGGCCAGGCGAGGGGTCGTCCAGGGTTGGCAAATTAGCCTCATTCCCGCGCCGAGTACGACGGCGCCGTTCTGCACATTCTGAAGTTGAACATCGAGTTCTGCGCCGGGTTCGTTCAGCCGGCAGCGATATACGTGATTCATTTCCATGAACGGGGAGACATGAAAGGCCTTCGCGCAGCGATAGGCGCTCTGGGGATCGCGGCAAACCTCGCCGGGCCAGATATAGAGATGGCGTTCATTCCAAGGCGTGTTGTGCACCTCGGCGACGACTGTTTCCACGCGGGAGTCAGTCTCGTCATAGCAGTAGTAGAGCGAGATAGGGTTCATGTAGAAGCCAAAGTAGCGCAGGTGGGTCAGCAGGCGCACGGGGCCAATCGGTCGCTTTCCGGTGGCCTCGGCCACGGTCGCGCGGATGGTCTCCACCAGGGGCACGGAGGGATCGCCCACATGGTCTTTTCTGCGAAACCAGGCCAGCGTGGGGAAGCGGTGAGACCAGCACAGGCGGCCCGAAAATATTTCGTCGAGTTGGTCGAGATCAAGCAGCGTCATGAAGAGGCGATAGCTGAAGTCGTGGCGCTTCGGGGTATGGCGCGTATGCCACACGGTGCCGGTGTAGAGCGCGGCCTTCATCGAATCTGCCCCTCGCCAAACCATGTGCAGGCCTTGAGGGCACTGTTCACGCCATCTTCGTGGAATCCGTAGCCCCAATAGGCTCCGCAATAGTGGGTATTGTTTACGCCACTGATTTCGCTATGCCGCGCCTGTGCCGCAACAGAGTTCCGGCTGTACGCGGGATGGCTGTAGTTGTAGCGTCCGAGTTGCTTCGCGATGTAGAGCTCGCTGGTTTGATTCAGTGAGACGAGATAATCGGTCTTTGAATCCAGCGACTGAAGTCGATTCATATGATAGGTCAGGTGGGCACGATTTTCGGCGCCGGGCGCCATGCGGTAGTTCCAACTGGCCCACGCGTCGCGATTCTTGGGCAGTATGGCCGTGTCGGTGTGGAGTACCACCTCGTTGTCCTGATAGGGGATAGCCCCGAGGATTTCCCGCTCTGCGTCGGTCGGCTCGGCCAGCATGCGCAGGGCTTGGTTACTGTGCACGGCGAGTACCACATGGTCAAATTGGAGTTGCTCCGAATTGGGCATCTCCAGCGATACACCGCCCTCGTGGCGCGTAATTCGGCTGACGGGCGAACGGGTGTACACGCGGTCCTTGAAGCCCCGTATCAGCGGGGCGATGTAGTTGCGCGAGCCGCCGGCGACGACGCGCCACTGGGGCCGCACTTTGATGTTCATCAGGCCGTGATTCTCGAAAAAGTGCAGAAAATAGCGCGCGGGGAGATCCGCGACCGAATCGCAACCCGCCGACCATATGGCCGAGATCATCGGGATGAGATAGCGATCGAGGAAGGGTCTGGAGTAGCGACCATGGGCAAAGAACTCGGAGAGGGGCGCATCCTCCTCACAAGTCTTCAGAAATGCGGGACCGTGCTTGCTGAAGCGCACGATGTCCCAGAGCATGCGATAGAACGAGGGGCTGATCAGGTTGGCCTTGTGGGCAACGAGACCGCGCCATTCGGGTGCTGCATAAGCAAATCCGCTCCTTGGATCGGAAAGGGCGAAGGACATATCGCTGGTCTGGGTGGCCACGTTCAGTTTGTCGAGCAGCCGGATAAAATTTGGATAGGTCCAGTCGTTGTAGACAATGAACCCCGTATCCACGGCATGGGTCGTGTCCCCATCTTTAACGTCCACGGTGTGGGTGTGGCCACCGACGTAGTCGTTGGCTTCAAAAAGGGACACCTCAGCCAAGTCTTGAAGCTGGTAGGCCGCAACCATACCTGATATTCCCCCGCCTACTACGGCAATCCGCATGCTGACTTCCTTCTACGATGTAGTGAACCTCAGTCCAACTAGAGGGTACCATTTTGTCTAACTTTTGTCAATCTAGAGGTAAACAAAAACAAACTGCCCTGTGATACACTATGCAGACCGGCCAGAACAACCTCGAGCCGAAGGCAGGGAACGAAAATGAATAAGTTGTCCAGAATCAGACTTAGCGCTTTGGTGGTTATGGCGCTTGGGCTATCGCAGACCGTCCAGGCGACCCCTCCAGAGGAGACCCCTCATATGCAAGTACTCTTTGAATTTGACGAGCCGACTACGACCTGGAGCATCATCGACGACGGTGTGATGGGAGGCCTTTCCCGGGGGAGGTGGCAGGTGGCGGAGGGGACAGGTGTATTTCAGGGGGAGCTGTCCCTGGAGAACAACGGCGGCTTCTCCTCGGTGCGTTCCGACCCGCTGGACAAGGCCCCGGCCGGTGCCACGGGATTCCGTCTGCGCGTGAAGGGAGACGGTCGCCGCTATCAGTTCC
>JBIJDL010000447.1:0-5328 GCA_044344195.1 Candidatus Hydrogenedentales bacterium
GAGCAGGCCGCGCAGGGTGGGGGCGATGACATTGATCAGGTGCTTGGCGTGATCTTCCTTCAGCATATGGATTTCGCCGAAGGGCCGGTCGGAGAGCGTTCCCAATTCTTTCAAGATGACGGCTAGCACGCGGTCGGTCTTTTCCTTGATCTCAGCGGGGGTGTTGCCGCTAATGATCAGGCCGTGGTTGCCCATGAAGACCGCTTCCGGCTCGGCCTTGCCCGTGCGCTTCGTGTAGGCGGCCATTTCATCGGCCAGGGCTTTGGAGAGCACGTAGCCGGGCGTGACGTAGGGCAGCCAAAGGACGCTGTCGCCGAAGAGTTTTTCGGTGATGGACTGACCGCCGCGCGCGCAGGTGATCATGTTCACGATGGTCGAGTGGGTGTGGACCACGAAAGTGCCGGGCATGAGGTGGTGGAGGACGCATTCCACCGAGGGTCGCTGACCGAGTTCGGGCTGGAGGCGCGCCACCATGACGGCATCCTTGAACTGGGCCTCGCGCGTGTCGATGTCGCTGCTCAGTTCGCTCGCGAGGAGGGCATCCAGCGCGTCGCGATCCATCTCCACGAAGCCAGCCGCCGCGATATCGGCAAGGGAAGTGCCGCTACCCTTCACCTGAAGGCGGTTGCCGATTTTCACCGAGGTGTTACCGCCGCCGGCGATGACGAAGCTCGGGTCGGTGCCGTAGTAGCGGGAAAGGGCGACGAGCTGCTCCATGGGCGTGCTCAGGGCGGAAAAGTCGGGCCAGGCGAGGGGGGAGGACATTGGTATGGGCTCCGTGGGGAGATGGACAAAGTGGACGAGGTGGACGTAGTGGACGGAGCAGCCCGAGAATCATCGGGCTGCTCCCCTGGAAAAATTAACCAATCGCGGGCGCATTGGCCATCAAATAGGCTTCGGCTTCAAGCGACCAGAGGCCGTTGTTCGCCGCTGTGAATTCCGCGAGCTTCGCGTAGAAGGGGTCGTTCTTGCCAAGTTCCGGCAGGTCCCACAGCGCGAAGAGGGGCAGATTCGTGTTCGTGTAGATGAGCTTTTTTCCGCCGGGGATCTTCGGCAGGTTCTCGGTCGTCTCGGCGGAGGCATTCAAACCACCGATATGGGTCACCATCACGGCAGGCTTCAGCTTGCCTTCGCTCATGTACTTCAGCGCGATGCGCATGTCGTTCGTGTCGCCGCCGCTGTTCGCCGCCACGTGGTGCGCGGCGTAGTGAACGTCGTAGAAGTTGATGGTGGCCTTGAACTCCGTGTCCGTCGGGCCCGCGAAGAAGTTCAGGCAGCCGTTCACGCCCATGATGGCGCTGGCCTGCTCGATGAGCCCGGCCACGGGCGCGAAGACGAATACGTCCGCGTAACCCTTGCCGCCCGCGATGTCCTTCATGTCCTGGACCGGGCTGCCGCCGCCGGTGTTGACGTAGTGGAGTTCCACGCCGTTCGCCTTGGCGTCCGCCACGGTGAAGAGGGACGCGGCACGATCCAGGCGGGCCTGATCGATATCGGTCACCACGAGGATCTTCGGCTTGTTCGGGCCGTGGATCGCGTAGTCAATCGCGCCCAGGCCCATCGGGCCCGTGCCGCCGAGGAGCGCCATGTTGCCGCTGGTGTCGATACCCATCTTGTGGACGTAGGAGCCGTGCTCGAAGTGGTACTGCACGTTGAAGCCGCCCACGATGCAGGAGACCGGCTCGGCCAGCGAAGCGGGGAAGTAACCTTCGCCGTCATAGGACAGGAGGCAATCCTGGTCCATGACCTCTTTAGGAATGATCACGGAGGTGGCATGGCCGCCGAGATAGGGGAAGGAGTAGCCCGGTGCGTCAAATTCGCGACCGGGAATGTTCAGCGCGGGCTGGAGGCTGTATTTCGCGCCGACCTTGACCTGATCCTTGTACTTCGATCCCACCTGAAGGATCTCGCCGCACATCTCGTGACCGAGGATGATGGGCTTTTCCATCAGGTTGTTCGGTACGCGCTTGTGATCCGAGCCCTGCTGTACGATCTTATAGTCGGACATGCAGATGCTGTTCGTTTTCACGGTGGCGAGGATCTCGTCGTCCTTAATGGCAGGCAAATCAAACACTTCCAGCCGAAGGTCGTGCTTGTCATAGAGGCGAAGTGCGCGGGTTTGGGTCATTGTATCAGGCTTCCTATGGTTAATCTCTGAGAGAGTTTGATTATTTGTGATTGATTTCTTTCGTAAATATAGTATAAACTCTCATTAAGTTTCAAGGATTATCTTCTATATGCCTACTGCACAAGTTCATAGACATCGGGAAATCGCTGCGGAACGCGTGGACAGACTGCGCGCCATTCTACGCGAAAACGCCATTGTCCGGGTAGATGAACTCTGCGCCACGCTCCAGGTTTCCCCCGCTACGGTGCGGCGCGACCTGGAGGAGCTTGAGCGCCTCGGCGAAGCTCGACGGGTCCATGGCGGCGCGGTGTCGGTGGGGGAGAAGCGCTATGAAGAGCCCTTCTTTGACGACAAGGCGGCCATCGCCAAGAGTGAGAAACAGCGCATCGCACGCAAGGCCCTGGAACTGATAGCGCCCCGCGACACGATCTATCTCGACGGCGGCAGCACGGCCCTGGAGCTCGCGCGCCTGCTGCGCGACTACGGCGGCGCGATCACTATCGTGACGAATTCCCTGCGCGCGGCCACCGAGCTCGCGGGCAGCGGTCCCCAGTTGATTTTGATCGGCGGCGAACTCCGCCGCCTGAGCCAGACTATGGTCGGGCCACTGACACGCCTGATGCTGGAAGCGATGCATATCGACAAGGCCTTCATGGGCACCATCGGCCTCTCGCTGGAAGCGGGCCTGACCACGACGGACGCGGGCGAGGCCTATACGAAGGAGCTGGTGATGCAGCGGGCGAGCGAGGTGATTCTGCTTGCCGACAGCAACAAGGTGGGGATGGTGACCTTCGCGCAGGCGGGAAAATTGTCGGACGTGGATGTCTTGGTAACGGATGCGCCACTGCCAAGGGATTATGAAGACTTTTGTGTGGCGAATGACGTCCGGGTGATGGTGGCGTAAATTCCGACCACTCGTTCCCAAGTTCTGCTTGGGAATGCAGTCCCCGGAGCTCTGCTCCGAATGCGCTGTCAAGATTGCCTGGTCGAAATTGGAAAATTGAAGTTTGCTCGAAAGCTTTCCGAAGCGGAGCTTCGGGCCATGCATTCCCAAGCGGAGCTTGGGAACGAGACAAGACGCGCTTAAAACAGGGAAGACAGGAAACCCAATGCACGAAATTAAACTCCCCCAACTGGGACAGAGCGTGGAAGAGGCCGAGATCACGCAGTGGCTGAAGAAGGAAGGCGACACCATCGCATTGGGCGAGCCGATCTTCACCATCCAGACCGACAAGGCCGAAATCGAATGTGAATCCACCGCCGCCGGTGTGCTCCGCAAGATCATCATAGCGGAAGGCATCGAAGTGCCCGTGCTTACTGTCGTGGCTTTGGTTGGCGACGCCAACGAGGCCCTGCCGGATGTCGGTGGTGCTCCCGCAGCGGCCCCTGCGGCGTCTGCCGCTCCCGTGGCTGCGGCACCGGCTCCCACCGTTGCGGAACTGGCTCCCGCGCCCGCTCCGACACCGGTCGCCGAAGTGCCCCCCGCGAGCGCCGGAGGTGCCATGTCGCCCCGCGCGCGCTCCACGGCGGATCGCCTCCACATCGATTCCTCCTTCGTCGCCGGCACCGGCCCCGAGGGCCGCGTCATCGAGGAAGATGTCCTCGCCTATAACCAGAAGCGCGATGCTGTTCGCTCTACCCCGACTGCACGCCGCGTCGCGCGCGAGCACGGTATCGACATCACCGCCGTGGCCCCTGGCGGCGCAACCGGTCGTATCGAAAAAGCGGATGTGCTCGCCGCCGCTTCGTCCACCGTGTCCACGCCGTCCATCCAGTCCACTTCGTCCACACCCGCAGCGGCTCCGGTTGCCCTGCCCGCCACTACCGGCGAGCGCGTGGCCCTTACGCCGATGCGCAAGATCATCGCCCAGCGCATGGTGGAGAGCAAGTTTGGCGCGCCCCACTTCTACATCACCGTCGAAGTGGACATGAAAGAGTCCGTGGCCTTCCGCGGCGCCCTGCCGAACTTCAAGCCCTCCTTTAACGACCTCGTCATGCGCGCGGCCACCCGCGCCATCCAGGCGTTCCCGACCGTCAACGCGAAGTGGCTGGGCGACGCCATCGAAATGCGCGGCGGTATCAACCTGGGCTTCGCCGTGGCCCTGCCCGCGGGCCTGATTGTTCCCGTGGTGAAGGACATCCAGAGCAAGTCGCTACAGGACATCAGCCGCGAGTGCAAGGCGCTGGTGGAGAAGGCCAAGACCGGCAAGCTCACGCCCGACGACTACCAGGGCAACACCTTCACGGTGTCTAACCTCGGCGCCTTCGGCGTGGATCACTTCACGGCCATCATCAACCAACCCGACAGCGCGATCCTGGCCATCGGTCAGATCAAGGATCGCGTTGTGGTCATCGACGGCGGCATCCAGGTGCGCCCGATCATGAAGTTGACCCTGAGCAGCGATCACCGCGTCATCGACGGCGCCGTGGCCGCGCAGTTCATGGGCCACCTGAAGACCCTGCTGGAGACGGCGGATTTTTAATTAGACTCACTCGTTCCCAGGCTCCGCCTGGGAATGCAGTCCCCGGAGCTCCGCTCCGAATGGGCTGGCGCGAAAGCGTAGTTTCCCAATATAGCACCCAGTTTCAACGTCAAAGTGTCGAAGCAGAGCTTCGAAATCTGCATTCCCAAGCAGAGCTTGGGAACGAGAGGAAAGAGATTCATGCCCAAGCCCCTCATGGTCGTGCCGGAAGAAGTCCGGAAGTCCGACTACATCAAGATCGGCGACATTCCCGTCAACGCCTACAAGAAGACCATCAAAGAAGAGCTGAAGAGCAACAAGGCGATTACGCCCGAGCGCCTTCTCCGCGCCTACCGCGACATGGTGGTCATCCGCGAATTCGAGAACATGCTCGACAGCATCAAGAAGACGCAGAGCTATCAGGGCATCAACTACAACCACGCCGGCCCCGCCCACCTTTCCACGGGCCAGGAAGCGGCCGCCGTGGGTGAATGCTTCCACCTGGCCGTGAACGACCACATCTTCGGCAGCCACCGCAGCCACGGCGAAGTGATCGCCAAGGGCATGCGCGCCATCAGCGAACTGCGCGACACCGGCCTCCAGGGCATCATGGAGAGCTTCTGGGACGGACGCATCCTCCGCATTGTCGAGAAGAACGAGCCCGACTGGACCGGACTCAAGGCGGGCGCGAAGAACGCGCTCAGCACGATCGATAAAGAAGAGCTCGGCATCGACTTC
>JBIJDL010000398.1:0-6115 GCA_044344195.1 Candidatus Hydrogenedentales bacterium
CGCCCGTTGCCAGATCCCACACGCGGAGGGTATCGCCATCACCCTCTCTACCGGCGGAGGCGAGGAGCGTACCGGCGGTGTTGAACCCGATGGCTTTCGCCGGGTCGCCGTGGGCCGCCAGGGTGTGGCGCCGATGTCCCGTGCGCGCGTCCCACACGAAGACTTCGGTCTGTCCGCTGCCCGCCACCAGGCCCGTGCCCGCATGGTAGGTTACGGTGGCGAACGCGGGAATTTCCGACGGGGCAAATTCCAGATCGGCGCTCAGGTCCCAGATCTTCGCGATGCTGTCCTGGGGCGAGGATGTGGCCAGGCGGAGACCGTCCGCGCTAAAGCCCAAGGTGTAGATTGAATTGTCATGGCCGCGGAAGGTGCGGATCGGCCGAAGTTCGGGCACGGCCCAGAGACGCATTGTACGATCATCCGATACACTGGCCAGACGTTTACCATCCGGGCTGAAACGGACACTGCGGATGATATCTTCGTGCGCCTTCTCCATCCGGTATTCCTTGCCGGTTGCGGCTTCCACCACGACCAGATGGCCGTCGTTCGTGCAGCCTGCCAGGTGCTTGCCATCGGGGCTGAAGGTGATCAGATCGGGCGAGTAGAAGCGCAGATCCGAATAGGTGCTCTTTGGCGATTTGAGAGACGCCGGATCCCACAGTTCCAGTTGGTCTTCCGTGCCCAGCGCGAGGATCGAATTGTCCGGGCTGAAGGCGCCCGTGTGGTAGGAGACCGCGCTGTCTTCGGGGATCTTGTAGGTGCCCTTCACCTCGCCCGAGGGAATGCTGTAGACCTCGAAAAGGCGCTCGCGTTTCAGATCTTCGGACATGAAGTGCCGCGCGATAAAGAGCAGCGAACCGTCGGGGCTGAAGAAGGTACTGAACCCGGCGAGTTGGCAACCTTCCACTTCCAGCACGACTGCCTTGCTGTCCAGATCCCACACGCGGGCAGTGAAGGCCCGGTTGGAGTCGGTTGCGTTGAGCGCGGCCACGTATTTGCCATTGGCGGAAAGGGCCAGGTGATGGCGGTCCGAGGTCTCGCGCACTTCGTCGTAGTGGAGGAGTTCCTCCTTCGTGTTCACGTCCCATACTTGGACGACCTTGTCGCCCCGAATGGCGACACGGGACATGTCGGTGCTCGCGGCCACCGCCGTGCCGTTGCCGGCGCGATTGACGAACTCATGGAGCATCTGGCCGGTGGTGAGGTCATGGAGCGAAAGCGTACCGCGCGGGGTAGCGGTAATTAGCCCCGTGCCGTCGGCGGTGAAGGCTGTGAAGCGCCCGCCGCGATCCAAGGTCATGAGGTCGGCGTGGGTTTCGGCCTGGAGGTGGCCCCATTCCCACTGGCGGAGGCTGGCGGGTTCGCAGCTTGCCAGGAGCTCGCGGGCTTTGGCCATCTGTTGTTCATTTATGTTGAACTTGGTGTTGGCGATGTTGGCGTAGTAGAGCTGCTGCTGGGCGTTGTCGCGTTCGACCACCGCTTGCTTTTCACTGGCTTCGGCTTTGCCACGCTCTTCCACGGCGACTGCCTCGGCGGCCAGGGCTAGATTCTTCTGCTTGGTTACGTTGACGCTGTAAATGACCCCGAAAACGGCCAGGGCCACTGCCGCGCCAATCGACACGTTGATCTTGACCTTGTGCTTCTTGTAGAGCCGTTTCGCAGTTTCCATCAGGCTGTAGTCGTAGGCGCTGACGTTGCCGCCGGACAGGAAGCGCTGGATCTCGTCCGTCAATTCCTTGGCGGACTGGTAGCGGTTCTCCGGCACCAGTGCCATGGCCTTCTTCACGATGGCGGCCAGCTCCGGCGGAGCCAGGGGCTCCAGTTCACGCACGGGGCGGGGCTCGACTTGGCCGACCTTGCCCATGAACTCGCGGACGTTGTTGCCCGCGTAGGGCATCTGCCCGGTGAGGATGACGTAGAGCACCGCGCCGAGGGAATAGACGTCCGAGCGCTCGTCGATGAGGTCGGTGCGTCCCATGGCCTGTTCGGCGGGCATGAAATAGGGTGAGCCGATCGTCTGGCCGTACATGGTTTTGGCCGTGGCTTCCGTGCTGCTCACGCGCATGGCGTGGAAGGTTTCCTGAAGGCCCTTGGCGTGGATGTCGTCCTGGCCCTTAACCTTGGCGATGCCCCAGTCGATGAGCACGGTCTCGCCGAATTCGCCGATCATGATGTTCATGGGCTTGAGGTCGCGGTGGATCACGCCCCGGCTGTGGGCGTAGCTGATGGCCTGGCACAGGTTCAGGAAGTGGGTGAGGAGCGTGAGGCGATCCCGGATGTCCTTGGCGTCTTTCAGAAAATCATGCATGGATTGGCCGCGGATCAACTTCATGGTGTAGTAGAGGCTGCCGTCGGCGCGATAGCCGAGCTCGTAGACCGGGATGATCGACGGGTGCTCCAACTGCCCCGTGACGCGGGCCTCCTGGAGGAAGCGCGCGATGATGGGGATGGTCAAAATGGCCGTGGTGGGTGCGCCCGGCCGGGTCTCGGGCAGGATGTTGCGCTGGAGGAGCTGCTTCAGGGCCACGTCGCGGCCGAGGTGCGTGTCGTGTACCAGCGTAATCTGGCCCATGCCGCCCTTGGCAAACTCGCGAATCGTGTCGTAGCGGCCCTTGTGCTCCGCCACCGCCGGCACGATCTGGGAGTCGTCCAGTTCCGCCGCAGCCTGGACGGGGGACATAATCTGGGTGTCGGGACTGCCCAGGGATTCGAAAAAGGAGTCGGGCGCATCGCCTCGGGCTATATCGCCCACGCTGCCCCGGTCGCCGGTGTTGCCGGAGTGCGTGATGCGGGTCCGGGCCACGTCGCCCCCTTCGAGGAGGGAGTCCAGCTCCACGGGGAAGTTGCCCGTGGCCGAGCCATCGGTTCCCACATCGCCCAGAAGGGAGTCCGGGGGCGTTTCACCCCGGCTGGCACCCGCCTGCTTCGCCGCGTTCCGATCAAAGGCATCCAGAAAGTCGTCCAGAGAGTCCACCATCGTGGATATTTTCTCTGGATTCTTCCCAAAATCCTGGATGGTCGCGGAGGCGTCGCCGTCATGCTCCTTGAGCGACATCTCCACCAGGCTGTCCAGTTGCTCCTTGTCCGCGCGGGAAATGAGCCCGGCTTCCAGGAGGCTCTGGCCCAGGTCGGCATCCTCGCCCGACTGGGTCTGACGGGCCAATTCCGCAAGCTTGTCGGGCCGAACTTTCTTCATGGATATGGCCAGCATACCGAAAAGCAGGTTTCGGTCCTTTTTCATGATGAAAGTCTCCTGATCATGGCGTGGGGAATGGCAGACGGTTTCTCCATGTTGATTTTGGGGCAGTAACGGGGCGCAAGTCAATAGTTGACAGTGGACAAATTAGACGGATAGGACGGATAGGACCGATTGATCTAATCTGTCCTATCCGTCGTATCGGTCTTGTAATGGTCCCCGCGCAGACTTGCAAATCGCCCCGCGCGCAGGAGTACCATGGAGCTTCTGGTACCGGGCACCAAGACAGGAGTCGCCGAAATGGGCTCTCGTGCGGTACACTATCCGTGGTGTAAGGCAGCGCAGCAGGGTGTTAAATAGTTTACAAGGATTCCTGCTTATGCTAGGATTAACCTTATTCGGGAAGGTGGGATGATGCATGGCTAAGAAATTACTGGCTACCCTCGTGTTGGGATTGATCCTCGGCGGCTGCGCGGCGGAGCAAAGTGCGCGTCAGGGCGAAGATGGAGAAACCTACGGCACAACCAAGGGCAATTTCCGCAGCACCTGGTGGGGCTATGCCGAGCGGGGCAGTTCTTACCTCGCGGGCAAGTTCTACGCCGAGGCGAAAACCGATCTGGAGAAGGCCCTCGAAGGCCGCTCCGAAGATAGTTGGCGCGCCCGCACTTACGGTCTTCACTTCGTGGAGTACTTCCCCAACCGCGAGTTGGGCATTGTCGAATTTCATCTCGGCAATCTTGAAGCCGCCGAAGCCGCCCTGAAAGCCTCGCTGGAGCAGGTGGACACCGAGCGTGCCCACTACTACTTGGACTTGGTACGTCGCGAGAAAATTGCCAAGGGCACGGTGACGGACAGCACGGAGCCGGAATTGGCGATGGTGATTGCCCCCGTGCAGGTTGCCCAGGCGACGATGCCAGCCCCGGCTCCCCAACCTGCGAAGCCCGAAGCCTCCGCGACACCCGAACCGGCCAAGCCTGAAACCCCAGCCCCTGCGCCGACGAAGCCTGCACCCGCACCCATCGCGGAAAAAGGCGCCGTCATATCGACGCGCGAGCTCACCTTTGAAGTGGACACGAAAGACGACGTAGGCGTTGCCGAAGTCACCGTAAACGCAGAGAAAGTCTACCAGCGCGGTGCCACCGAGTCCGGAGAGACCTTGGCGGCGAAGAAGGAAGTGGTGCTGGACGAAGGCACCCACAAGATCGAAGTTGCCGCGAAGGACCTATCCGAGAAGGAAGTGAAAAAGGAAGTGGAGGTCACGGTAGACCTGACCGGACCCACCATCGGCGTGTTTTCGCCCATCGAACCCACCGTAACCGACCACGGCACCGTCATTCTGGAAGGCTCCACCGTCGACAAGAACGGCGTTGTTTCCGTGTCGGTCGACCAGAAGGTCGTGAAGGAAGCGCCCGGTTCCCCGAAGGTCGATTTTAATTCCGAGCTGCCGCTGGCCGCAGGTGAGAACACCTTTGTGCTGGCCGCGCGCGACGTAGCGGGCAACGAAACCCGCTCCGCCATCAAAGTTTTCCAGGGCGACCCGGAATCCGCCGAGGCCAAGCTGTGGCTTCTGAAGCAGAAGCACCCGGAATTGTTGCAGTACGCCAGCGCCGCCGGACTTCCGCTTCTGGATCTGACCTTCGCGGTGGACGACCCCGCCGCAGCGGTCGAAGGCGGCGAGATCCGCCTGAAGTCGCCCAAGCCCGATCAGCCCTACCGCCACAACCGGACGCTGCGCGTTTCGGGCGAAGTGGTGACCCAGACCAAGGTGACGTCGCTCTCCATCAACGGCACGCCGGTCGACGAACTTACAGGCGCGCCGAAGGAAAGCTTTAACCGCCGCCTGCCGATCGAAACGAGCGCCGAAGGTGAATCCAAGATCGCGGTCAACATCGAAGCGACGGACGAGAGCGGAAAGAAATACACGCAGACCTTCGACGTGGACGTGCGCCCCGTGGAGCTGAGTTCGAAGGAATCCCGCATGCCCGTGGCGGTGCTGGCCTTTGCCGGCGCGAATATAGACGCCGGCGTGACCGACAACCTGCGCCTCGCGACCGAAGCCGAGATCCTGGCGGCGGATCGCTTCCGCGTGGTGGACCGCACGCGCCTGCAGGACGTGCTCACGGAGCAGCAGCTTTCGGCGGCCCTGGCCGACCCGAATGAAGCGCTGGCCCTGGGCAAGCTGACGAACGCATTCGTGTTCCTCGTGGCCGATGTCTTCCCCCACGACCAAGCCGGTCTGGAGATCAAGGCGCGCCTGATCGATGCAGGGACTTCCGATCTGATCGCCACGCTGGACTCCTTCATTGATGACAAGAACGATACCGCCAAGATCGAGGCGGCCTGCAAGGCCCTGTCCGAGCAGTTGTCCGCCCGCTACCCGCGCCTTTCCGGTGAAGTCACCTCGGTGCGAGGCACAGATGTGCTCGTGAACTGGACCAAGGAAGACGAGGTTCAGGAAGGGGCCTACTTCCTCTTCGTGCAGGAGCAGGAACCCTGGAAAGACGAGACCACGGGCGAAGTGCTTGAGCCCGGCGAATTCGTGCCGGTCGGCCGCGGCAGAATCTTGAGTTTCCTGGGTAGCGGCGTGAAGGCCCAACAGGTACAAACCGGAGAGGAGGGTGCCACGATTGAACAAGGCATGCCTGCAATTACTATGTAGCCTCGCGTTGAGTCTGGCACCGTGCGCGGCCTGGGCGCAGTTGGAGATCAACTCGTCGCCCAATGTGGTCGGCAGCGGTGCCCGCGCCCTCGGCATGGGCAGCGCGTTCATCGCCATCGCGGACGACGCCACGGCGGCCTCGTGGAACCCCGGCGGGTTGACCCAGTTGGAGCGGCCCGAACTGTCCCTCGTGTACAGCTTCAAGAGCAACACCGAGGATTTCAGCTCGTCGTCTCACCGCGGATTGAACTTCGAGAACA
>JBIJDL010000062.1:0-19793 GCA_044344195.1 Candidatus Hydrogenedentales bacterium
GGGCCTGTGCTAGCATTATGGGACGAATCTACCCCCCTGAAGGCACCTTTTTTCATGCTTCTCCCTGCTCAAAATGGCGAACCTGCAACCAATCCCGCCCCTAAACCGAAAGGCTCTGCCTGGACGGTCTACCGGCGCTTGCTGGGCTACACGTGGCAGTATAAGTACCGGCTGATTGTTTCCCTTCTTTTTGCCATGTTTATCGCCGCTTCGTTCACGGCCATGTTGATCACCGTGCGGGAAGTGGTGAACTTAACCTACTTCGTGCCGGACTACGAGCAGGACGGCGCGCTGAAGCACGAAGATCCCCGGGACAGGCACCTCCAAAGCATTCGGGACATGAACACGTGGATACAGAACTCGATCGATTCTGTTCCCGGCACGATGCTGGAACGTTACGTTGGCCCGCCTGTTTGGATCGAAAGCAAATTCGACGGCCTGGTGACCTCTATGCGTGCTGAAAAGACGGACGCGGTAAAATACACCTGCCTGCTCCTGATCATTTTTGCCTTTGTGACGGGCGTGGCGCGCTTTATTCAGGAGTACTACTCCGGGGCCATCGGTGCCTATATTTCCACCGATATGGCGCGGCAGATGTACAACAACCTCATGGCCCAGTCGGTGGGCTATTTTGAGACCCGCACGACGGGCGACACCCTGGCCCGCTTTACCAATGATATCTTTATGGTCAACCGCGGCTTGGAGGGCGTGCTGGTCAAGCTGATGCGCGAGCCCTTCAAGGCCATCGGCTTCTTCGGATTCGCCCTGTGGACCGATCCCCTCCTCACGCTCGTGGGCGTGTGCGGTATGCCGCCGGTGATCATCGTGCTCACCAAAATCGGCATGAAAATGCGCAAGAGCGCGCGCCGCTCTCTGGAGAAGATTTCGACGATGGCCTCCGTGGTCAATGAGACCGTGAACGGCATCAGTATCGTCAAGGTTTTCACCATGGAGCGCTACGAGATCGAGCGCGTGCGGACGGAGATCACGCGGCTGCGCCGTTTCCTCCTCCAGATGGTGCGCCTTCATGCGACGACCGGCCCGGTGACCGAATTTATCCTCGTGCTGGGCGTGACCGTGTTTCTGCTTTATGCCGCGAAGCGAATGGAGACCGGCGAACTCAAGCTGGGCGAGTTGACGACGCTGCTCATCGCTCTGGCCATGCTTCTGGATCCGCTGCGCAAGATGTCCGCGGTGAATAATATGATACAGACCAGTATCGCCAGCGCCGAGCGCGTTTTTGAATTTATCGACATGACCCCGGAAATCGACGAGCGGGAAGGGGCCCCCGCGCTGGTGCCCATGGAGCGGAGCATTCGCTTCGACAACGTGACTTTTGGCTACAGTTCCGAAGTACCGGTGCTCCAGAATTTCTCACTGGACGTGCGCAAGGGAGAGACCGTCGCGCTGGTGGGGCCCAGCGGCTCGGGCAAGAGCACGATCATCAAATTGATTCCCCGCTTCTACGACATTCAGGGCGGGGCTATCCTGATTGATGGTCAGAACATCAGCGAAGTCTCCGCCCACAGTCTTCGGGAGCAGATCAGCCTGGTGACCCAGAACACGATCCTCTTTGCGGAGACGATTCGCGAGAATATCGCCGCGGGCCAGTCGCACTACACGCAGGAAGAAATTGAGCGGGCCGCGAGAACCGCCCACGCGGTGGAATTCATCGAGAAATTGCCGAAGGGCTATGATACCCGGATGGACGAAGGGGGCTCGACGCTTTCCGGGGGCCAGCGCCAGCGCCTGGCCATTGCGCGGGCCTTCATCAAAGATCCCAGTATCTTGATTCTGGACGAAGCGACCTCCAGCCTGGATTCCGAGAGCGAGCGCCTGATACAGGATGCGCTCGATCACTTCCTGGATGGGCGGACCGCGTTCATCATCGCGCACCGCCTTTCGACCATTCAGCGCGCGGACCGCATCCTGTTGATTCAGGACGGCCGCATTGTAGAAGAGGGCAGCCACAGCGAGTTGCTGGCCAAGAACGGCGCCTACGCCCGACTATACCGCACGCAGTTTGACACCCAGGAGCCATTAGAATGAGACGGATAGGCCTTGCACTCATTGTGAGTCTCGCGGCGGCAGGCTGTGGCGATCCCAACAAACCCGCCGACGCGCCCGCACCGCCTCCGCCCGCGCCCGTTGAACCGAAACCTGTACCCGCGCCGGAAAACGCAGCCGTGCCCGCAGCCCCCGCAAGCGAAACAGGATTCATCCATGCAACAGTGCAGGTGGTGGATCTTGCGGGCAATCCTCTCCAGGGCATGGCTCCCATCGTGACGCACCAGCCGAATGCCTTTGACAAACCGGTGGCCATGGGCGATCCCACGGACACGGCGGGCATCGGCACGATTCGCTTCGAGAACAAGGAGCATCTCTATCTGCGCGCCTGGGATCCGACGCTGGACTACTTCCCGAACAATTTCTACGAGGTGCTGCCCGGCGGCTCCTCGGTCGAGGAAACCCTCACGATTCAGATGGTGGGCGCATCGGGATTGGAAGCCCAATTGTTCCTGCCCGACGGCCAGCCCGCAGCCAGCCAGACCGTGGCGCTCATGTTGTCCCACGCCACGCGCGGCCCATGGTGGCCGGCCCAGGCCACCAGCGACGCGGAAGGCGTGGTGCACTTCCCCAATCTGCCTGCGGGCGAATTTGTCCTGGGTTTCAAGGTGACGACGGGCCCGCAACTGGAAGTGCGGGAGACGCCGCTGCCCCCCGGTTCGACGGTGAATCTGGGTGCGGTGAAGTTGCAGTAGTCCCCGCCGATTCTCTCACGCCACGACTCCGCGCTATTCGCCATGAGTCGGGCGGGGGCAGTCCCCGAAAACTTTATTCTGCCTGAAAAACATGCTACTATCGCTGCGGTTTTGTTGGGGCTCGGTCCGATGCGCGGGGCGGGCTTAAATCGGATTTTCGCCACGGTCCCAGGAGGAGGCGCCATGCAGTCATCGCTGATCATTGAATCCAATGGTTCAAATAAAGACAAACTTGACCAGATGCTCAAGGACGGCTGGACCGTTGTTTCGATTACGGCGAACCACGGCAAGAGCTACAACGATTTTCTGGTAATCGTGGAAAAGTAGTTCCCGCATTCGCAAATTGGAAAAGATTCTTCACCGGCTTCGGACCCCATGGGGTTTGGAGCCGGTTTCGTATAGGAGCGGAGGAACCGCAAATTTCCGGATGCCGCCTGTGGCCGATGGCAAGTATTTTTTACCACGAAGGTCTCGAAGTGCAAGAAGAAAAAAGAGAAACGAAGGAAGCAGGAGACTTGTCGGTCAGGAAACTCGCCAACACTCGGCCCGGCCACTTCAATGAATTCGGCAGTGCTCCTTTTATATGCGAAATGCCACGTTCGACGCGCGCCCCGCTCTCTCTCTTTTCTTCGTGTACTTCGTGGCCTTCGTGGTGAAATTGTTCGGAAGTAAAATTCTATTCACAGCGGCAATCCTCAGATGGGATCGCCCTCTTTCCACTCGAAGATGAGCTCGGGGTTGTCGAAGTAGCGCTTGATGTGCTTGCCAAAGGGGAAGGCTTCGCCGGCGTCGAAGGCACGGTGATCCATGGAGCCTGTGATGGTAATGGTGTAGCGGGGAACGACCTGGCCATCCACGACCCAGGGGGCCAGCTTCAGATCGCCGATGCCGAACATCATCACTTCGGGCGGAACTATCACGGTGACGGTCTGGTTGCCGGAGATCATCATGCCGATATTGGCCACGGTGCATGTGGCGCCGAGGATATCTTCGACCCGGAGCTTGTCCGAATCGGGAATTTTGTCGTAGCCCGGCTCGGGGACGGGACGCTGCCAGAGCATGCCGCGCAGGGTGATCCAGAGGGCACCGGCGGCCTTGAGATCCAGTTCCTTGAGGCCGACCTTGGCGTAGATGCCGGCGGCCTGGAAATAGAGCTGCTCGGGATCGGTGCGGCGCGCCCGGCGGACGAGGTCGCGCATTTCCGAGGCCACCTGCTCCAGGGATTTGAGGTGGGGGTTGCGCAGCACGGGCCGCACCACGCCGTGCTTGGTGTGGGCGGTAAAACTCAGATTGATGTCTTCCGCGCGGTACAGGGTGCCGCCGTTGAGGAAGGGGGCATAGTCGATGAAGGCGTTCATGCACGGGGTATGGTGAAGACCGTGGGCGATAGCTTTGAGGAAGAACGCCGAAAAGTTCTTGTGAATCGCCCGACGGAAGAGGGATTTCTCGTCCATGGCTTCGGCGGCCTGGGCGATTTCCCCGCCCTTGATCTGACCGTATTCCACGAGCCGGGTGACGTCGTACTGGGCGACCATGGCCGCGTGGGGCGTTTTTCGGGCCGACTCGGACAAAAAATAGGCCACCATCTGCCGAAGGAAGGAAAAACGCTGGGCGTCTTTGACCTTGACGTGTTTACGCAGATAGGCAACCCGAAAATCTTGAAACATGGCAACTCTCCCGCTGTGGCTCACTAGGGGGAGTATACTGAAAGGAAAATGGGTTAGTACAGTTGACCTTTGGGGGAAGATCCGCAGTGGCGGCCCAACTGTCCATGGAAAACACATTTGCGGGGTTGACACAAGAGCAGGTATGATACCCGCTTTGAGTTTTGCAGCCCGCTCTGGCGGAGTTCTGGCGTAGCCTTGTCAACGCGTTGAGTTTTAAGGAGAGAGTTGCCGTGAAGCGTAACCTGATTACATTGTTCGGGGTAGTGATTGTCATTGCGGGAATCGTTGTGGTCCGTACCGCGTTCCAGCAGACGATTAAGACCGAAGCGGAGCTGGCGGAGGCGGCGGAGACGGAGAAGAAGTTGGCCGAAGCGGCCGAGCTGTCGAAAACGGAAGTGCCAAAGGAAGAAACGCCGAAGGCCGGCTCCGAGACGGAGGCAGCCACCCCGGCGCTCGATGAAGCGGCGGGGGAGCCCACGCCGCAACCCACCAGTCTGGAAGGTTATGAAGTGATCCCGTGGACGGAAACCGCGCCGGAAATTTTCCGCGTGAAGTTTGACTCGACGGCGGGCCCTTTTGTTGTAGAGTGCAGCGCCAAGTGGTCTGAAGAAGGTTCCAAACGCTTCTTCGAACTCTGCAAGATGGGCTTTTTCAACGATTCGGGTTTCTTCCGCGTGGTGCCCGGCTTTGTCGTGCAGTTCGGCCTGGCGGCCGACCCCAAGATGACGGCGCAGTTTACGAATAAGAACCTACGGGACGAGCCGGTACGCAAGAGCAACCAGAAGGGCAAGATCACCTTCGCCACCTCGGGACCAAACACCCGCACGACCCAGTTGTTCATCAACTTCGGGGACAATGCCAATCTCGACCAGATGGGCTTCACCCCCTTCGGCGAAGTGGTCTTCGGCATGGAGAACGTGGAAAAGATCACCGCCGAATACGGCGAGCAGCCCGATCAGTCCATGATCAAACAAGAGGGCACGGCCTACCTGAATCGGGACTTTCCGAACCTCGACATGATTACCACGGTTTCGCTGGTCAAGTAACCTGCCCGATCCCGCGATGCCCTGAAAATACAACCCCCCGGAGATTAGAATGTCGGTCAAAGTAAAATTTGAATGCACCTGTGGCGACTTCACCGTTGAAATTCATGACGACTGGGCACCCCGCGGCGCGGCCCGCTTTCTGGGCCTGGTCGAAGAGGGATTCTTCACGGACGTGCGCTTCTTTCGCGTCGTGACGAAGCCCCGTCCCTTCATCGTCCAGTTCGGTATCCATGGCGATCCCAAGGTCTCCTCAAAGTGGAAAAGCGACCGAATTCAGGACGACCCGGTCAAGCAGAGCAACCGCAAGGGCACGCTGACCTTCGCCACGGCTGGCCCGGGCACGCGCACGACCCAGTTGTTCATCAATTTCGGGGACAACACCTTCCTCGACGGCCAGGGATTCTCCCCCATTGGGGAAGTGATCGAGAATATGGAAACCGTGGAAGGCATCAACGACGAGTACGGCGAGTCGCCGGATCAAGGTCGCATCCAGGATCAGGGCAATGCCTATCTGGAGAAGGCTCATCCGAATCTCGACTACATCAAGAAAGCCTACGTGGTTAGTTGATAGTTGACAGTTGATAGTTGATAGCGGAAGAAGATTCAGGCCAGCGCCTATGGTGCTGGCCTTTTTTCTTGGGTGACAGGACGGATAGGATGGATGGGAACAACAGATTTGCAGAATTAACATCAACAATACAACAGCAGATCACTGCCACTGCCCACTGTCCACTGTCCACTGTCCACTGCCCACCGTCCACTGTCAACTTTCGCCGCGCTTGATTTTTTCCACCTTGGCCATCCTTCCTTTGGTGAGGAATCGAATGAGGAAGCGGGCGGTGCGGGGAAAGTGCCGGTTTAGAAAAGTGACGAGGAGGCCGTGTCCCGTGAAGGTGAATTCGGGTGTACGGCGGTAGATGGCGCGCACCATTTTCCGGGCGGCCACGTCGGTGGGCATCACGAGGTATTTCGGCGCGGGGTCTTTGCGGCCTGTATGCTCGCCGCGGTTGTTGAGGGTCCGGATCTCGCTGGAGACCACGCCGGGGTTGATGCAGGTGACTCTGACGCCGATCTCGGCCAGATCGTAGTAGATGGATTCGGCGAATCCCACCATGGCGAATTTGCTGGCGCAATAGGGGCCGGACGCGGGCAGGCCCACCCGCCCCATGACGGAACTGACAATAGCCAGACGCCCCATGCTTGCCTGGAGGTGCGGCAGGGTGGCGTACACGGTGTCGATAACACCGAAGACGTTAACCTCGAACTGGCGGCGGTAGTCTTCGGTTTTCAGCTTCACTGCGGCGCCGCTCACGCCGAAACCCGCGTTGGCTAAGACGACATCGATGCGGCCAAAGGCCTCCACCGTCTCGGCGACGGCAGCATCGATGCTTGCGCGGTCGGTCACGTCGCAGGTGAGGGCCAGGGCTTTTCCGCCGAGGGCTTCGATGTCCGCCTTGACCGAGTCCAGGCGATCAGCGCGCCGGGCGGCGAGCGCAACCGTGGCCCCCTCGCGGGCGAATTCGAGCGCGGTGGCCGCGCCGATGCCGGAGGAGGCACCGGTGATGAAAACGACTTTGTCCTGAAAACGCAGCATGAAAATTCATCCTCGTTACCACGGTTCCCCGTGGTAATGCATAGGTTTACGCTCCGGCGTGCACAGCATTCGCGCCAGGCATGTTGCGCTGCGAAATGCTCTCTACAATGACTTGTGCCGCAGGAGCGGCACGGCATGCATTACCAAGGAGGACCGTGGTAACGAGTCCAATACGCGCGTGCGGTCGCGATAGGACGTGCTACTTCTTTTCCACCACCCAGATATTGCGATACTGCACATGATTGCGGTGGGCCTGAAGCTGGAAGTGGCCCGGTCCCTTGGGGTGGGGCGCGATCCGGTCCTTGTAGGAGTTGGTGGGGACGAGGGGAATCTCTTCGTCGTTGTGGATGAGTTTGCCGTTGTGGTTTACCGTGATCCGGGGGTTGGCGATCTGCTTACCGTTTTCGTCGAATTTTGCCGCGGTAAACTCTATGTCGTAGCTCTGCCACTCGTTGGGCGGGCGGCACATGTTGATGTGGGGCGGAGAGACCTTGTAGAGGGCACCACATTCCTGGTAGTAGCCGGGCAGCCCGTAGGAATCCAGGACCTGCACCTCATACTCACCCAGGAAGAACACGCCGCCATTGCCGCGCTCCTGCCCGGTTTTTTCGGGCAGGTAGGGCAGCCGGAATTCGATGTGGGCGGTGACGTCGTTGAAGGTCTGCTTCGAGACGAGGGTCTTGCCTTCGGGATGAACGGACATTAGCACGCCATCGTGAATGCCCCAGGGCCCGGCGGGATCGTTTTCCCAGGCGTCCAGGCTGGTGCCATCGAAAAGGACCACGGCCCCCTCCGGTGCCGACTTGCCGAGATTGGGTGAAGGACGGACGGTGCGCTTGAGGCTGAATGTCGCGTTTTTGGCCGGATCCTCCTCGATGCGGCCACCAGTGAACTCGTCCGCGCTCACGGTGCCATAGTATTTGCCGCTTTTGAAATTGAGCTTGTCGTCCTTCAGCTTGACCGTGGTCTGAACATAAGGCTCGCCCCGGTTATCGAGCTGGGGAACGAGATTGATCTGGTAGGTGTCGTTGCCCCGGGCAATGATCTGGGCACCCAGGAATGGATCCTTCTCCTCCTGCTCCGACCATTGCCCTTCCCAGTCCCCCATGAAGGGTCCGGTGGACTCGGGGTAGATCACCGCCATGACCGCGTCGAGATCGAAGGTTTCTTCCGCCGAAATGCTGGATACAGAGGCGCACAGACACAGCGCCGCCGCCAGATGGAGGTACTTCATTCGAATCGTGCTCCTTCCACTGCCCGTGGGCTCGAATAAGGGATGCTTCCGCCCCCTATAATAACCGCTTGATGACGGCATCGGCAAAAGCCTGCGTGCCCGCGGTTCCGCCGAGATCTCGGGTGATTTCGGCGGGATCGCCTTCGGCGAGGAGGGCGTCATAGGCCGCGCGGATGCGGGTCGCCTGGGCGTCTTCGCCCAGGTGGCGCAGCATCATGACGCCGCTCATGATCACGGCCAGGGGATTGGCGATGTCCTTGCCGGCGATGTCGGGCGCGCTGCCGTGAACGGCTTCGAACACGGCCGCGTCGTCGCCGTAGTTGGCTCCGGGAACGACGCCCAACCCGCCCACGAGCCCGGCGCAGAGGTCGCTGATAATGTCGCCGAATAGATTCTCCAGCAGGAGCACATCGAAGCGGCTGGGATCGCGAACCATCTGCATGCATGCGTTGTCGATGATAAGCTCTTCGTATTCAATCTCGGGGGCGATGGCCTGGTGGACCTCGCGGACGCAATCGAGGAAGAGCCCGTCGGACTTCTTCATGATATTGGCCTTGTGGAACACGGAGACCTTTTTGCGACCGCGCTCCTTGCAGTAGGTGAAGGCGGCGCGGGCGATGCGCTCGCTGGCCTTGCGCGTGACGACCTTGAGGCTGGTGATGACACCCTCGACGATCTCGTTTTCCAGGCCGGAGTAGAGGCCTTCGGTGTTTTCGCGGAATACGACGATGTCCACGCCTTCGTAGCGTGTCTTGACGCCCTCGATGCTGCGGACGGGCCGGATGGCGGAATAGAGGTTGAGTCGCATGCGGAGCTGGACGTTGACGCTCTTGAAGCCTTTTCCGATGGGGGTGGTGACGGGGCCCTTGAGGGCGACTTTATGTTGCTCGATCTGGTCGATGGTGTGGGTGGGCAGGACTTTTCCGTATTCTTCGACGGCCCCGGCCCCGGCGGGCAACTCGATCCAATCGATCTTGAGGCCCGCCGCTTCAATAACGCGTTGCGCCGCCTCGGTGACTTCAGGCCCGATACCATCGCCGCGAATCAAACATACCGTGTGTGCCATGCCATGCTCCTTTTTAAAAGCGTGTTTCGTCTGGGCTTTCCCGACAGAATAAGCCTCCGGGAGGTGGGCCACCGTAACCCCGACGTAACGTGGCACCGAACGTGGGCTTATCATAACAGTTGATAGTTGATAGTTGATAGTTGATAGTTGACGCAGGCTTCAGACTCCAGAGGCCGGTCTTCATCCTTCATCCTTCATCCTTCATCCTTCCTTGACTTCCATGCGGGCGCTTTGTTCCAATTATGAGATCGGGCCTGCTTTGACCCGCTCCCATTTTACTGAATTCTGGAGGTTTCGAGTGTCAGCTCCTTCACCCGCGCGCGATTTCTGGCGCTGGCCCGCGTTGCTGCTTTGGTGCCTCTTTTTCATGCTGGGCCTCTGGCCGGAGTTGACCTTTAACCTGCTTCGGGAAGCGGGTTATGTCTTCAGCCAGAACGCGGTTATCAACTCCTTCCATTTTATTTCCTGGTGCCTGACGGGCTTTCTCGCCCATTTCGTCTATCACCGATGTGTAGAAGCCGGTTTACCCACCTTGGAGTCCCTGGGCAAGGCGTTTCAAATTGGTGTGCTGGCCTTCGTAGCCTTTATCGACCTGCCGATCGAGCAGATCGTCCATATCCGGGACGCCATCGACCGGGCGCTGGTGCTCGGAACCATCGGCCTCAAGGTCTTGGTATGGATGTACTTGTATATCCTGATTGCCCGCTATTACTGGACCCGAAATCCCGAAATTATCTCCGAATGCCTCCCGTGGCTCGCCTTACGCCCCGCAGAAACGCCCCCACCCGCATCGAAGGCGCACACGCCCTCCACCCCGGACAGCGAAGCGCGGACATCGGTGGAAAATCCTGCGGAATGAGGTCTGAGATCTTGGGGTCGGCTTATTGGGTGTCAACGGATGGCGCTGCGCTACGTTAAGTCAGGAGAGCGTTGGGTCCCCCGACCCGCGTATGGAATACAGCTCCGTAATTTATATATGGCGAGAATAGCGACCTGCCAAAGGCCGCAACCTCATGGAGAGCAGGATCCTGAACCGACCGACCGCAAATAGCGATTGTACGACGAGGTGGCACCGCACCTGTCTGATGCTGGCTGTCTCCCTCCTTCTTCCGCTTCAGATCTCCCATGCGGGAACCCTGAGCATCGGTCGGCCCGTCATCCAGAACAATCAATATACGTTTCCTGTGAACCTTCAGGGGAACGCCGAGGGGGTGGCCGCGCTGGATTTCCGCCTGGCCTATGACCCGGCTGTGTTCAGCCCCGTCTCCGCCCAAATCGGCACTTCAGGGGCGACCGCCCAGAAGCAGGTTAGCTCCAATGTGGCCGAACCGGGTGAGTTTATTGTGGTGATGATGGGTTTCAACCAGAACGTGGTGGAGCCGGGCACGGTGGTGCAGGTGGTGCTGGAGAAGATCGGCGAGCCAACGAACGGGCAATCGGAGCTGCTGATCAACGAGCCCACCATGGCGACCTATGAGGGTGTGGAAATCGATTCCAGTGGCCAGGCCCGGGTGGTGAAGTTTGGCGAAGAAAGTGCGGAGGATGAAGGGGCGGAAGAGCCCCCCTCGGTAGAGCCGAACAAAGACGCGGAGAACCCGGAAAGTCCCGCCGAAGCGGAGCCGGAACCCGGCGCGCGACCGGCCGGGAGCTTCAAATTCATCGTGGCTCAGCCCACCGAAAACAAGGACAAGGCCGCGACCAGTATCGCCGCCGCAGGGAACCCCGCTGGCGGTCCAGCCGCGCCGGTAGATTCGCCCTCTGGAGGAGGTGATGATGAAACCGCTGCTACGACGGGACTTCCGGCGGGAGGCGGGTCGGGGCCGTCTGCGGACACTCGGGAGGAATCCATGGTGTTGGCGGGGAAGACGTCGCCCCTGAACGCCGGGGAAGGCGACGAGGCTGGCGCTGCTTCGGCGGCACTGGTGCCTTCCGTGGATGCGGTTCCTGCGCCTGCCACCGCGCCGCTGGATGAGGGAAGTGGAAACCGAGGTGTACTATTTGTTACACTACTCGTGGTGGTCATCGCACTGCCGGTTTCAGCGTTCCTGGGGTTGAAAGCGCTGCGTAAAAATTAAATTCACTCGTTGGTGAAGACGATCTCTGCTGCGTCTGGCCCTGCCAGATGCAGCACCTCACCGGAGATGTCGGATGCCCCCTCCGGCATCTCCTCTAAATTTGTAAGCCCCGCACGCGTTGACGCCTGCGGGGCTTTTAGTTTCAGTGAGCGCCCTCCTTGGGCGTTTCTTCCGCCGGGGGCTCGGGCGGCAATTCATAGCACACGGCCTCGCGGTCATTGCGCACGAAAAGCTTGTTGCGCGATACCACGGGGTGATTCCAGGTCTTGCTGTCGAGCGCTTTCAGGCGACCCTTCAATTCGATGGAGGAGGGATAGGCGGCGACCAGTTGCACCTCGCCCTCTTCCGTCAGGAGGAGAAGCATGTCCAGGGCGTTGAGCAGAAGAATCTGGCCACCGAGGCGATCGCCGGTCCAGCGCATGAAGCCGTTCGCGGCATCCACGCAGGCGAAGCGATTGCCATCGAAGCCGTAAAGATAGCCATCGTGAAAGACGTAGTCATTGAAATAGGGACGGAACTTCTCGCTGGTCCATAGGATTTTGGGTACGAAGGTCTCCCCTTCCTTAACGACTTTGAGGAGCCGCGCACCCTTGCCCTGGCCCGTGCCGGCGATCAGCGTGTAGAAGTCGACCATGTAGGGCTGGGCCACGCGGGGGTTGCTCTTGATATCCCAGATGTCTTCCCAGAGTACCTTGCCGGTCGCGGGATCAAAGGCTTCGATTCCGTGGTTGCTGATCTGGAGTATCTGGGGCGCGATGGCCACTTCGGCAAAGTGGGGCGAGCTGTAACCGTTTGTGCCCTTGCCAGCGGCCCAGACGGGCTCGCCGTTCTCGGTCTTGTAGGCCAGGAGGCTCTTGCCATCGCCCGCACCCGCATAGGCGTAGACCAGACCCCCCACAACCAGGGGTGAGCTGGAAAAGCCCCATTGGGGCACGCCCCTGCCCGCGTCCTCCTTCAGGTCACGCTTCCAAACCGTCGCGCCGGTGGCCGCGTCAATGCATTGTAGGATGCCCGTGGCGCCCTGGGTGTAGAGCTTGCCCTTGTCGTAGGCCGGTGTTGCCCGTGGCCCCGAGCCCATGACGTCGTCGAAGCGCTCGGGAATGCGGTTGCTCCATACTTCGGCGCCCGTTGCCACTTCATAGCAGACGACTGCTTCTTCTTTGTCCCGCTGCTCCTGGGTAAACAGATAGTCGCCAATAACCGTAAAGGAGGACCATCCAAGGCCCACGGGGCGACGCCACAGCTCGCGGGGGGGATTCGCGGCCCAGTCCACACCGAAACGGGAGACCATGTTGCGATTGTCGCGCCGGGCGCCTCTGAACGCGGGCCAGTCTTCGGGCTCGATGTTCAAGGCCACTGCGGCGGTCTTGCCGGTGGTGACGGTGGTGGCGCTCAGCTCCGGCGGTCCGGCCCAGCGCCAGGCGATGAGCGGGGCCATATTACCATCGACGCCGGCAACGCGGGTGAAGCAGAAGAAGATCGAGCACAGGGCCATGGCCATCAATAGGAGTCGGCGGCGCTCAGGCCAGGCAATGCGAACCGTGGCCACGAGGGTAACTACGAGCAACACGGTCATGGAGGGAAGCACATAGACCAGCAGGAAGGGCGCGAAGGGCCGGCTTACGAGGACGGGCAGCAAGGTCGCCGCGCCGACGAGAGCCAGACCCGTCAGGCGCTGGCGCCAGGGTACCGACATGGACAGGCCCCACCACGCCACAAGCGCCAAAGTGCCCAGGAGAGGAGTAATGCCGATGCCCACATAGGTGCGAAAGGGCGTGGTGCTCGTATTCACGAAGTAGAGCGTGAAAAGCAGTTGGACGAGGATCACGGCGAAGGGAATGGTGATGCTCAACCGTGGATCCGCGGGAGGGGCGGGTTCGGGCGGCGTGGCGGACGCTTCCTCGGCGGGGGACGTATCGGACGGCGGGGCTTGGTCCGACGTCGCGGGCTCTTCGGGGGTTACTTCCTTTTCTGATTGTTCATCGGCCATTTCGCGTGCATCTCCGAAGGGTTGGTGTTGTCCCGACAGCATAGCAGATGGGGGAAGGAGGGGAGCAAGCTGAAGGGACCCGGTCAGTTGAAAAAGGCGGTATTCAATCGTCCTTGCAACATCCACAGCAAAATACAAAACGCCCGGCTGCTAAAGGTGGAGCAACGGGGCGCTTTGTAAAGCTCATGGCGGAGGAGACAGGACTCGAACCTGCAAGCCCGAAGGCGGCGGTTTTCAAGACCGCTGCATTACCAATTATGCTACTCCTCCGCTGAAACAGGATTCGCTGGGCGGTATTGTACGCGAAAGGGGGACGCTGGGCAAAATCTGGCGTTCATCAGACCGATCAGGCCCGATCCACCGGGGTGCCTTCCGGGGTCAGGGTCGCCTTGAAGGCATCCCGGGCCCCTTGCTCACCCGGGTTCTTGCCATCCTGCGCGGGCGACAACTGCCAGCCTTCCAGGAGTCGGGTCCACTGAGGGGCCTCCACCTGAAGCCCCGTATCAAGCCGATGACCCATGACACGCCGAGGCCCGCTGCGCGTTCGGGAGCGGCCCGCGAAGTTAACTGCGGGGGACAGTCCCGCACGTTGAGGAGTCGCATCTTCATCCTGGACAACCTTCGCACACGAGGCGCATTCTGCCTGCCAGGGCTCCCGGTCGTGCAGGACAGTCCCTTTGGGGCCCGTCCACTCGGGGCGGGGCGTCGCCCGTTTACCACGGACTTCTTCGGTCGTCGCGATGGACACGTGGAACTTGGCGTCTTTGGTGGGGTCGTAGCGTCGAGCCGTCTGCATGGGGTTTTCCCTCCCTGAAATGAGTTCGGTTATGGGGACGGGTTGATCGGCCTCCCCTATAGATTAGGATCGGACATTGCGGTGCTGAATGGGGAAGGGGTTGGCGGGTATGGGGTTAGGGCGAGCTGGTGGGCAGGAAGGGGTGAAGCGGGTACTTTATAAGTGCCCACCCCCATTTCTGGTTCAACCCATCATGACAAGGCCATTTTTTTGCGATGCGACAGCCACCGGATTCAATGCACACACCATCGTGCCTCGTTCCCATAGCGATTGCAGTTGGAATCCGGCAGCAGATTACTGAGGGCGCTCTTGAGGCAGATTTCGAAACTTTTCCGGGATCTCGTTCGGGTTGGTGATCTTCCGCCAGCGCCGGTCGGTGGCCTCCTGCAAGAGGCGAAGCGCATCACTGATCACCTTCTGCAACTCGGGGTCTTTTTTCCCCTTTTGGACCCTCGTTAAAAACGGCTTAATAAGGCGATCGGCCATCTCTCGAGATTCCTTCTCGCCCATAACCGTTCGGTCGGGCACCATCGTGTCGTGCTTCTCGGTCATCATGCCAAGAGTATAAAGCCCGGCTATCCAAACCTTCTGATCGTCCGTGCTCTCCAGCCGCTGGATAATAGCTTTAACCACTGACTCTGATCGCATCATGACCAGCGTTTCCTGCGCGGACTCGCTTGCGTACCCATTCTTATCCCCAAGAGAGTCCACAAGTTTTGGTGCCGCCACCCACCAAAGCCTACGGAGGTTCATCCGCGCTTCCATGCGCTGCTCGCCCGTTGCCTCGACCGGCAGCGCCAACTGCATGTCGATGAACGTCTTAACGCGATCTTTGGCGTCGCGTGCATCCAGAAACGAATCGACCGCCGAACTCTCCCCTTTTGAAATCCCTTTCTCCTGGACAACATCGATAAAGGCATTGCCGAGCGACTCCGCGAACTGTGCATTTTCCTTAGTATCTGACCGTTGCGCTTCGTCTGATGGAGGGTCTTGCTGGGCAGCCGCAGTACACACAATCACCATGCACAGGCAAGCTGCAAGAACGCCGCCGGATGCGGGTCGTTGGTGTGTCGTTCCAAGCAAAATATTCATCGAACTGATTCCTGTTTGTGTTGTCACAATTGCCGCTCATTCTCACACTAACCTAATTCAGGCACACTTCGGCGCTTACAATCTTCCCTTACCTCAACCCAATTGTTCCGCCAGTACGCTGTAATCTCGTCAATCGCCTTGTCTTGCACTGCGGGCCACCGTGAACCGAGAACCTCCTTCCAGATGGCGCGCACTTCCTCATCTGTGAACCCGTAGTCCACCAGCATCGTGACGTTGAGGGTACCCAACGCACTGCCGATGCTGATGGCTGTTCGCGGCGATGGCCGTTCCGCATACTCCTGAAGCAGCAAATCCAGTAGTGGGACGCCCTCAATTGCACCCATTTCTCCCCACAGCCAAATTAGTTCCAAGGGTATCGCGCGGAAAGGTTCGGCGTACATTTCGCGGAAGATTTCCCCCAGTGTCTCCCGGTGGGCTTCGAGCAGTTTCACGCGGAAGGGATTCTCGAAATCGAATGAATTGGCGGGCGGTGTCCACGTCAAGAAAGACGCCACAAGAGCCCGATAGTAGGCGACCCGCTTAGCATGGACTATTTCATCTCCGATCAATGCTTGGGCAAGTTCCTCGTCGATCTCGTCATAGGTCAGGGTCTCGAAATAAGCTCTAAATGTGTCGAGTGCGTGCTGCCTCGTGTATTGCAATGCCGCCACAAGGGAGGTCTTGCTTCCCGGCCCCGCTGGCTGGGACAAAATCGACTTGGCTCGTTCCAGCACTACCGCGTCAATAGGTAGTCTGGAAAGTAGCCTGGCTACGTTGCTCACATAATCAAAGTCCTCGATTTCGCTCAGCTTGGAGAATATTTCCTCCTTTCTCGAAAAATCGAAGAACTCGCCGCGAGCGTCGGCACGATTGGCAGCCACGGACAACTCCATCAGGGCACTGTTCCGAGTCCCAGGGTCGTCGCTGATAAGATTCATTGCCCTCGCGTCGTACTCTCCCGACCAAACATACGAACTAAGGACAACAGCGGCGAGCACAAGTACAATACGCACGCAAAAATCGTGTAACCAATAATCTGCATTCACCACTGCTTGCCTCCTTTGCTCCAGTCTTTAGTGACAACGCCAAGGGCACCGTGACCGTGAACTATTGCGGCGTATTCGCCATCTCCGTATTCGGCATACTGCTGAGCCTTAATTGCTGCGAGATTGTATGTATCCTCGTTTGCTGTATTGCACCCCAACGCGGGCTCCCGCCCATCCGGGAGTCTGTCACCCACTTTATTTGTAGCGGGTGTTGTCGGATCTGCATCAACCGCCCCATTCATTATTTCCAACGCCAATGTGTTGTGATGTATTTCATGCTTCACAACTTCCGCGCAACAATCTATTCCCGCAGCCCCTCCGTATTCCACGCCGTTAATGAACAATCCATTTGGATAGTGTATCCCGCCAGCCAGTTGTCCGACCCACAATTGCTGATTATACCCCCACCACTGGGAAGGCGCCACTTGAGACTTACCGTAGGATGCAATATGCAGATAGTCAAAGTCTTCCAAGCCGGGCACTGCCCCCCCTCGCCAATAGACGAACCAGCATGGCGGAGTATCGTCACCCGTGGGTGCCACGCCAGTTACTGTCAAGTTTGGATCAAAATACACGTAGGCGCTTTGACTTGGGCCCATATCGCTGGAACTCAAGCTATGGCTATTCCCGTCACCGTCAATGCATGTGACCTCTACTTCGCCATAGGCAGCGCCAAAATTAGCCCAATCCGCACCTTGGGGAAGATCTGAATAGGGTATGGTCATCCCTGCCCCGGTTATTGAATTGCCGCCTGTGGGGTTCCACATATCGGGCACACCCGCAGGCATGTCCCAAGTCCAACTCGTGCAATCTGACGACGCAATCGCGCTGAACTCGATGCTTTCGCCGACGACGACCTTCCAGTCCTTTCCTGTCGCGGCGTCTCGAAAATATTCGATCCAGAGTTCGTACACATCGATCCAGATCGTCTCGGAGTCTATATATGCGGCACCGTCCCCAGATTCCACCTCGACCGCAATCTGCGCGGCAAACTTGTGGTCGGCGTCTCCGCCCGGGACATCGCCCGCATAAGCATCTGTATCACAGGAACGTTGGCTGGAGACCTCTGTCTTCGTCCAGTAGTTGCCCACCGCGTCACGAAAGTAAAAGGTGAATGTCGCCCGATTGGTACTGCTCACGGGGAAGTTCTGAGACACCGTGGCAGTAAAGGTTACAACACGCCCCTCCATGCATTCCGTCAACCCATTCTCCGCGACCAGCATGACGCCCAGAGGGTCAAAATCGG
The DNA here is from genome assembly GCA_044344195.1 of Candidatus Hydrogenedentales bacterium. Taxonomy (GTDB): domain Bacteria; phylum Hydrogenedentota; class Hydrogenedentia; order Hydrogenedentales; family JAEUWI01; genus JAEUWI01. The sequence continues at coordinate 17,615 of JBIJDL010000062.1, forward strand.
CGCTGAGGCTTTTGTCGGATTTTAATTCAACCGTGACCGGGTTATCGTGTTCTTTCCCATTTGGCACATCGCCAGTCCAACCGCTGAATACCCACCTGGTTTCGGCCACTGCTGAGAGAGTGACGTCGCTATCATACGCATACGTCTCCGAAAACGGTAGCACTTGGACGCCACCTGGGGGACTCACACTTACCGTACCCTCGCCATCCTTGTCCACGTCCAGCGTCGATTGGGCAAAAACTGCCGTCACCGTCTTCGCGCGGTTCATGGTTACAGTTGCCGTGGTGCCCGAGGGGGTCACCTCGCCGATCCATTGCTTGAAGCCCCAACCAGGGGCCGCCGTCGCACTCAGCGCGACCTGTTGGTTGGCCGTGTAGCCTTCCGTAAAGGGGACCGATACTTGACCACCCGGCGGCGACGCCGTGACGGTGCCCTGGCCCTGTTTCTCCACCGTCAACTCGATACGCTCAAAGAGCGCGTGGACGGTCTTGTCCTCCGTCATCGTCACCGGGGCCGTGGATGACGCACTGGTCACCGCGCCGGACCAGCCCGCGAAAAACCAGCCGTCCTCCGGGTGGGCCTCCAGGTTGACCTGCTTGCCCGGTTTGAAGTCCTCGGTGAACGTGGGCGTCCGCGGTTCCCCACCGGTGGACACCTGCCCCTGGCCGCCGCTGGTGACCGTCAGGGTGTTCTGATAGAACACCGCCGTCACCGACTGATCGCTGTCCATTTCGATGGGTGCGGGATTGTCCGTCGTGTTGATCGCGCCCGTCCATTTTTCGAAGCCCCACTCCGCGCCGGGGAAGGCCTCAATCGTGATGGGGTCTTCCACATTCGGATCGCCCGGGCGGAAGCCTTTCCTGGTTGCCGACAGCACTTCGCCGGCGGGGCTTGTCCCAATGGAGCCTTCGCCTTCCACGTTCATGGAGAGCACGGCCTGTTCGAAGACGGCGGTTACGGTTTTTGCCGCGTCCATTTCGACCTGCGTTGTCGTAAGATTCGCCGGCCCCTCGACATCGCCCGTCCACTCTTTGAAACCCCAGTTCGCGACTTCGACCGCGGTCAAGGTCACCGATTGGGGATTCTCGAGGGTCGACAGCGGGTAGACCTCGGTGTGCGGATACTCCTCCACCTCCGGCGTGACGACAGGCGGACTGATGGTTACTTTCCCCGTCCCCTGGGTGTCGACCGTCAATTCGATCTGCTCGAAGAGCGCCGTCACCGAAGCATCTTCCAGAATCGGCTCCGACGTGGTTGTTGCTTCCGCGCCCGTGATCGCGCCGCTCCATTCCTTGAAGGCCCAGCCAGGGTCCGCCGTAGCGGTAAAGGCCACTTCGGCCCCATAGGCAAAGCCTTTTTTCGTTTCGGATATCACCTCGCCGACGGGCGCGGTCGATACGTTGCCATTGCCCTCGACGGTGATGGTCACCTCCACCTGATCGAAGACGGCCGTCACGGACTTGGCCGCGTCCATCACCACCGCGATAGCCGCCGCATCCGCCGGGGGCTCCACATCGCCGGTCCACTCCTTGAAGCCCCAATTGGCATCCGTCGGGGAAGCGGTTAATAGTACTTCCGGAGGATCCTGCGGGTCGGCGGAGGCGTACTTCTCCGTATGGGGATATTCCTCTTCCTCCGGCGTGATATCCGGCGGGTCGATGTGGACCACGCCTTTGCCTTCCGTGTCCACGGTCAGCTCTACTTCCTCGAAGACCGCCGTCACTTCCTCTTCGCCGTTTACATCAATGGTCGCGGGATTGTCGGTGCCGGTATGGTCACCGGTCCACTCCTTGAAGGCCCAACCGACATTGGGGTAGGCGGTCGCGCTCACCTGCTGCGTATTGATGGCGCCGGCGAAGGTCACGGTGAAGGGCTCGTCGTCCGTCTGATTCGGTGGGGTAACATTGACCGAACCCGCGCCCGCTGGATCCATGCTTACGGTGAGTTTGATCGGCTCAAAGACTGCGGTCACCGTCTTGTCGGCGCTCATGCCGATTATCTTACTGGGCGAAGTGCCGCTTGCGTCGCCCGTCCACTTTACGAAAGCCCAGCCCGCCGGCGGGTGAGCGATAAGTACCACCGAGACATTGACGGGAAAAGTGCGGGAGAAGGTCGGTGTCAAGGTTTCGCCCGGCGGGGAGCCTTGGAGATAGACTTGGACTTGTCCGGTACCCTGTTT
>JBIJDL010000399.1:0-6040 GCA_044344195.1 Candidatus Hydrogenedentales bacterium
CTGGACATCATTGAGGAGGATCTCAACAACCGGCCAAGAAAAAAACTATACTTCCAAAGTCCAAACGAGGTCTTGAAAAAACAACGCCTATTACAGCATGTTGCATTTAGAGCTTGAATCCGGGCAATGCGGCGAATCATTGCGACGGATAGTGCAGCTCCTGATTTCCAGTATACTGCGCCCATCTGTCTCATGAAGGAGCCCCCATGAACCCCGAACGAAATCCCTGGAAGACCCTCTCCAGCGAAGTGAGATACAAGAACGCGTGGATCGCCGTGCGCGAAGATCAGGTCATCCGCCCCGACGGCAAGTCGGGAATCTACGGCGTGGTCGAGACTCGCGTCGCCACCGGTGTCCTCGCGCTGGACGATGACGACGCCCTCTACCTTGTAGGCCAATACCGCTATCCCCTCGATTGTTATTCCTGGGAAATCATCGAAGGCGGCGCGGAGTTGGACGAAGATCCCCTCGAAGCGTGCAAGCGCGAGTTGCAGGAAGAGGCCGGCCTCATAGCAAGCCATTGGGAACCCCTGGGCCACGAAATCCACCTGAGCAACTGCCACTCCAGCGAGCGCGGTTTCCTCTACGTCGCGCGCGGCCTGCAGCATGTCGGCGCAACCCCGGAGGGCACCGAAGAGCTTCAGATCAAGAAGGTGCCCTGGAAAGAAGCCGTGGCCATGGTCACGCGCGGCGAAATCACCGACGCCATCAGCATCATGGCCATTCTGCTCTACGAGCAGAGTAAGGCCTGAAGCGGGGCAACTCAACGATCCACGCACAAGCCCTGTTCACATCAGCCGCGACGTAAACCTTCTGGAGACGCCAAAAGTCCCCGCCACCAGCACCATCAGCAGCACGCTGTAGGCAAAGGCCGCGCCCACCGATGCGCGCCACTCCATGTTGATCTTCACCGCGACGGGAATATTGGCGGGCTGGTAGAGCAGGATCGAAGCGACAAATTCCCCCAGGCACGTCGCAAACACGAGGGCCGCGCCCGCGCCGGCGGCTGGGGCCACCAACGGCAGAACTATTCGCCAGAAACAGTAGCGCTTCGGCGCGCCCAGGGTCCGCCCCGCTTCGATAAGCGTCGCGTCGAAAGTCTCCAGCGATGCCCCTACCATCCGTGTCAGCAGCGGGATGTTGCGCACAAAATAGGCCAGCGGCAGGAGCCACACGGTGCCGTAAATCGGCAGCCAGCGCTCGTTGAAGGCCACAATCAGGTTGATGGCGATCACCGTGCCCGGAAGCGCCCAGGGGATCATCACCAACACATTGAGCCACGCACCGCCCGGCCGTTTTCGAGCGATCAGATAGGCCGCAGGCAGCGCCATCACCAGGGTGGCGGCCATGGCCACCGCGCTCATCCACAGGCTGTTGCGGATTGGGCTGAAGGCGTTCCGGTTGGTGAACAACTCGGTGTAGTTGGAAAAGGTCATGACCGTGGGCACCAGTTCCGTGTGCCACGACTCATAGTCCGCAAAGGAAAGCCACAGAATAGTTACATGAGGCAGCAGAAGCAGGGCGATGGCCCCCCAGGCCAGCACCCCCGCGACTATCCGGCCCGGTGCACTGCCGATGGGTCGAGGCGTGCCCTTGGAGCCCGATCCCGAGCCGCCCCGACGCGAAGATTGGAACAGGGCAATCCCCAGCAGCGACACCAGCGCCAGCATCACCGTCAGGGTCAGGGCCTGAGCGTGGTTGTCCTGGTTCCGCGCGACGTACACCTCCACGCTGAGCATGGGAAATCGCCCGCCAAAGAAATAGGGCGCGCTGAAGGAGGCGCAGGAGGACATGAAGGTCAGAAGGGATGCCCCCACCAGCGCGGGCCGGAGCAGGGGCAAGGTCACGCGAAAAAACACCCGGCGGCGCGAGGCCCCCAGGGTCCGCGCGGCCTCCAACTGATACCGGTCCATGGACGCCAGTGCCGGACCCGCCATGGCATAGAAGAAGACATAGAACGAGTAAGTGTGGATGAGCAGGATAGCCCAGGGCCCCGGCAACACCATGTCGGGCATGCCCAGCACCTGATCGGCAAAGCGCGTGAAGATGCCGTCCTGGCCGATGAGGTAATAAAAACTCAGGACGCCCACCAGGGGCGGCAGCGTGAAGGGCAGATAGGCCAAGGCGGCCAGCACGCGGGATCCAGGGAAGCTGTAGCGCGTGGTCACAAAGGCCAGCAGCACGCCCACGACACCGGCCCCCGCCACGGAGGCGAGACTGATCCCGATGGTATTGCGGATCGCGGGCCAGGCTTTTCCGCTGCCGATAAGGGAAGCATCCCATTGGGCAACGGCTTCAAATCCGAGACGTACCGTGGGATAAAGTACCGTGAGCCCAAGCACCGCGAAGCACAGCGCGAAGAGTCCACGGTCCAGCGTCAGTCCCCTCCGCCTGCTCGGTGCGCCCTTGGACACCGCGACTAAAACGCGTCCCGCGGGAGCGCGATATCTTCTTCAACGAAGTTGCGGATGGCTTCGTGTTCCTCGGGATCGATCTTGGTGAATAAAATAGCCACCTTGAAGTGGTCGTCACCAACATCGTCGGGATCGCAACGGACCACCACACCCTCGGCATCGATCCGGGTGTTGGCCGGCGCGGGCAGATCGAGGGCGATCCGCATGCGGGTCATGAGCGCCACCGGTTTGACCGTGTGGCACAGCACGCCGTTCGCGCTGATATTGTCGATGTGATTCAATACACCGGGGCCCGCCGCGTCTTCAAAGACCGGCACGCCACGACGGCTCCGGGGATAACGGCGCCGTTCATCTCCCTCCATCCGCATGATAAGACCTTTACGTTTGCTGATTTTCCCGACGACTGCTCAAGTGAATCCTAATAGTAGCTCACCCTTTTGGGAATTGCAATGTAACAATGCGCGCGATGTCAGTAAATGGGGACTATAGGCTGGAGGTCAAACGTCCTGACCCGACCCCTACGACCCATAGAGCCATACTTCAGCCCCGTACCTGTCAACGGTCAACTATCAACTATCAACTATCAACTATCAACTATCAACTATCAACTATCAACTATCAACTCCACCCCATCCTCCGCCAACTGTTGCCCCAGCGCCTCGTCCACGTGCGCCGTAGTGATCAGCCGCTGCACCGAATCCAGCCCGACGATCCGGCACAATGATGTCTTGCCCAGCTTTCCCGGGTCGGCCAGCACCGCCGTCTGGCGCGCGTTGCGGATCATCACCCGCTCGCTGGCCGCCGCGTCCTCGTTCGTATTGTAGATGCCACCGCGATCCACGCCGCCCGGCGACACGAAAGCCCAGTCCGCGTGGTACTCAGACAGCGTCCGCATCGCCTGCGGGCCCACCAGCAGTCCCGCTTCTGGGTGCAGTGCCCCGCCCGACAGCAGCACGCGAAGATCCGGCATCTGAGACGCACGCTCTCCCAGGGCCGAGGCCAGGCGAAGGCTGTTCGTAATCACGGTCAACGGAAAGGCCGGGATACATCGCGACAGCGCATAAGTCGTCGTGCCGCCGTCAACGAAAACGGCATCACCCGGTTGCAGCAACGACACGGCGCGGCGCGCGATGGCCGCCTTCTCCGCTGAATAGCGCTCCGCCCGAAAGGCATAGGGCAGCGCCCCATCCTCCACCTGGTCCAGGCGGCGCAATCCTCCCCGGGTCCGCTGGGCAAGCCCTTTGTCCGCCAGATCATTAAAATCCCGACGGATAGTGGCCGGACTCGCCCCGATCAGGGCATGAGCCTGCTCCGAACCGATGAAGCGATGGGTGTTCAGGTGCTCTAATATGCGCTCATGTCGCTCAAGTTGAATCATGGGAACTATTGAATCCTAACAAACTGCTATAACTACGCTTACAGACGCATGTCCGTGGCTTACGAATTGCTTTCTGATTGTTTATGACGTAGAATAAGCGAAATTGAATCATTTAACAACAAAAATTGAATCACGAATGAAAGCCTTTAATTAGACCGCGCTCGTTACCACGGAGGACCGTGGTAACGAGCGGCGGATACTTGTTCGCGTAAATTCATGGTTCTACCTAATCCCCAACCCAGGAGCCCCTGCCCATGCGTGCCATGGTTCTCACCGGCATCCGCGCGATGGAAATGCGCGACGTGCCCGATCCGAAAATCGAAGCCCCCTCCGATGTCCTCATCAAGATTTCCCGCGTCGGCGTTTGCGGCTCGGACGTCCACTACTACACCACGGGCCGCATCGGCGTACAGGTCGTGCAGTATCCCTTCGCCGTGGGCCACGAGTGCGCGGGCGTCGTGGAGGCCGTGGGCACCGAAGTTACCCACGTGAGACCCGGTGATCGTGTGGCCATCGAGCCCGCTATGCCTTGCTTCGAATGCGACCAGTGCAAGGGCGGCCGCGCCCACACCTGCCGCAAGCTGAAATTTCTCGGATGCCCCGGTCAGGCCGAGGGCAGCCTCTCGGAATACATCGTCATGCCGCAGCACTGCTGCTTTCCCCTGAAGGACGACACTACGCTGGAACAGGGCGTGCTCAGTGAGCCCCTGGCCATCGGTGTTTACGCATGCAAGCTCGCGGGCGACCTGAAGAGCAAGCGCATCGGCATCCTCGGCAGCGGCCCCATCGGCCTGAGCGTGCTCATGCCTGCGAAGGCCCAGGGCGTGGGAAAAGTCTACATGACGGACAAGATCGATGCGCGCCTCGCCATGGCGAAAGCAAACGGCGCGGACTGGACCGGCAACGTGGATCAACTCGACGCGGTGAAGGCCATCGCCGAGGCCGAGCCCCTTCTCCTCGATATCGTCTTTGAGTGCTGCGGCCAGCAGGAGGCCGTGGACCAGGCGATCCACATGCTCGCGCCCGGCGGCAAGCTGGTGATGATTGGCATTCCCGAAGTGGACCGCATCTCCTTCCAGATCGACCTCATGCGTCGCAAGGAAATCTGCTTCCAGAACGTGCGCCGCCAGAACGAATGCACAGGCACCGCCATCGACCAGATCGAAGACGGCACCTTGCCCGCCGAGGCCATGGTCACACACCACTTCCCCTTCGAGCGCACGAAAGAGGCCTTCGACCTCGTCGCGGGCTACCAGGACGGCGTAATGAAGGCGATGATTACATTTGACTGATAGGACGGATAGGTCCGATAGGACTGATAATCAGTCCTATCCGTCGAATCCGTCCTATGACAATCCCACAAAACCAGAAAGCCCACCAAACAATGAAAGCAGCCGTCATCACCGCCCCCGGTGTGATTGAAGTCCAGGACGTGCCCCAGCCCAAACCCGGCCCCGGCGAGGTGCTCCTTAAAGTCGGCGCAAGCGCCCTCTGCGGCACCGATCAGCGCGTGCTCCGCGGCGAGAAGCCCGTCTCCGTGCAAATCATCGGCCACGAACTCGCGGGTACCGTCGTCGAACTCGGCGAAGGCGTCCAGGGCGTGGAGCTGGGCAAGCGCTACGCCGTGCAGACCGTCATCGGCTGCGGCGAATGCCCCGCGTGCAAGCGCCACCACCAGATTCGCTGTCTCAAAGGCTTCAAGGCCATCGGTTATGCGTGGAACGGCGGCTTCGCCGAGTACATGGTCATGCCGCGCGAGGGCGTGGAGCAAGGCTGCCTCATCCCCATTCCCGACGACATGAGCGAGGAAGTAGCCACGCTGCTGGAGCCCATCTCGTGCTGCGTGAACGGCCTGCGCTTCTTCCCCTTCGAGGACATGAAGCACGTGGTCATTCTCAGCGCCGGCATCATTGGCGTGTTGAATGGCCTCGTGGCGAAGGCCTGGGGCGCGGAGACGGTCACGATCATGAACCGCTCCCAGGGCCGCCTCGACCTCATCCAACAACTCGGCCTGCCCTTCGATAATCTCGTGAACACCAGCACCACCGACCCCATCGCCTGGATGAAAGAAAACACCGGCGGTCTGGGCGTCGATGGTGTGGTCGCCACGGCCTCCGCGAAAGAGCTGATTCCTCTCGGGATCGATCTCCTCGCGCTGGGCGGTCACCTGTCACTCTTCGCGGGCGTGTCGAAGGATGATCCCCTGGAGCCCATCGACCTGAACAAGATCCACTACCGCGAGCTGCAC
>JBIJDL010000402.1:0-5966 GCA_044344195.1 Candidatus Hydrogenedentales bacterium
TTCGTTAGTACCACCCAAAGAGCTGCCTTATATATCTCGTGACCGACCACATCAAATAAACAGGCATCGCCAATCCAAATTAGGGGCAGGCTCTATTTAACTTCGACGTCCCCTTCGGGTGCCACCCACACACGGAGGAGGCTGCGACGGAGTTTGTGGGTGCGGGGACTTCAACCGGCCAAAGCCCCGCCCGGATTCCCTACAGGCCCTGCGGGTGCCACCCTCAAAGGGAGGAGCGAAGCGGGGGAACTTTGTGGGTGAGGAGACTTCAAACAGGGGAAGCACATTCAATACCCTTTTACAACCTACTACAGCCCGGCATTCTCTTTATCGATCCCCGCCAACGGCGGTCAAGACGTGTGCGAGAACCGTGTCATACTTACTCGTGAGGTGTAAGCGAAAAGGTTCCACCTTCCGGTCCGGCTGGCGTTGCAAGCGTCAGAATGGCCCAGCCATCGCGTACGGTCGCATCCACGCCCATGCTGGCTGTACTCACGCTGACGCCCCGCTCCGCAAGTATTCGAGGAAGCCGGATGTGGATCGTTTGTGATGTAGCGCCTCGGTAACTACCCGTCACTTCACTCTCGGTAAAGTGATAGTCCACTTCTCGCCCACGCCAGGCGAGCGTCTGCCCAAAGCCCGTCTCCCAATAATCAGCGGGCACGTTGGGCGAGAGTGCCAGAGATCCGTCCAGTCGATACTCCACGCCCATTACAAAGCGCTGCACCACGCGGATCAAATTAGCCGGATACTCGCAGTACTTTTCCACGCCGAATCCGCCCTCGGCATTGTAGCGCTCGCGCCAGTAGTAGCCATTTTCGCGACCCACCTTGCACACCGCGCGGATGGCGTCCGCGAGTCCATCGGCGTCGCCCATGTTGGCGCGGGCGTGACATTCGATGTACCACACGCGACCCATGGCGGCGAGATCCATGCGGTCGTCGTGGCTGAACTCCCAGGACTCGTAGGTCTCCGGCAGGGTGGCGATGCCCGTGGGCACGCCCGCATAGCGGAACTTCATCTCGCGTTGGAGCTGGGGCCACAACTTCGTCTTTTGCTCGTCGGTCGCCACGTTCATGGCGATGGCGGTCCAGTCGGTGTCGGTGAGACCGTGGTTCGAGATCGCGCCGCGCACCGGGTGGATGTATTCCGCGAAATGCTCGCCCACCCAGAACTTCGTCTGGAAGTGTTGCTCAACGCGATCCGCGAGCGCGCGGAAGCGCTTCGCGGCGTCGGCGTCACCCGCGATCTCATTCAAATCGGCGAGACGACGAAAAGCGTCCACGGCATGGCCCTGGGTAACGCCATCGTACTCCACGCGCGTGGGCCGCTCCACGTAATAGCCCGCGCCGCCCACCGCCCCCTCAGGGGTAATCATGCCCGCGAAGTAGTCCGACGCGAGATTGACCGAGGGAAGGTTTTCCTTCAGCCAGGCCAGATCGCCCGTCATGCGATAGAGTACATCGGCATTCTGGATGTAGGTCGTGTAGCCCAGCGCACGCAGGGGATTGTCCGGCACCCAGTGGGTGTAGAGACCCCCATTGGGATCCACCGATATGCCGCCTTCCGGCGGTCCGATCGGCTTTCCGGCCGAGGCGGGGAGGATGGCGAAGGGCAGTTGCCCGTCGGGCCGCTGGAAGGACTTCACATAGTTCCAGTTCAGCTTTACCGTCTCCACCTGGCCCAGGTAGAGCAGCGCATCCGCCATCTGGTGCCCGTCCAGCGCGGGGAAGGTGTTGCCATGGCCATGGCCAATCCCATCGGCGCAGACGGACCAGTAGCCTGGGAAGATATCGGGGTTCATGGCGGCGAGGACATTCTGCGTGGCGGCGGCCTCATAAGCGGCGGCGATCTCGGGGTCGGGGAGATCGATGCGCGGATTTGGCGTGTCCACGATCCCGGCACCTTGAGCGAGCACGGCACTGGTGGCCGCGAGCGTAACTACGAATGCGGAAATTACAGACTCAGAGCGCATACAGTCCCTTTCTGCATCTGGCCACAGGCTATATGGCAAAGCGAAGTTTCTAATCTGGAACGAACGAGGCAGAATCGCTTCTAACTTACCAATAGGAGACTCCAAACCTTTCGTTCAGGGTATCCAGTTCACGATCAGCTTCTATTCGTGTTGGCCATTTGGCCTCTCGCTCACGAAATTCTGTAGTGTGAGACTGCTGGAGATAGAGGTGCAGGTATTCGTGCCACAGCAGAAATTTCATCGTTTCCGCCGTGATGTCAGGGCTGTTCAGCAGGCAGTTGATTCTTATCATTCCACCACCTGTCTCAGTCTCGCGATTCCATATGGCCATACCAAACCAACCCTTTATCACTCTACGGGTCCAAACAATCTTGGCGCTGTACGGGGGATCAATACTCAAGATAGCCTTAGCCTCCTCCAAAACTTCCCGCATGAGTGAATCCAAATCATGTGCAAAGCCTCCGTCGGCAGGTGGCGTCAAAAGCTGATCCGAACGTGGCTCGAAGACTGGAACCCCAGGTTTAAAACGGTCCACCTTTTTGTCTGGGTGCCGGAGGTCGAACAATGCATCGTTTACGGCGCGATCATACTCGCGGAGGGATGGATAGATCGCTTTCACCAAAGGTGATTTGTAGCACTCCTCCGTCAACGAATTGCTGTCGGCCTTGTCGTTGTGGATTCGACTGGCCAACTCAGCGGGGTCGAATTGTTTGCGTTCGAAATACTCTGAGTAGGTTGGAGTCTCACCCCCAGATTTTAAATGATCGCACATGCGGGCAATGTCGTACGCGCTCGGCTGAGGAACGTCACAGTCACCAAAACATTCAACATGTAAAGCCTCTACTGTTTCAGAACTCCAGTCAGCGTTGCTCTCCAATTGATGAATGAAAAACTCCCAACATGGTTTCTGATGCTCGTAAACGTGAATGAGGTCACGTTTGGCATCCTGCTCCTCAGCGTCCTTAGAAGTGGGTTCTTCCAGTATGTACCAACCGTGTGGAACTGATTCGAATACATCCACGGGCTGGGAGCGGCCAATGCGGCGGATTTCGGAAGCCACGGCGGAAATAATCTGATAGGGCAGCGAATCCGATTCCAAGACTTCCTTCGGCAGGACTTCCCGATCCGCAGGTGCAATAATTTCCTCGGGTGGCAGTAGATCAGTGAGCCTGCCAAAAGGCGACTCCAACTCCCGGTAGTGTTCCCAGTGGTCTTCAAATGACACAAGATAGGCTTGCTGTGTTCCCCCGGCCTTAGGACCCCGCAAGGCGCGTCCAACCATCTGACGGAATAGAATTTCGCTCTGTGTCGGCCGGGTGAGAAACACCGTCTGCAATTGCGGTACGTCAAATCCTTCCGTGAGAATCATGACGTTAACCAGCACATCCAGGTCGCTATTCGGATCCTGGAAAGCCTCGATTACTTCGTGGCGAGTTCTGGACTCGATTTCAGGCGATTTTTCTCCGATATAGGAGTAGCTGGTAACGCATTCAGCATGAACTCCAGCTTGTCCAAGTGCCTCGCGGAGAAGATTTGCATGGAGCACGTTGATGGCGAAAATCAGGGTCTTTCCGTACTTCTTGCGGTACTCCAGATAATGATTGATGATCAAGTTGTTACGCCCTGAAATATGGGCTATTCGATCCAGCCAATCTTCGCTGAGCTCTCGAAAGCGCTCCAAATGTACGATGTCGCTGTTTGTGAGCCCTTCTTCTACGTCGGATTTCGTTTGAACTCTTACCGGCACGGGATTAGCCAGAAATCCAGCTATTATTAATTCTCTAGCACCCACTTCAAAAACGGGGTCCGAGCCAAAGATTCGCGTAAGTTCCGGGCGTTCACTTTCCACAGTACGGGTTGGCGTAGCAGTAAGGCCGAGTACATGCTTCTTTCCGCGCGTTGTAATACGTCGAATTAAATCGCGGTAGCTTTTTGCCGGTGCATGGTGGGCTTCATCAATAACAAGAAAGTGATCGGACAAGAGGCTCTCAACTATGTCCGGACGGCGTGCCAGGCTTGCCACGGAGCAGATAAGGATATCGTCACCAGGGCCTATCTGACTTGAACTGCAATGCCGTCCTGAGACGATGCGGCGTCTGAAGTGCTTTGTCTTGGGCTCCGCAAGAAAGATTGCGCGGTCAAATGCCGCCGCAGCTTGTTCCAGCAATTCGTGCCGGTGGGCAACCCATAGAATCTTTTCACCCCGACTGAGTACATTCTCGATAACCCAACGCACCGCCGTATAGGTCTTCCCCGAGCCTGTCGGCATGACGAGGAGACTTCGAAACTCTCCAGTACTCTGTGATTCTGCCCACCGTGCTCCTAATGCTTCCCAAGCATTCAGTTGGTATGGGTGAGGTTCCCGCTCATCTGTACTTTGCTTTTCAGGGACCAGCATGACCGACGACTTGATCCAAGGTTTTAGTCCCGTCAATTCGTGTCCCTCTTCACCAAAACGAATCATGGCCTGGCAAAGTAGGGTGCGAATCGACTTGCTGTTCCTACATTTCCCAAGGAAAGTGATATAACCACTCTGGGATCGTGGGTTGTTTCCGGGTCCAATCCCATGCTCATTTAGCCTTTCAACGACTTCACCAAGACTGTGGTAATTTCGCAGCCATGGCGTGGACAATAAGGTTTGGAACGTTTCACGTAGGAACTCGTCATTCGGCCTTTTTATTCTTGTGCCTAGCCAAGTTCGCGCGTCTGCTTCGTGCGTTTCGGCCTCGAATCCAATGGCACCAGCCAGGGCGACCACGGTCGTGTTGTCGAATTCATCCCATCGAAATTTATACTTAGGCATGGTGTGTCCCAAGCTCCTTTATTTGGTCCGAAAAACAATCTCTACTCCGCCGGGTTCAGATTACCCCGGCGATGCACCACCGTCGACATATCCATGATGTTGTCCTTGAGCAGTATCGGCTTCTGCGCGTCGGTCTGGTCATCGACCACAAGCGTCACATTCTCAAAGACATTGCCCGTTACCACGGCATTCCCCGCCGTGATATACAGCGGCAGCGGCGCCTCATTCGCGTTGAAAACGCTGTTCCCCGTGATGGCGGTCTCCGTGCCGCGGATGTCCATCGCGCGGCCCATCTTGCCGCCTTTCTCCACCCGGATAACGTTGCCGTTAATCGCGTGGTGTTTGGAGTTCGACCAGGAGCGGAAGCCGATGTCGATGTCGCCAATCGGCGTCACGTTGATGATGTTGTCCGACATGATGATGTGGTTGCCCCGATCCGAGCCGAAGGCCACGTGGGTGCGGCCCGTGATCTCCGCGTAATTGCCGCGCATCTCGCCGGGCCCCGTGAGTATCTCCACCACGTCGGAGGTGGCGTTGCCGAGGTAATTGTCCACCACGTGCATGTTCGGTCCTTCGAGCATGATGCCGAGCCGCCGCGCATTCACCACGTGACAATTGCGGATGGTGATGTCGTGGGTGTCCTCGCCGCTCCGTCCGCCAGGGAAGGTGCGATAGGCCTTGATGCCGCAGAATTCGAAGCGCGCGTGAGACACGTTTTCAGCGCCCTCGCCGAGGGGGTTGCCGTCGCGATTGGCGTCCACATAGAGATCGCGGATGGTGACGTGGCCCACGCCCATCCCGATGATGCGGATGACGTTGGTCTCCTGCGCAGGGGCCTGGATGAGTTTTGTGGAGGTGCCCTGGCCCGCCAGCGTCACATCGCTCCGCTCGATGAGCACGCCGCCGAGGGCGCCCTCCACCCGGCGGATGTCGAAGGTGCCTTCGGTGAGCTGGACCGTGCCGCCGCCTTCCGGCAGCGCGCGGATGGCTGCGTTGATTTCCTCCTGATCGCCCTCGCCATCGGCCACGAAGTTGGCGGTTGCTTTGGAGGTTTCGGCGGCGTTGTGAGCGGCGACCACGAGGGTGTCCGCGAAGGCGGGAAAGCAGAGAACGGCGAAGGCGAGCAAACGTAGCATGGGAAACTCCAAGGGACTGATACGGTTCACGACTTGGTTGGCGAATAAAAGT
>JBIJDL010000092.1:0-15964 GCA_044344195.1 Candidatus Hydrogenedentales bacterium
CATGATGCTGGAAGACATCGGACCGAATGACATTTCCCGAGGCGGCACGCTCATCGGTGATGCGCTGCGCAAGGCGATGACGGAAGTTTTCGATGAGCAGGAGAAAGAGTATCGCGACATTGTCCTAATCACCGATGGGGAAGACCAGGAGAGCTTTCCCCTGGAGGCGGCAAAGCAGGTCGGTGAAGCGGGTATCCGTATTATCGCCATCGGCTTGGGCGATGAGAATCAGGGCCAGCGTATCCCCGTCACCGATTCCACCGGTCGCAAGTCTTTCCTGATCCATGAGGGCGAAGAAGTGTGGACCAGGCTGGCCGCCGAAACATTACGCGATGTCGCGGCCGCCACACCAGATGGGAAGTACCTCAACGTGGCCACGGGGGCCTTCGACCTGAATACCATCTACCAGGAGTTCATCGCCAGCGCCAGGAAGAAGGCGCTCGACGAGTCCCGAATTACGCAGTATGACGAAAAGTTCCAGATTTTCCTGGCTGCGGGCTTCCTGCTTCTGTGCGTGGAGACCCTGCTGGGCGAGCGGAGGCGGCAATCGACATGAGACACGCTCCTGGATTGATGGAAACCTGCACATCGGCCTTGATGGCGTTGGGGGCGCTGTTCGCCTCGAGCACCGGCTGGGCTGCGCCCAACAGTGATATAGAGCGTGCGAACGCGCATTACGCCACCCGGAACTATCAGGAAGCGCTCGAGGCATATGAGCGCCTGGCGAAGGAACGGCCCGAGAGTCCGCAACTCCAATTCAACCGGGGAGCGGCACACTATCAGTTGGGAAATCTGGACAAGGCGCGAGAGGCTTTCGAGCAGGCCGGCGTGCTGGCGGAAGACGCGAACTTACAGGCCCTGAGCGCCTACAATCTGGGCAACTGCGCCTTCAAGGAAGGTCAGGACCAGGTGGCAGAGAGCCCTGAAGACGCCCTGGCTTCTCTGGATAAGAGTGTGGGCTATTATAAGGATGCCTTGGCCCGGAACAAGGGCCTGGATGCGGCTGCCAATAACCTGGAAATGGCCAGGCGGTCCATCCAGGAAATCCGGCAGCAGATGGAGCAGCAACAGCAGCAGCAAGAGCAGCAACAACAACAGGAAGAGCAAAAGAAGGAGGAGGCGAAGGAGAAGCTGGACGAGCTTATTGAAGAACAGCAACAGCAACAAGAGCAGTCGGAGCAGGCGGCCCAGCAACAGGAACAGCAGAAGCAGGACCCCGCCCAGCCCGCGCCCTCCCCGGAGCAGATGGAGGCGATGAAGCAGCAGCAGGAGGAGACCCGCGACAAGACGGAGGATCTGGCAAAGGAGATGCCTGCGGCGAATGAGCCCAGCCCCGAGCAGGATGCAAAGGCGAGTGCGGAAGCGGCGGCGGAGAAGCAGGCGGCGGCGGAAGAGCACCTGAAAAACCAGAATGCCGAAGAGGCAAGCAAGGCGCAGGAAGAGGCCATCGAGAAGCTGAAGGAGGCCCGGAAGGCCCTCGATTCAGAGGAGCAGAAGGACGACCAGCAGGGTGCCGAGGATCAGTCCGCGCAGGACGGCAAGACACCGGACGATAAGAAGAAGGAGTCGAAGCCGAAGAAGTCGGAGGCCCCCGAGGAAAAGCCCGGTGACGAGCAGGAACCGGAGGAGTCCCAGGCGGAAGAAACGCCGGACGACGCCACGCCCCCGCCGGACGCCACGGCCAAAGATATCCTCAATCAGGAAAAGCAGAATAAGGAGCTGCGCAACCTGCAACGGATGATCGGTATAGCCCCTGTAGAGAAGGATTGGTGATCCATGAAGACCTGCTACGCGCGCGCGATTAACATGGCGCTGTGCCTGAGCACGCTGGCCGCAGCGAGCATTGCCACGGCGCAGGAAGCGCCCACCGTCAATGCCGTGCTCGAAAAAGAGGACGTCGCGGTCGGCGAACCCTTCGTTTTTCAGCTTCAGGTGAACAACGTCGACGAGGCCGAGACGCCGGACCTCGCGGAACTCACCCGCGACTTCACCGTAACCTTTGAAGGCAACAGGCGCAACAACAGTGAGTCGATCTCCTTCATCAACGGACGCACTACCCGCGTGGTTTCCCGGCAGTACCTCATGACCTATCGCCTGGCGGCAAAGCGGGTCGGACGCATCGAGATTCCGTCGATCACCCTGCGTGCAGAGGGTCAGACCTTGACGACCACGCCGCTGACCGTAAACGCGAGCCCGCCGGAGCCGGTGGATAATTTCAAATTGACCACCAGCCTGTCCAAAACTTCGTGCTACGTCGGCGAGCCCATCGCCATGACCACGACCTACTATATCGGCGATCCCGTGCGGGATGTCGTATTCTCCCTCCCGGTATTGAGTTCGCCGGATTTCAACACGGAAGTCATGGTCATCGACCGACGCCCCGATCGCGAATACATTGGGATAATGATCAACAATCAGGAAGTCGTCGCAGAGAAGGGGGAAGCCCGTTCCAATGGCGCCAGCATCGTCACGATTACCTTCATGCATGTGTTGGTGCCGAAGACGGCGGGAGAGATTGCCATACCCCAGTCAACGGCGGCGGCCCAGGCCGTGGTGACGCAGCGTCGGAGCCGTTCACCTTTTGACAACATATCCCCCTTCGGATCTCGTGACCAGACGAAGAGTGTCGTGGTCCAGACCGATCCGATTACGCTCTCGGTGAAGCCGGTACCCGAGGAAGGAAAGCCCGCGAACTTCTCGGGCCTGATTGGAGAGTTTTCGATTTCGACGGCGGCCACCCCGGCCGAGGTCAGCGTGGGGGATCCCATCACCCTTACGGTCGCCGTGGAAGGCCCCACCTATCTCCGCCACTTCGAACTCCCGCCCCTCCAGCAGCAAGCGGCTCTGGCCGAGCGCTTCCGTATCCCGGAGGAGATGGCCCCGGGCCGCGCCGAGGACAATCGCAAGATTTTCACCCAGACCATTCGAGCGCAATCACCCGAAGTGACGGAGATTCCACCCATCGAACTCTCGTACTTTGACACCACGACGGGCCGCTATGAGATGGCCCGCTCGAATCCCATTCCCCTCAAGGTAAGGGTCACGCAGGTCGTCACGGCCTCGGATGCGGAAGGCTTCCGCCCGCAAGCTGAAACCATTGAGCATGTGGCCGTGAACGAAGGCATCGCCCACAACTTCACCGAGCTCGACGCGCTCGATCCGCAGCGATTCGGACCGGATGTGTGGATGCGCAGTGCATCGAGTTGGCTAATCCTGCTACTGCCCCCGATCGCGTGGGGTGCTCTGGCGGGGACACTGCTCGTGCGTCGGCTAGGCGGATTCCGTCCCAAGGGTCGGGCCCGGAAACTCGCCAGAGTTCAACTCGGGGTGGCGCTGGCCGAGGAAGGCCAGGACCACGGCAAGGCCCTGCAATCGCTGCGGAATTACCTGGCGTCCAAGCTGGATGCGCGGGCTAGTGCACTGACCTTTGCGGATGTGGAGCGCCCCCTGCGCGCCCAGGGTGCAAGCGATGCCACGCTCGAAACTCTGAAACAGATCTTTGATGAATGCGAGGCCCATCACTATGCGGGCGGCGGTGGCAATCCGGCGGTGGAAGTTTCCGCCCGGATGCTCGAGTGCGCGGACGCGCTGGAAAAGGAGATCGGCTGATGCGTCCGGCAATATCTTTCATCCAGTCGGTTCTGTTGCTCGTGGCGGGCGCACTGACGGGCGCTGTACCCGTGCACGCGGCATCCATGGATCGGGGCGAGATGGAAACCGCGTTTGAGGATGCCATTAACGCCTTTGAGGCGGGTAATGGTCTCGTAGCCACGGATCCCGCCGCGGCCCAGGCGGAGTATGAGAAAGCCACGCTCCGGCTGGAACAGATCATTCGCGAAGGCGGGGTGGAAAACGGGAAGCTCTACTACAACCTCGGCAACGTGTGGTTTCAGCGTGGCGACGTGGGGCGGGCTATTCTCAACTACCTCCGCGCCGGACAGTACATGCCGAACAACGTGAACCTGCAACAGAATCTCGCCTTCGTGCGCGCGCAACGCAAGGACGCATTCGAACAGACAGAAAAACGAAAGGTCCTTAACACGCTGTTTTTCTGGCACTACGATATCCCGTCAGGGATCCGCCTGCGCGCCTTCAGCCTCGCCTTTCTCGCGTTCTGGTGCCTGGCGGCTGCAAGGATCTTTATCAAGAGGAGCGCGCTGAACGGCGCGCTGGCTGCCACGGGCGTCCTCGCTGCGTTACTATTCATTTCCCTGTCGGTGGAGGCTCGGGGCCATCATGCCCACCCGGCGGGCGTGGTGGTGGCGGAAGAGAGCGTCGGGCGCAAGGGCGACGGTATGACCTATCAGCCCAGCTTCGGCGAGCCACTGCACGCCGGCACGGAGTTTACCGTGTTGGAAGATCGAGAAGACTGGGTCCAGGTAACCTTGCCCGACGAGCGCACCTGTTGGCTGGCCCGTCGCGACGTGGCGCTGGTGGCAATTGACAATTGATAGTTGATAGTTGATAGAAATCGCTTGTCCTCGCGTCATTTTAATAATACTGCTTCCATATCCGTTGTCAACTGTTCATTGCCCATTGTCCATTGTCAACTGAAACTGTGAGAACGCCATGGCAGCCATCACCGTTGTAATCCCGGTCTTCAATGAGGCCGACTCGATCGAAGACACGGTCTCGGCAGTGGAGTCGTCCTTTCGCGCTTCCGCCCACACGTTTGAAATCATCGTGGTGGACGACGGCTCGACCGACGACACGGCGGCCCGCGCTCGGGCCACACTGGCGCGGGTGATTACGCACCCCACCAACAAGGGCTATGGGAACGCGCTGCTCACGGGTGTGCGCAATGCGGCCCATCCCTGGATCGCCATCGCCGATGCCGACGGTACCTATCCCGTTGATGTGCTGCCGCGTATGCTGGACGAGGCTGTTGCGCGGGATCTCGACATGCTGGTTGGCGCGCGACAAGGCCGACACTACGAGTCGAGTATCGTGAAGCGCTGCGCCAGGGCTTTCTTCAAGCGCTTTACCGAGTTTGTCGTGGGCCAACCCATACCCGATGTCAACAGCGGCCTCCGCATCATCCGGCGGGACCTGATCGCCCTATGCGCCCCCGCGCTCTCGGGCGGCTTTTCCTTCACCACCAGCATCACCATTATCGCGTTTCAAACCGGACACCACGTGGCCTATTGCCCCATCGCGTATTTTGCCCGAACGGGCAAGAGCCATGTGCGCTATCGCCGGGACACGCTCCGCGCGCTCCAGATCATTGTGATGACGATTGTCCTGTTCAATCCGATCAAACTCTATTTGGCGCAGGCCATGGTGGTGGCTGGATTCACACTCCTCGCAATGATCGCGGTTCTGCTCATGCCAGGGCAGTTTCCTGCACTGCTCCTGCTCTCACTGGGTTTCTATTGCGGCAATATCGCAATGGCCCTGGGCTTTCTCGCGGTGCGCTTCCAGTGCAACTTGTCGGAGCTCCACTTCCCCGAGCGGGGCTATAAAGCGACGGCCGAAGAAAGTCGGAGGGTTGGCGATCTCGATGGCTAAATGCACGGAACTCTTGCGCATCGCGTGGCACGACCGCCGGTTTACAATAGCGCCTCCGATGACTCCAGCACAGGCGTTGAACTGACCTATGTGCGGTATCTGCGGCATTGCCTACCCCGATCCCCAGCGCAGTCCGCCGCCAGGCGTGCTGGAGGCCATGACCGACTCCCTCGCCCATCGGGGGCCGGACGCATCGGGCACCTGCGGCGCAAGCGGCGTGTTTCTCGGACACCGACGCCTTTCCGTGATCGACCTCGACACCGGACGCCAGCCCATGGAACTGAAGCTTCGCGGCTTGCACCTCGTTTTCAACGGCGAGATCTACAATTTCCCGACCCTTCGCGATGAGTTAATTGCCACCGGCGCCATCTTCCAAACCCGGTCCGACACCGAGGTCATCCTTCACGGCTATGTCGCCTGGGGGATGGAGCGGCTGCTGGAGCGGCTCGCGGGCATGTTTGCCTTCGCTCTGTGGGATGAACACCGGCGCAGCCTCTATCTTGTTCGGGACCGCCTCGGGGTCAAGCCCCTCTTCTGGACCGCGGACGAGCGGGGTACGCTGTATTTTGCATCGGAAATGCGGGCCTTTCGCGCCCTCCCGGATCCGCCGGCGGCATTGAATCGCCGTGTCGCGCTTCAGTATTTTTCCACCGGCTACGTCATGGGTGAGGACGCCATCCTGCGCGGCGTTAAGCGCGTAAGTCCGGGCAGTTTTCTCCAGTGGTCCCCCGGCGAGCGTGTCGCGGAACGACGCTATTGGGATCTGGCCGCGATATGGTCGAACGCCCGATCTCCCAAAAAGAGCGATTCTGAATACAGGGAAACATTCAGCGCCCTTCTTGATCGCTGCGTCTCCGAGCGCCTCCTGAGCGATGTGCCTCTCGGCGCCTTTCTCAGCGGCGGGCTCGACTCCAGCATGATCTGCGCACGCATTCGGGCGCTACGACCCGAACTGAAAACCTTTAGTATGGGATTTCAGGAAGAAAGCTATAGCGAACTGCCTTGGGCCTCCCTCGTGGCGAAGGAACTCGGGACCGAGCATACCGAGGCGGTGGTGCGGTGCGAAAGTCCCGAACTGCTTCTTGAAGTGGCGCGCCACCTGGACGAGCCCTTTGCCGACACGTCCATCCTGCCCACCTGGGTGCTCTGTCGCGAGGCACGTAAGCACTTGACCGTGGCCCTGTCGGGCGATGGTGGCGATGAACTGCTCGCAGGCTACACGACTCACGCGGCGGATCGCCTGCGGCGTCTGGCCTCAATCATTCCCGGCCCGCTGCTGGCGGCTGCCTCCCTCGCGGCAAACCAATTGCCCGATGACCGCCGCAAGGTGGGGGCGACCTACAAGCTGAAGCAGTTTCTGTCGGGTGCACGATTGACGCCGTGCGACGCCCATGCCTGGTGGCGCATGCTCCTGAGTCGCGATGCCCTGCAGGGCTTGATCGCGCGTGATGCCTGGGACGATTCCTTCAATCCCTTCGCGCCCTTCCAGCGCGCCTGGGACGATGTTCCGTCGTTAAGCCCGCTGGATCGCATGCTCTACGTGGACTACAAGACCTGGCTGACCGACGATATTCTCGTGAAGGTGGATCGCGCAAGCATGGCCCACGGTTTGGAAGTGCGCAGCCCCTTTCTCGACCACCGGCTGGTGGAATTCTGCGCCGGGTTGCCGGCCCACCTGAAGCTATCGGGTGTGCGCGGCAAAAAAATCCTGCGGGAGGTGGCGAAAGGGCAGGTGCCCGCAGGAGTTATTGCACGCAAGAAGGCGGGCTTCAACGCCCCCGTGTCCCACTGGATCGCGGGACCATGGCGCGAGCTCGTTCACGACACGCTGCGGGCGAAAGACGCTGGTGTGGGCATGTTCAATCAGGGCAACATCAAAAAATTGCTCGAT
Organism: Candidatus Hydrogenedentales bacterium; assembly: GCA_044344195.1. Lineage (GTDB taxonomy): Bacteria > Hydrogenedentota > Hydrogenedentia > Hydrogenedentales > JAEUWI01 > JAEUWI01. The sequence goes on from JBIJDL010000092.1 coordinate 7,400, forward strand.
GACCACACGGCAGGGAAACGCGATCATGGCTTCTTGATTTTCACCCTGCTGATGTTTGCCCTCTGGGCCCGCAGGGACTGATCCTACGCTATCGCGGCGGGTAGCCGGAAGAACACATTCTCCTCCACGAGTTCCCGCTCCTCCACCGTGCAGGGTTCGCGATCCTGCAAGTAGCGTATGACGCCCTGCACGTGCTTGTCGTGAACGGAGGCACCGGAGGTGAGTAGCACGCGCTTCACCCCGTCGAGCCAGGCTTCGTCTATTCGCGTGGCATCGAGAATCAAATAGGCCGGCTTGCCCTTGTCCCGGGCAATCTCGGCGAGGCGCGCGGAATTGGCGCTTTCCTGATCGCCCACCACGAGCACCAGATCCACATCGGGTGTAAGGGCATTCACGGCCGCCTGCCGGTTCGTGGTGGCATAGCAGATATCTTCTTTTGGCGGCTGCATAATGTTCGGGAATTTCTTCTTCAGCGCGTCGATGATGATCTGGCAGTCGTTCACGCTGAGGGTCGTCTGGGTGATGTAGGAGAGGTTGTCCGGGTCCTCGACTTCCAGTTGGTCCACGTCTTCCTTCGTGGTAACGAGGATGATGTGCTCCGGGGCCTGGCCCATGGTGCCGATGGTTTCGTCATGGCCTTCCTCGCCGATAAGGATAATCGTGTAGCCCTTCTTCGCGAAACGTCGCGCCTCGAAGTGGACTTTTTCCACGAGGGGGCAGGTGGCGTCGATCACTTCCAGATTGAGGCGCTCGGCGTGCTTCCAGCGCTCGGGGCTGACGCCGTGGGCGCTGAAAAGGAGGTGAGCGCCCTCGGGCACTTCGTCCATGTCTTTCACAAAGACGGCGCCCTGTTCCTTGAGCTCGTTCACGACGTGCGCGTTGTGCACGATGTTGTTGAGCACGTAGACCGGCGCGCCGTACCGCTCCAGCGCCTGCTCCACGCACTTGATGGCCCGCTCGACGCCCGCGCAGAAGCCGCGGGGCTTGGCGACGATGATTTCCATGATATGAGTGCCTCCGAAATTGTAACCGTTCACGAGATCCCCGAAGTTTTGGGCAAAGGGATTGAAAAAGAATGTGGCACAGCCGTCTCGGCTGTGTTTTCCTTTATACGAGCAGAAGCGTCCATGGTAAGTACTAAGCCGCATTCGCTCGCCATTCACAGGCGGTATCCGCCGCGGCGGATGCCACATTCTTTTGGGGTCTTTTTTCTATACGCTTGAACCGTTGCCTGAAATGAAACGCGACCGCCTGGGTCAGGCGGTCGCGCGAATTGTTTGCTGGGCTCGCGCATCCTCTTATTATACTATGAACACGCGAAAGGATGCTTCGGGGCGAAAATCAGACGCCCATGGTCTTGCCGGTGCTGCGGAGGTCGTCGCAGGCCTGGGAGATGCGGGCGGCCATGTTGCCGCGGGCCTTCTTCAGCCAGGCGCGGGGATCGTAGAGCTTCTTGTTGCCCACTTCCCCCTCGACCTTGAGCACCTGATCGTAGTTGTGGAACATATGCTCCACCACGGGGCGCGTGAAGGCGTACTGGGTGTCGGTATCGATGTTCATCTTGATCACACCGTAGTCCAGAGTCTCGCGGATCTCGTCCACGCTGGAGCCGGAACCGCCGTGGAACACCAGCCAGAAGCGGGCGTCTTCGCCGTACTTGGCGATCACGGCGTCCTGGCCGTTCTTCAGGATGATCGGGGTCAGCTTCACGTTGCCGGGCTTGTACACGCCATGGACGTTGCCGAAGGTCGCGGCGAACATGTACTTCGCGCCTTCCACCGTGCTCAGGGCTTCATACACCGCAACCATGTCGGCCGGCGTCGTGTAGAGTTTCTCCGCCGGGGCACCTTCGTGGTTCACGCCATCTTCTTCACCGCCGACCACGCCGGCTTCCACTTCCAGGATGATCTCGTTCTCTTTGCAGAGCTTCAGGACCTCCACGGAAAGGGCCATGTTCTCTTTTAGCGGCAATTCGCTGGCGTCGAGCATGTGGCTGTTGAAAAGATTCGGCTGGCCGGCCGCGCGGCGGCGGGCCGTTTCGGCGATGAGGGGCTTCAGGAAGCTGTCGACCTTGCCGGGCTGGCAATGGTCGGTGTGCAGCGCGATGTTGATATCATACTTCGCGGCCACGCGGTGGGTGTGCTCGGCCAGGGAGATGGCGCCGAGAACCATGTCTTTCAGGTTGCCGGACGCGTGCTCGCCGCCGCCGGTGGAAACCTGGATGATGCCGTCGCTCTTGGACGCGGCAAAGCCTTCGATGGCGGCGTTCACGGTGTCGCTGCTGGTGATGTTCACGGCGGGATAGGCGTATTTTTCTTTCTGGGCCTTTTCCAGCATCGCGCAATATTTTTTGAAGTCTACGACTGGCATGGTTCCATCTCCTTGGGCTGCTTGGTACGGATTCTGAACAACTGGGCACGAGTATTTTGGTTGCCTGACCCCATATCAGGCCACTCTATCCGGTGGCTGGCCTAAACCAGTTCGGGAGGATTTCGGCGCGGTAGCGGGGTGGCAGGGATAAACACTTCGTTGGAACCCCGCGGCCGACAGTGTGTGGCGCGGCCCCCATCCGGCGAGCCTCCCATCCGTCGGCGGTTCCAAAAATTCGGGGCGGTCTCCTCGCGGGGAGTCCCCGTATGAAAACCACGGGAAGCATACTATAGGGGCCCGGAGGATTGCAAAAGACAAAAGGCTAAATTCTGGAGTCTGGAGAAAAAAGAATGGGTCCTATGGGTGACTAAGTTTCATAAGACCCATCCGACCCATCCGAGGAATCGCTGCACCCGGCCCAGCGCCTTACTTCACCCGCGCGGACTCTTCCAGTCGTTTCGCGACCGCGTCGTACTCAGCGTCATAGGCGCGGCGGAGCAGGGCTTTCAGGCCCGCTTCGTCCAGCCCGGTGCCATGGGCCTGGACCAGACGGGGAACGTCCTGCACATAGCCGGTGCCGCTGAAGTCTGCCGCGTTGACGATAATCTGCTTCTTCAGGTCCTGAATCCGCACCTGCACCGCGGCCAGGCCCCGCTCGCGGAGGGAGTACTCCAGGGGGAATTCGTCAGTCACCTCCATGTAGTTGCCTTCGGCTTCCCGGAGCAGATCGATGGCTTCCGCCGCGTGGTTACGCAGCGCCTCGTCATCGGCAAGCCGTTCCAGCTCGGCGGCCCGATCAAGAAGCATCTGATTCGCAGCCAGGCGAGCGTCCCGATCCTCGATCATACGGGCCACTTCGAGGCGGCTGCCTTCGGCGGTATCGTGAAGGGGATTGGAGGCGAGTGCCGCAGCGAAGGAGTCCTGCGCCGACTCGAGCTGTCCGTTTTCCAGATCCGTCCTGCCCTTGGCCATATAGTAATCGGAGATCTTGCCGGCCACATCGCGGCGGTCGGGGGCGAGATCGAGGGCGGCCTTGTACTTGCCGATGGCCTGTTCGTTCAGCCCAGCGTCAAAATAGGAATCGCCCAACTGCACGAAATAGTTGGCGTCGGGCGCTACCAATTGTTCATAGCGGACCTCGGCCGCCACCATCGCCGCCGCATTCTTGCGGCCGATGTAGAATTTCATGCCGTAGAGGCAATACTCACGCATGCGATCCTGCGACATGTTGCCGGACACTTCGGCTCCGGTGAGAATAGTGGCCCAGACATCGGCCACGGCACGCGCGGAGCGGCTGGTGTCATCGGCAAGCAGGGACTTGGCGATCCCCCCGATGCCGATGCCCCCCTCGTATTCCTTTTCGATTACTTCATTGTTGGCGTTGGCCTCGGCGATGCGTCGGGTGAAATAGTCCGAGGAATCCACGCTCTGCTTTGGGAGGTTGGTGACGGTGGTACTTTCGATCACCCGTTCCACATCCGTGTAGTAGAGATTTCGGTACGTCGGGTTTGCCTCCAGCATGGGCGCGGTCACCTGGGCCACGAGTTTACCCAGCAGCCCCATGCGGTAGGCAAAGTAGTTGTCCAGCTTCTCGCCGCGCATGGCCTTAAGCAGCACCATTTCGGTTTCGATAGCCTGAATCGGGCCCGACAGCATGTCCGGGTACATGGCCGTCACCGTAGTCTGGGATTCCATGGCGCCACGGCGCACGGAATCACTCATCTTACCCAGCGGCTGGTTGCCCTCCTTGGAGATAAGGTGCAGGGCGGCGGTGCTGATGGCGAGCTGCGTCTTCGGGCCCCAGGCCCCCGCGGGAAGGGCCAGCGCGGCGGCGGCAATGAGGGCAGTCAGTATCTTGGTCATCGGGTGCTCTCCGTAAATTCTCATCATTGGGACGTGCGTGAAGGGCCGGCCTGTTTCAGGACGCCGGTGCGACCGCCGGTGTTTCCACCAGAACCGGCGTTTCCACCACCACCGGGGTCTCCACCAGAGGCGTGCTGGACTCGGGCGCGGGTGACGCTTCGGCTTCGGGCGCTTCCGGGGCTGCGGCCGGTGCCCGGCGCGGAGCAGGCGTTACCGCCGCCGTCGCCTCGGGCGCTGTGCCGCCTTCGGTCTGCTTCAGTTGCTTGATGAGGAGTTCGACTTCGTTAATTCTCCCCCCGGGAATCGCCGGATCGGCCAGGGTCATATACAACTCCAACTCCCGGATCCCTTCATTCAGCACGCCACGGCGCACGTACATGAGTCCCTGTTCCAGATGGGCGGCTGGGTAATCGGCATCGGCCTGAATAGCGGTGCGGAATTGCTCCTGCGCATCGGACTCCGAGCCCTGGAGTGCCGCAATGCTGCCCTCCAGCGTGTGAAGCCGGGCCGAGCTGCCGAACTTGCGTGCCTTGCGCGTCGCCTCGGCCGCTTGATCGATCTGACCCCGCTGCAGGTAGACCATCGCCATCTGAACGGCCGCGTCCTCCGCGAATTTGCCGCCGCCGGCAACAAGTTTCTCAAAATCCAGCAGTGCCTCGTCGGCCATGCCGGAGGTCTGGAGACAGAGCGCATAGAAGAAGCGGGCGCTGTCCGAAGGACGGCCCCCATCCGCTGGACGAAGCAGGGGCAGGGCCTGGGCAAACTGGCCTTGAGCCATGTAGAGAAGTCCGAGACGCGTCTTAGCTTCGGCGTCCGTGTCCTGACCGCCGGTGACCACCGCGCTCAGCGCGTCGGCCGCGGCGAACGAATCGCCTTCGAGGCTCGAAACATAGCCCAGTGCCGCGCGCACACCGGGATCGCTGTCGTCCGCGCCCGCGAGGGCACTGCGGGCTGCGGGCAAATTGCCAGCGAGCGCATCCACAATGCCTTGATACTTGGCTACATCTTCCGGGGACTGGCCGATGGCGGACAGCTTCCCGAGGCTGCTCTTGCTGGGTTCCACGTTGCCGGAAGCTCCCTGCGCGAGGGCCAGCATCTTTACGGCCTGGGCGTTGTCCGGGTGGTGCTTCACGAGCTGCTCGAGCGCGGCGATCTGGCGCTGCATGCCCGCCTCGCCTTCAAGTTTGCCCGCGGCGATGACCGCGAGAAAGGCTATGTCCTCATCTTCCGGGGCGAGACGTGCCGCCGTCTCCAGCGCGGAAGCCGCATCCGGATATTGCTGAGTGTCCAGGTACAGCTTGCCAAGCGTGGCGAAGGCATCGCCATCATTCGGGGCGCTGTCAGCGTATTTCTTCAGTACGCTTACGGCACCGAGCTTGTCGCCCGACCTCGCCATTTTGCGCGCCTGACTCACCGGGTCACGCATCAGGAAGAAGGCCCCGACACCACCCGCTACAGCGAGCAATACAAGGACGCCCGCCACGAGGCCCAGGGGGATCTGTCGACGAACCGCGCCGGGAGAGGACTCAGCTTTGTCGTTGATGACCTTGTGTCCCGTCAGCAGGCTCACGCCGCAACGGACGCATACGATGTCGCCATCCTGCACGACCGTGCCGCAGGAAGGGCAATGGTCCGTGCGGCCGCCGCCGACAATCGGTGTGGGCGGCGCGGGAGGGCGACCCACAGTCACCGGGGAGCCGCAATGGGGGCAATTATCCAGGCTGGCGTCGGTGAGTTTTCCACAAATGGAACAGTTTATTTTCGCACCCACAGCACTTCTCCAATCGGTTTCCCGTTTCTCTCCCCTTACTAACGGCAGAAGTCCCTCGTTCAGGGACCGTCCTCGGGAAAAACATGGGGACACTTGCTACAGTTATTTGCTTCCAATGGATTCCAGGCCCGGCACGCCGGGCACCGTTTCCGGAAGAGTCCTGGGACGCTGACCAGCGCAACCACCGTGATGATGCTTACCATGATCACCAGATAGGCAGTTTCGGACACGCCGGGTCAACTCCAAGTAGTGCAGGTGGCGACCCACCTGCAGCCTGACTTTATTATACACCGCCGCCGGAAAATGTGGAAGGGTCTTTGTCAAGTGATTCCCCGGAATGGCACAGGGCGTACCCGAGGCAAGAGGTTGGCGGAAAAGCGCATAGCTCCGGGATGCTAATACCATGAATAGCCAGAATTCTATGCTGGTTGATGGGTGGCAAAGGCCCTCAGCGCCCGAAACGACCCTTGGACGATCCAAAGCCGCCGGGCTTGCCCTTGACGCCCGGCTTGACCGGTGCGCCGGCACGGGCGCTGCTCTTGCCGAATTCCTGCGTCGCCCGCTTGGGCTTTCGCTGGATCTTCATGGGGCGATAGCGCCACATCAAGCCCAGAATGATCACGAGGAAGACCACCTCGACGATCCAGATCCAGCTCGGGTTGTAGTCCTCCTTCTTCCAGAACTCGAGGAGGGGCGTGGCCCATTCGGGCGCGTCTTCCGGCTTGCCGTCTTCGCGCAGCGCGCGCATGGAGGACTGCTCCTTGAACCACTTGGTCACCACGACCAAGAGCCAGAAGACCACATGCATGGCGGTGGAGTAAATACAGAACTCGAGGATATAGAGGATGAATGGTACGGAGTACTTCCGGGTGAAATAGATAATCGGGGCCACGCAGACCGCCCCGATGCCATACCCCATGGCATTTTCCTGAAAGTGGGTAATGAGTTCTTCCATGGGCCTTCGGCTCCTTTCTCCCGGTTACGGTGCGAGTGTACCACAGCCTTCGCAGAAGTGCCAACAGATTACCTGGGCCGCCTTTTCCTTTTGAATTGGCCTTTGGGTGCGGAGTATCATGCCGGAGTTTGTGCATCAACTGTAGGGCCTTCGATTCCGAATGGCTGGAGGAAGTCAATATCATGTCAGACACACCCAAGAAGTCCGTCCCCTCGGACAGCCGCCGCAGCTTCATCAAGACCGCCGCAGCGGGAACCGCCGCCGCCGTAACCGCCCAGTCCGCCAGCGCAGGAGTATACAAGTCCATCCTGCCCTCCACCATCCTGGGTGCCAACGAAATGATCCGTACGGGCCACATCGGCGTGGGCGGCATGGGCAGTGCGGACCTGGTGTTCGTGATGAAGCGCAACGACATGCAGCCCATCGCGCTGTGCGACCTCTATGCCAAGAATCTGGACAAGGCCCATGCGCTGGCTAAGCGCAAACCGGGCTTGGATCCCACGAAGCACCACGACTTCCGCGAAATCATCGACAACAAGGATGTGGATGCCGTCGTGATCGCGACCCCCGATCACTGGCACTGCCTTTGCACCCTCTACGCCGCCGACGCGGGCAAGGCGATCTATTGCGAGAAGCCGGCCGCCACGACGATCGAAGAAGGACAGGCCATGGTCGATGCGGTCCGCCGCAACAACGTGGTTTTCCAGGCGGGCAACATGCAGCGCAGCGGCGCTCACTTCCAGGAAGCCGTTCAGTTGATCCGCGCCGGCTACATCGGCAAAGTACACCGAGTACAGACTTGGATCCACGACAACGAACCCATGGCCGGCATCGGAATGGGTGAGGATGACTTAGAGAAGTACAAGGCGCAGGGCTTGGACTGGGACTTCCATCAGGGCTGGACGGAGCGCAAGCCCTTCAACACGAATCGCTGGATATATAACTTCCGCTGGTTCCTCGACTACTCCGGCGGCAAGATCACGGACTGGGGCGCGCACCTGCTCGACATCGCCCTGTGGGCCATGGACACGGAAGACAAGAAGCCCATGCTCCAGCCGAAGTCCGTCGTGGCCAACGGCGGCAAGTGGGTGCTGGAAGACAACCGCACCACGCCCGACACGCTGGACGTGCTCTTCGAGTTCGAAAATTTCACGCTGAGCTTTGAAAATCGTGTGTGGAACGCCCACGTTCCCGCGGACGCCGCCGACCACGGCATCATGTTCCACGGCACGCTGGGCAGCATGCAGGTTTCCCGCGGAGGCTACCAGATCTGGGCAACGGAGAATAATTCCGTGGAAGGCAAGCCGACCCTGGAAGAGAAGAAGGTCGAAGGCGGCCAGTTGAACGAACCCCACTGGGAAAACTTCGCCAACTGCGTGCGCAGCAAAGAAGACCCCATCTGCACAGTGGAAGTCATACACAACACGTCGCGCCTCTGCCACATCGGTACCTGCTCCTACGTGGCGGGCGGCGCGAAGCTGGGCTGGGACAAGGAAGCCCAGAAGTTCACCGGCGCCGACAAGAAGGCCGTCAAGGCGGCGAACGAATGGGCCTACCGCGAGTACCTGAACGGCTGGAGCCTCAAGGCCCCTTACTACCGCGGGTA
>JBIJDL010000634.1:0-3441 GCA_044344195.1 Candidatus Hydrogenedentales bacterium
TTGAAGTAACTCGGAAGCGCCCTCCCTCGGGAGGGCGCTTTTTTGTATGGCGAAGATTGGACAAATCGGACTGATCAGACGGATCAGATCGGCCCGATACGTCTGCTCCGTACGAGATCTCCTTGCATTTTGAACACACCATTGCCATGCTAGAGGCGTCCCGCAACCTGGAGCTTCCTCATGGCACACCACAACGTTACTCCGCTTTCCCGCCGCGCCTTCATGGCCACCAGCGTCGCAGTCACGCTGGCCGCGACACAATCCGAGAGCCGCGCACTGGCCCCCCTTCGCGCGGGCGTGATCGGTTGCGGTATGGGAGGGCGGCGCGTGATGGAGGCGATGGCTAACAGCCACGTTGGGCAGCTTCCCGCTATTGCCACAAATCGCGACTGGCGTTCCTTCGTGCATCGCAATGATCTGGACGCGGTCTTCATTGCAACGCCGGATCACCTCCACGCGGAAATGGCCGCCGAGGCGCTGCACGCGGGCAAACATGTATATGTCATGCCGCCTTTCACCCGGACGGGTGAAGAAGCCCGGCAACTCGCCGCGCTGGCACGGAAACAGGATCGCGTGCTCCACGTGGGCATGGCACCGGGAGAATCGCTCCGCTGGGCAACTGCGAAAGATGCCTTGGCGCAAGCGGGCGATCCGCTTTGGATCCAGGTGAATACCATTCGGGATGAAACACCCGGAGATAGTCAATGGCAACGCGATCGGACTCGCTCACACGGCGTCGCGGCGCGGCAAATCTTTAACATGCTCTACCCCCTTCAGCACCACTTGGATTTTGGCGCACCCGAGCGGGCGACGGCCCTGGGCGGCGTCTTTCAGGGGCATCCCGAATCCACGCCGGATCGCGTACTCATGACCCTGCGTTACGGCGGCGGCGCGACGGTCGTGCTGGAGTGCGCGGACATCCCGAAGGGGCCGTCGCTTGTACGCGGCTTGCTGGATCAGATTGAGTTACCGCCAATTTCGAGCGAGTACCGCCTCGCAAATGAACTGAAATGCTTCACCGCCGCAATCGCGGGAGACCGCGAGGAATCGAAGGCCCGCCTGCGCGCGGCGTGCATTGCGCAGGAGGCCGTGAGCAGCGCGATGGACCAGTGGGCGCACTGGGAATCGGGCCAATCGGCCTGATCGCCCACGTCGCTGCGCCCCGCGCCCTCTTGACATGCGCGGCCACCCAGCGCGAATATACTGCTTGTAACCTTGGGGGCCGCCACGCAAGGAACGTGGCCCCCAATCACTCCAATACGCCCTTTCCGCCCACGGCGGTTCGCACAGGAAACAATATGCCCAAGCATCGATGGATTTCCCAGTTCTTTCTCCTGATGGCCCTGCTGGCTCCGCTCATGGCGCGCGCCCAGGGCCCCGAAGTCACCTACTCCGCCGCGGTGGAAAACTCGGTCCCGGCGGGAAGCACGGTGCGCGCGGTACTCACCTTCGATCTGGGGGATAACTGGCACGTCAATGCCCACAAGCCCCTGGACCAGTTCCTGATCCCCACCGAGCTCATGATTACCGCCGCCAGCGGTATATCCCTTGCCAATACGGTCTATCCCGAATACATCCTCTTCGATCTCGCAGGCGACAAACTGGCGGTCTACGAGCACACCTTTCATATCGGTGTGATCCTGCAGATCGCTGCCGATGCCGCGCCCGGCGAGCACAAGCTGGCGGGCGAATTGAAGTATCAGGCCTGCAACAACGAGATGTGCTTTCCCCCGGCGAAACTGCCGCTGGAAATCACCGTGAATGTGGGTGAGACAGGGACCCCAGCGAGTCCCGAACTCTTTGCCCAGGTGAAGTGGCCCGAAGGCGACGAGGCGGCCCCTGCAGCCGAAGCCGCACCAGCCAAGACAACGCCCGACGTGGTCCCGGCACCGGAGGCGACGCCTGCCCCGGCTGCGGGCGACTGGAAGTCGCTGGCGGATCAATTTACCGTGGTGGGCAAAGCCGGTTATGAAAATACGGACGGCTTCCTGAAATTCCTCGATGCATCGCTGTCCGGTAATGCGGTCTCGGAAAGCGGCGTTTTCGCGGGCAAGAGCTGGGGCCTGATCATCCTGCTTATCATCGGCGGCGGGCTCGCGCTCAACCTCACGCCCTGCGTGCTGCCATTGATTCCCATCAATGTCGCCATTATCGGCGCTGGCGCAAAAGCAGGATCGCGCAGTCGGGGCTTTGCCTTGGGCAGTGCCTATGGCGCGGGCATGTCGCTGGTCTATGGCCTCCTGGGCCTCGCGGTGATGCTGAGCTTCGCCTCGGCCTTCGGCACCATCAACGCCACGCCGTGGTTCAACGGCATCATCGCCGCACTTTTTATTGTGCTCGGCCTGGCCATGTTCGACTTTATCCAGATCGACTTCACCAAGTTTCAGACGAAACTCGGAATCCGAAAAAATGAGAAAGGCAGCTTCGGAATCGCCTTCGCCATGGGCAGCATCTCCGCCCTGCTGGCGGGTGCCTGCGTGGCTCCCGTGGTTATCTCTACGATTCTCTTCGCGCAAGACAGCTACAGCCAGGGCAATACCCTCGCGCTGGCGCTGCCCTTTCTACTCGGTCTTGGCATGGCTCTGCCCTGGCCCTTCGTCGGCGCGGGACTCTCCGTCATGCCCAAGCCGGGCATGTGGATGGTGCGGGTGAAGCAGGCCTTCGGCGTGTTCATCATCGGCTTCGCAATCTACTACGGCTACCAGGCTTGGACCTTGATGCGCGTCGATACAACAGCCTCCGAAGGCGTAAAGGAAGGCTGGTACACGAGCCTCGAAGAAGGCCTGGCTGAAGCCAAGGCCACGGGCAAGCCGGTCGTCATCGACTTCTGGGCGACCTGGTGCAAGAACTGCCTGAAGATGGACGCCACCACGTTGAAAGATCCCGCGGTCATCGAAAAGCTGGAAGGCTTTGTGAAGATCAAGTACCAGGCCGAGCGCCCCGACCTTTCCCCGACCACGGAGATCATGGAATATTACGGCGTCATCGGCATGCCCGCCTATCGCGTACTCAAACTCAAATAGCATCATCCTCGCCCCGGGCCCGCCGCAGTCGCCGTCGAATGGTCCATAGCAATTGGAAGCCATGGTAGTGTCGCGACGATCCACAGTTCGGCGACGACTGCGCCGCGCCCGGGGTGTACTCCCCTTTACTCCGGGTACCACGTCTTGTTGTTGATAGTGCCGAAGGCGTGCGTTTGAGCACGTGCTCTTCGACGTAGAAGTTTCTCCATCTACTCCTCCGGGGCAACATCCGGAAATTCATCGCGAATGGCGATAAAATCTTCGATGTTATCCAGGAACACCCCGGTGAGTGCGTCGTCAAACTGTTTTCCCCGCTGCTCGCGGAAATAGTCCAGAATGCGGTCGAGCGGCCAGGCCTCCTTGTAGACGCGCTTCACGCCCAGCGCATCGAAGACATCCGCGATGGCGGTGATGCGGG
>JBIJDL010000478.1:0-5004 GCA_044344195.1 Candidatus Hydrogenedentales bacterium
AAGGTGGGCGCGGAGGTGCGGGCCACGGCCGCAGCGGGCGGCGGGCTTGCTGCTGGTGTGGCCCGATTCAGCGTTCCAAACACGCCAATCGCGACGAATCCGATGGCGGCCGCGAGCAAGGTCTTTTTTAAGGCATCCATAACTCAGGCTCCGATGGTTCGCAAATACCTTGCCTATATACGACAGACATAAACCGCATTCTCTCCATTCTACTTTACTCGACTCACATCCTGAGTCAGTAGATGGGCGCGGAGTGCGTCCGTGTCAAGCGTTCTCCTGATCTGAAAGATTCCCGTCGGCCCCGTGAAGTGACCCAGGTAGACGTAAATATACTGCAACCCCTTCTCCACATCAATGGTGGTACCGCCCGGACACATTCCATCTCGTTCGAGCTGAAGTGAATTGTTGCGGTCATGCTCCCGCCCCTCTGACCGAAGCAATGTACCGTCGAAGCGCCACTCACTTCCTCCGGCCAAGAGAACTTCCGGAGTTATGCTCCAAAGGTTCAAGGTCATACAATTGTCCTGTTCCAGACCGGGGCCGCCCCCGAAACGATTTGTGACCAGAGCTTCAATTCTCCTTGAGACGGGATTGTATTTAACGTCGGTGGTGTCGCGCTCTCCCGCCACTATATTGGTCGGTTTCTTCTGAAATGTAGTCATGCCTTCGTCAAACCAGTACTGATAATATGCCTGAATGCCCGGTTGTGCGCGTTTGGTCGCCCGCTCGGTCCGCGGCATCAGAATGAGCTTTCCGTCGTAGAAGCAGCCCGACGGCTCCTGAATTGGCTCGCCAACGTTGAAAACAGATTCCCGCCATGTATTCCCAAGGTCTTTGGAAGTTCTGATCAGAAGTTTGGCATCCTCCGTAGCTGCGAGCGAGATCAATCCAAGTTCCGGATGAACAAGCAGCTCCGGCCCCTGCCCCCAACGGGGAAAGGTCGGGATCTGATCGGGCATTCCTGCGCCCTCCAGAAGCTCCCAGTTTTCTCCATTGTCCGCGCTGCGGTAGACACCGCGCGCACTGGCGACTACGATTTGGCCATCCACCACTCCGACCGCGTTTGGTCCCGCGCCGCCTTGCATGTTCGTCATCCGTTCCAGCGGCCCCGGGCCCCCGATATCTCCGTTCTCTTCAAGCCATGGGGCCCTCGATATGATATCGTGGTCGATCTGTCCGGTTGTGATCCCCAAGTCATCCAGGCAGCCGTTTTTGAGAGATGGAACCGGATGAAACGTCTCTCCCTGATCGGTAGATCGCGCGACAACGCACCCTTTCACTACGGATAGTGGATTGAGGCCACGGCTGTGCGAGAAGATCCTGGAGAAGAACACATGGATCACGCCCTCGTGTTTCACGGCGACCGGCCACCCCAAGTGCGTCACGGGTACACCATCGCCATCCCGGTAGAGCCACTCATCGCGGGGCAAACAGATGGGGCGCAGATCCATCAGTCCCGCAGCCCCGCGAAACTTCTCCGCTTCCTGTGCGCCGAGGTTGGCGCAGGCAGCAGCCAGCGGATCGTCCTGGACCCAGCGGTATGGGTCCTGCGGCTGTGCCCAACACGGTACCGCGGCCCAAGTTATGATCGCTATCACAACAAGACTTACAGAGTGCGTCAACGCAACATTTTTCATCGGATTCATTGGTGATTACCCTAAAGCAGATTTTAGATTGTGGATTCAATGTAATCGTCCTGGTCTCAGGTGCCCCTATCGTGGCAATCGAAACGCAATCACATAGTCCCCGCTGGGGCTGCCCGCCTTGCCACCGCCGCCCGCGAATACGGCCACGTACTGCCTGCCGTCCGCACCGAGCCAGATCACCGGCGCGCCCTGGCCCGGTACTTCGAGGGGAAACTCGGCCAACACCTCACCGCTTTCCGCATCGAAGGCGCGCAGTTTCGCGTCAAGCGCGGCCGCCACGAAGAAGAGCCCGCCCGCCGTCACCGTGCCGCCGCCAAAGTTCATCGTGCCGGTGGCTGCATCGCCCAGGTTGAGCGCCGCGAAGTTGCCCAGCGGCTTCTGCCAGACCAATTCGCCCTTCGCGAGATTGATCTTCGTGACCGTGCCCCAGGGCGGTTTGATGGCGGGCTTGCCGTTGCTGTCGAGGAAGTGGCGCGCGCTGGGTGTAAAGCCGAAGGGTCCGTCGCTGGCATTGACGCTGGTGACATAGGGAAGTTCGTTGGCTGTGATGTACATCATGCCGCCGGGGGCAATGGCCGCGCCGGACCAGTTGGCGCCGCCGAGCTGGCCGGGAATGACGACGGAGCCCTGGGCCGAGGGCGGGGTGAAGGGACCTTCGGATCGCAGTGTGTCGTAGAAGGCCTGAAGTTCCGCGAGCTTCGCTGGATCCGTGGAATGGAGATCATCGCGGGTCATGCTGTTGCGCGAGAAGGCGGGCGGCTTCGTGGGGAAGGGCTGAGTGGGCGAGGCCACTTCACCCGGCACGTCGCTCGCCGGTACGGGGCGTTCTTCGATGGGGAAGAGGGGCTCGCCCGTCTCGCGATTGAAGGTGAAGGTCTGGCCATGCTTGCCCACGACGGCCACTGCGGGGATCGCGTTGCCGTCCCGCTCGATTTCGAAGAGGCTGGGCATGGCGGCCGGATCGTAGTCCCACAGGTCGTGGTGGACCATCTGAAAATGCCAGACGCGTTCGCCGGTGGTCGCGTTCAGCGCCAGGATGGAATTGCCGAAGAGGTTGTCGCCCGGACGGTCGATGCCGACCTTGTCGCTGTTGGGCGCGCCTACGGGCACATAGAAGATGCCGCGCTCCAGGTCCGCGCTGATGGGGGCCCAGGGATTGCAACCCGCGCGATTCTTCCAGCTCTCGCCGCCCCAGGTGTCGTGGCCGAACTGGCCGGGTTGAGGCACGGTGTCGAAGGTCCACGCGGGTTTGCCCGAGTGGGCGTCGAAAGCGCGCAGTGGCACACAGTGAAGGCGCCGTGCCGAGGTGTCGTCGATACCATAGGGCTGTAGGAGAACGTCCTTGCAGATGGCGGGGGGCGAACTTAGGAAGAAAAAGGTTCCACCATCGGGGATGCCCGCGCGAAGGTTCAGACAGCCCTTGTCGGCGAAATCGGGATCGGGCTGGCGCGTCTTGATGTCGATGGAATAGACCCGGCCATCACGAACGGGGAGGAAGATGCGCTCTTTCACGCCCGACTTCCAATAGGTGACGCCCCGGCTGGCCAAGCCGCCGCCCGCCGTCTCTTTCAAGTCCAGCGGCGGATCGGGCGTAAAGCGCCACATCTCTTCGCCGGTAGTCGCATCGATGGCGATGAGCCGCGAAAAAGGCGTGATCACGTACATCACACCAGCCACGATCAACGGCGTGCATTCCGCGTAGTGGTTTTTGCCGGGGCCGATATCACCCGTGCGATAGGTCCAGGCCCGTTCGAGCGTGCCGACATTGTCGCGGTTGATCTGGTCCAGGGGGGAATAGCGCGCGCCGCCGGGATCCTGACCGTAGTGGTGCCATTCGCTATCAGGGTTTCCAGCCTGGGCGGCGACGGCGACGGCCACGGTGGCGAGGAGGGCGGCATTGCGTGTGAAGGTCATGGTGCGGTTCCGGTTGGTGAATGGGGGCCACTGGAGTATGCACGGGGCGTGAGGGGCGGTGCAAAAGAGCATCGGACGGATCAGACGAATCGGACTGATCTGATCAGTCTGATCGGTCCAATCCGTCCGATTAGCACCCTAAATCGAAAGCAAGCTCGTGGCGCGAAGACTCACGACTTCGAATCGGCCAGGGCCTTGTAGGCCACCGCGCCGATCACCGCGCCGATGATGGGGGCGACCCAGAAGAGCCACAATTGGGCGATGGCCCAGTCACCTACGAAGAGAGCCACGCCCGTGCTTCGGGCGGGGTTGACGGATGTGTTGGTGACCGGGATGCTGATGAGGTGGATCAGGGTGAGTCCGAGACCGATCGCGATCGGGGCGAAGCCCTTGGGCGCGCGATCATCGGTGGATCCCATGATGATGAAAAGGAAGAAGGCGGTCATGACAATCTCGGTGACCAGCGCCGCGACCATGGAATAGCCGCCGGGGGAGTGTTCCGCGAAGCCGTTGGAGGCGAAGCCGCCGATTTCCGCACCCGCTTTGCCTGTGGCGATGACGTAGAGCACGCCACCGGCCGCGATGGCGCCGAGCACCTGGGAGATAATGTAGCCAGGGAGATCCTTCACCGGGAAGCGACCGCCTGCGGCGAGGCCGATGGATACCGCCGGGTTCAGGTGACAGCCCGAGATATGGCCGATGGAGTAGGCCATCGTCAGTACCGTGAGACCAAAGGCGAAGGACACGCCCAGGAGGCCAATGCCCACCTCCGGGAAGGCCGCAGCAAGCACCGCGCTTCCGCAACCACCCAGGACCAGCCAGAATGTACCCAAGAATTCCGCACCATACCGGTTCATCGTCGAACCCTTTCCCATTTGCCATTGACGTGCGCGCGAAGAACGGGCGCCTCCCGAACTCGCCGCGATAGTGTCAAGAGTTTACGGGAGTGGTGAAGTGGGGGTCAATATGCAATTTTGCCACGGATCTGGCTCGCATTCCCCATTGCCGGGTGGTGTGCCTTGATAAACTTGACGTATGGTCAGTTTTGAACTAGACTTAGTTTAGTTTATGGAGTAACCAGATGAAAACCGTAAATATACACGAAGCAAAGACCCACCTTTCGCGCTTGCTCCAGCAGGCAGCTGCAGGGGAAGAGATTATTATTGCCAAGGCAGGCAAGCCAATGGCCATGTTGATTGCGTGCCCGGTTGAGTCTGCCCCGCGCGAGCCTGGGTTCTGGGCGGGACGAGTTCACATTGCGGACGATTTTGATGAGTTGCCTGAGGATATTGCCGCCGCATTTCGCGGGGAAGCGCCATGAATCTACTGATCGATACGCACATACTTTTGTGGTGGTTAGGTGACGCCGAACACCTTAAGCAGGAGGTTCGCAAAGCAATTCGGGAGCCTTCCAATCGCGTATTCGTTAGCGCGGCGTCGATTT
>JBIJDL010000403.1:0-5957 GCA_044344195.1 Candidatus Hydrogenedentales bacterium
CGAAAATGTCTTCTTCGACTGTCAATTCGCAGTTGAGCAGGTTACTTTGATGCAGCAGATCACGACGTCAGACAACAGGACAGCCCCGCCGGTCTAATTGAACTTCCCTCAGCGGGGTCCGGGCATTGGCCGGATAGATTTTTTGCCTGTCGACATCCCGTGGCGACGCTGTCACTTTGTTGCTATTGCTTGTCCACCATCCGCAGGTACTGGAGGAGTTGGCCCGCCGAATCGAAGCGCTCCGCTGGATCTTTGGCAATACTCTTCATGATGATGTTGTCCAGCAACTCCGGTATGCCCTCCACGACTTCACTGGGCCGTGGCGGCATTTCCAGTATCTGACGCTCCAGTACGTTGCCATCGCTGAAAACGGTTTTCCCGGTGAGCAACTCGTAGAGCACGAGACCAATAGCGTAGATATCGGATTTGGGCCCCACATCGCCGCCACGGGCCTGCTCCGGCGACATGTAGCACGGCGTTCCCATGATCACATGGCTACCCGTCAGGCGCGCGCCGTAGCCCTTGGCCAGGCCAAAGTCCATCAGCTTGACGAGCCCGCCTTTTGCAATGAGTATGTTGTCTGGTTTGATGTCCCGGTGAACGATACCCGCCTGGTGGATGGCTTCCAGGGCGGCGCAGGCCTGCCCGATCAGATTCACCGCCTCGCGCACGGGCAGTTTGCCCTTCTGGCCGAGGTACTGGTTAAGGTTGGGCCCTTCGATATATTCCATGGCGATGAAGGTATTGCCCTGTTCCACGCCGATATCGTAGATGCTCAAGATATTCTGGTGGGACACCTGGGCGGCGGCCCGGGCTTCGCGCTGAAAACGCAGGCGAAATTCCTCATTACCATCCACCAGGGAACCCAGAAACTTGAGCGCCACCGGACGATCCAGTTGGGTATCCCGCGCCTTGTAGACCACGCCCATGCCGCCCCGACCCAGTTCACGCTCCAGGTCATAGCGATTGTGCAGGCCTTTCTCCACCATACTCATGACCGGCGATTTGCCATCCGAAGGGGGCGCTGGCGTAGCCATCGTCGGCATGGAAGAGACGTCCCGGCGCAGGTCGCCGCCATGCATGGAGATGCGCGACTGGACGTTGGAGAGGCGTTGGCTCACATCGCGGAAACTCAGGTCGACACTTCGAATCTTGAGGAGCGTCTCTTCGGATTCCTTCAGCTTTCCGAGTTGTTCGTAGGCCAGCGCCAGCATCCAGAAATAGTCGATGTTGTCCTTGCGAACCCGTTCACCCATGAGGTGGTTTTCGAGGGTCGCGGCGGACTGGGCAAAGGCCTTCAGTTCATAGAAGGCGCGGCCGAGCAAGGCACGGGACTCGGCGAAGTGGGGGTGGTCCTCCGGCAACTGCTGGAAGAGGCGCACCGCGTCTTCCCACTTGCCCGCATGGACCATGGCAAATCCCGCACCATAATATTCACGAGCCCGCTCGAAGTTTGTCGCGGCGCGAAGCGGTTCGTTCGCCTTGGAGAAGCAGTCGCCTGCCTTTCGAAATTCGCCGCCGCCCTCGTAGGCCATGCCGGCCTCTTTCCATTTACCCAGGCTCTCGTAGTAGCGCCCGCCGATTTCGGAGGCGCGCTTGGTTTCGCCCGCCTGCTGCATGCAGCGCGCGGCCGCTTCCAACTGCCCCGCCAGCAGGTAGGCCTCGCCCGCCAGCACCAGTTCGCCGGCCTGCTGGAAAAGCTTCGCCGCCACATCCGGACGTTTGAGACTTTGCAGTTTCCGGCCGCAGTGGGTGGAGAGCACCCTAAGCTTCTCCTTCGGAAGCACCGCCTGGGCCTTGGGGTCCTGAAGGAATTGGGCGCAGGCGTCGGCACCGGCCATTTGCGTGGCGGCGTCTTCCGAACCCGGTGTGGCGAAGTAGGCCTCAAAGGCCGTGAGACTGTCCGCATACCGGCCCGCCAGATGGAAGCTGTCTGCGGCCCGGGCGAAGGATTTAGCCAGTTTGAAGGATTTGGCGGCGGAGCGGTAGCCCTTTTTCTCCATATACAATTTGCCAGCCGCTTCATATTCACCGGCGCGGTAGAGGAGGCGTGCCGCCTTCAGGGGATAGCCCGCCTTGACCCATTCCGCAGCCGATTCCTTCTTACGCCCGCCCCGTTTCCAGGCCTTGGCGGATTCTTTGTGACGGCCGAGCGCGGCGTAAACCTCGCCAAGCTTCTCGTGGCTGCCCTCTTTCTTCAGCCGCCCGATGATGCCTTCCGGGTTTTCCTTGACAGCCTTGTGCTCTTCGCCCGAGAGGCCGGTGCCTCCGAGCTTGCCATAGGCCTTAAGCTCCCGGTTGTAACTGCTGCGGCGACGGTGCTCCTTGAGCCGGAGGTAGATTTCGTAGAAGAACAGTAGAATGCCTATGGTGCAGGCGATCTTGAAGGCGATCTCCTTCCACCCGAACATGTCCACGCCCAGATATTGCACCACCCAACCGAGGGGTACGTTGAGCACCCCGTTCCAATAGATATTCAGAAAATCCATGTTTCAGTCCTGTGGTTTTGGAAAAAAGGAATGATGCCTGTTGATAATGAAAAAACCTATTGCGTATCCTACTCGACCATTGCCGATAGAGACAAGAGACTTGTTGGCCGCCGCCCAGGACTGGGCGCGCTGCCCGCCGGGTGAAAAAACTCAAACTTTCAGGACCGTTCCTGGAGCTGCGATGGGTTTACTCCCCCCGACGAGGAGAAGTGAAAGCATGGGCCGGCAGGGACATGGGACTTCCCGGATCGCGGTTCTGCCGTACTCCGCTTTGCCCCTGGAAAGGGCCGGAACTTCATAAGCGCTTGAAAATCCTTGCGGTTCCGTGCAAAATAAGGGGGGAGCAATTGGAGAGTGGTGCGGCAGCAGGCATACACCCATGTAACGCGTACGACAGCGGCGTGAACAGCGAGGCTGTGCGGTACTCAAGCACGAGTGGCGAGGTTGAGTGTCGCTGGTCGAAACGAAGCAAGTAGCAGGAGATACCGTACATTGAGGTATGCCATAATTTCCGATATCCATGCCAATCTCGAGGCCTTTTGTGCGGTCCTGGAGCGAATTGAAGACATGGGTGTTGAGCAGATCGTTTGTCTCGGTGATGTCGTGGGGTACAACGCCAGTCCGAATGAATGTGCCGATATCCTGCGCGAGCGCAATATTCCGACGGTTCTGGGCAATCACGATGCCGTGGCCTGCGGCTTGGAAGATCCCTGGGGTTTCAACCCCGTGGCGCTTGCAGCGGCCATGTGGACCCGTGAAATGCTGTCCGACGAGAACCAGCAATGGCTCCGCAGCCTGCCCGATGTGCTTAATTTCGAGACCTTCGCGGCGGTCCACGGTGCCCCGAGGAACCGGAACACCTATCTGTTCACCTGGGAAGATATTCTGCCCCATCTTTCCTTCCTCGACGAACAGAATTGCAACATCTGCTTCATGGGGCATACCCACAGCCCCGGCATTTTCTCTACGGACGGTGTCTATTCGGTGGATGATGATGCCAAGTTTGCCCTGGGCAGCGGGAAAAGATTTTTCATCAATCCCGGTTCCGTAGGTCAACCCCGTGATAGTAATCCCCATGCCGCATTTGGTATCCTAGACACGGACGAAAATGTTTTCGAGCAGGTACGCATGAAGTACCCGATAGAGAAAGCAGCAAAACGGGTGATGGAAGCCGGACTGCCCCAATTCCTGGCCGAGCGACTCGCCCTTGGAAAGTAGGGAGGCCGCCTGATGCGTCAAGCACAGGTTAACCGGAAGACCAACGAGACGGAGATTGCCCTGCGCGTCAACATTGACGGCACGGGGGATGCCCGTATCGACACGGGCATCGGCTTCTTCGACCACATGCTCAATCATATCGCCCGTCATGGCCTGATCGATATCGATATCAAGGCCGTGGGGGATCTGCATATTGACCCACACCACACCGTGGAAGACGTTGGCATCTGCCTGGGGAAAGCCCTGTTGGAGGCGGTGGGTGTTCCCAAGGGGATCCGCCGCTACGGCCATGCCGTTATCCCCATGGACGAAGCCCTCGCGGAAGTTGCCGTGGATTTCAGCGGCCGGCCCTTTCTCGTTTTCAACGCCGAGCTGCCCAAGGGAAGTCTGGGCGGCTTCGACGTTGAGCTGGCCGAGGAGTTCATGCAGGCCCTGGCGGTCAACGCCCGCCTGACGCTCCATGTCAACCTGCGCTACGGGAAGAACACACACCACTGTATCGAGGGTATTTTTAAGGCGCTGGCTCAGGCGTTGCGCCGCGCGTTGGAAATCGATCCGCGAAACAGCGACGCCATACCCTCCACCAAAGGAATGTTGGAAACGTGATAGCCATTGTAGACTATGGCATGGGTAACCTCCGAAGCGCGCAAAAGGGATTCGAGAAAGCCGGTCACAATGCCGTGATCACGCGCGACCCTGCCGTGATCGACTCCTCCGAAGGTGTGGTGCTGCCCGGCGTGGGCGCCTTCAAGGATTGCATCGATGGGCTGCGCGAGCGCGGCCTGGTTGGCTCCGTGAAGGCCGCCGCCGAAAGCGGACGACCATTTCTGGGTATATGCGTGGGACTCCAATTGCTTTTTGAATACAGTGAAGAAGGGGAAGGTGCCGAGGGACTGGGAATTTTCAAAGGCCGCGTGGTCCGCTTCGCGCCCGCCTCGGAGACCGGCTTGAAGGTGCCCCACATGGGCTGGAACCAGCTTCAGTGCATCGGAGATCCTGGACCGGAAAACCTGCTCGAATACACCGCCCCGGACCCTTATGCCTATTTTGTACACAGTTATCATGCCGTGCCCGCGGATACCGGGATAATCCGCGCGACGTGCACCTATGGCACCACGTTTCCCGCAATTATTGGCAAGGGCCATGTTTTCGCAACCCAGTTTCACCCGGAAAAGAGCCAGCAGGATGGTATCGCGATCCTGCGGGCCTTCGGAAATCTGGTTTCCGGGATGAGACGCGTGGCGTAAGCCGGATGGAGACTCACATGATTAAGCGAATCTTGGTACCGACGGACGGCAGCGAGCTGGCCCAGACGGGGGCGGCTTATGCCATTTCCCTGGCAAAGTCCTTCAAGGCCCACATTCAGGGCATCTATGTGATCGACATAAAGCTGCTGGAAGGGCCCTTCCTTCAAGATCTGTCGGCCTCGCTGGGCACGGCACCCTATGTGAACTATCAGGGCAACATTTCCATGCTCCTTGAGGAGCGAGGACAGAGCGCCCTGAAGGCCTTGGCCGAGGCCTGCGAGGCTGCGGGCGTTCCCTGCGAGACAACCCAGGCTTCCGGCGTTGTGCCCCGGGTTATCGTTGATCACAGCGGCCTGGCCGATCTCATCGTGATGGGACGGGGAGGCGAACACAACGAGTGGCTCGATGGCCTGGTCGGTTCAACCACGGAAGCCGTCATCCGCCGCTCCGAGTTGCCGGTCTTGATCACGGGCACGCCCGAGCCGGGGCACGAACGGGTGCTGATGGCCTACGATGGAAGCACCCACGCCCAGAACGCCCTCCGCACGGCGGTGGCGTTCGCGGAAATGTGGAAGACCTCCCTGAATATTCTCATCGTGGGCGATGGTTCGAATCCGGCGGCCGTCGGGGAAGTAACGGGTTATCTCGAGGCCCACGGCGTCAACGGCCAGGTGATCGAAGCCCCGGGCGACTCCGGCGAGCAGATTGTGGCGTATGCAAAGTCCACGGATGCCGATTTAATCGTGATGGGGGCCTATGGACATTCAAAAGTTCGTGAACTCGTGGTGGGTAGCACGACGACCTATGTAATCAATCACGCGGCGTGCCCTGTCCTGCTGGCGCGTTAACCCTGTTTCTGGAGTATACCTAATGACGGAGGAGAAGCGAAACACACCGGAGCAGGTCATCGGCGTAGTGGGGGACCTGCCCGCCCTGCCCGCAGTGGTTGCCGAAGTGCTGCGCATGACTGAAGATCCGTCCACGTCCACCGCGGACGTAAGCG
>JBIJDL010000404.1:0-5954 GCA_044344195.1 Candidatus Hydrogenedentales bacterium
TTCGGCTTCGAGGGCGTCCATAGTGATTCCGGGTGTATCCCGGAAGGTAATGGCGCCTGAGTCCTGGATGAAGATTTCATAGGGTACCTCCTGCTGCTCCGCCGAAGTGGCGGCCGTGGGGAGGGTAATGTCAATACCCGCGCTGTTACGGAACACCGAAGACACCATGAAGAAGATGAGCAGGAGAAACATGACATCAATCAGGGACGCCAGGTTGATGCTGGGGCGACGGGGGCGATTCGCCCGACCAAAGGCCTGGTTCATGGGGAAACTTCCGTAACGTCTTGGGGTTAGCCCACCGTGGCGGACAGGCACCCGGGGCGGGATTATTGTAGGTCAGGCGGGGCGCGGGGGGCAAGTGCCAAAGCTGCGTATTTCACCGGAAGTTTGCTAAAACGTTACAAATAGGGTAAACTTCGGACGGTTAGGGTTGGACTGGTTAACGGGAAGTCAGACCAAGTCAGGGGTAAGAAGTGCAACATTTTCGTGTTTGTGTAACCGATGATTGCGACGACGAGAACGCGTTGCTCTGCACCGGTTTACGCTTGAACAATTACGAGACAGTGGCCGCGCGCACGGGGCTCGAAGCGCTTGAAATCTGCCGGAGCAAACCGGTGGATGTTCTGCTGCTTGACGTCGGCCTCCCGGATATTGACGGGTATGAAGTCTGCCGCCAGTTGAAAGCGGATGAGCGCACGAAACATATTCCCATTGTGTTCATCACCGCCCACAGCGAGGCGGAAAATGTAATTCACGGGTATAATTTGGGTGCGGTCGATTACATCGCCAAACCCTACAATCTGCCCATAATAATGATACGGATCGAGGCCATAATGAGAACTCAGCAGTCCCGCGATGAACTTACTTCGGCAGGCGACCTCACCGATACCGCCTACACCGATCACCTGACCGGATTGCGAAACAGCCGTTTCCTCCTCGAGCGCCTCCAGGAAGAAGTCGAAAAGGCCCACCGTTACGATTACCCGGTTTCCTGCGTCGTTCTGGACGTGGACGAGATGAAACCTCTCGAAGGCGAAAATGGCACCGCCAGTCTGGACGATGTGCTCGTCGAAATTGCCATGGCTATGCGCAACGCCTCCCGCAACTATGACATTCTGGCGCGCTACGATGGCGCCATGTTTGCCGCGGTACTTCCCCACGCCCTGCTGGATGAAGCCATCCACTACGCCAAAAAGATCTACGACGAGATCAGTTCCATCACTTTCAACGACCCCTGCTGCCCCACGCTGGCGCACCTTCGCTTCGGCGTGGTGTCCTGCCGCAACGGAAGCGCCATCGGCGCGGATCATATCCTCGGCGAGGCCATGCAGGGACTCTTCAAGGCCAAGAGCTGCGAGGGCAAGCGGCTTTTTGCCAAAGACTTGAACGACAAGTCCGAGTCGAGCTTTTAGGACTTTGAGGCATCTGAATCGTGCCACACGATCTCGCCGAAGGCGAGTTCGAGTGTGGTGTCCCTCGTTCACGTTGCCTTAGCATCAGCACTCCACGGCGCCCCAACCCACCCCGGCACAGTGGCCCCGAGCGCAAAAAGACCATTCACGGGTGTCTTCTTGACTTTGTGGGCTACTACCTTCATCACACTCGAACTCTCCTTCGGCGAGATCGTGTGGCACGTTGTTTAGGTTTTCCTCGTGCCTAATACGGGTACGTGTCCCGATCCAAAGGAAGAATGCCCGAGCCCTCCTTCTCCCATTCCTGGGCACTTGACCATTTCCAGTCTTCGGCGTACTCGCACAGGCCCGCACGCACTGGGTTGTTGTGAATGTAGTCCGTCATGTTGCGAACGGCATCCAGCGCAACTACGTTCTGATCGTAACCCCCACCGTCCAACCAGAAGCGATACGGCGTGTGGACCTGGCCGGTGGCAAGAAGCTTCATGCCTGAAGGATTGTTTTTCCTCAGGTAGCTTAACGCTTTTCTGGATACCGGAAGCTTGACCGTTCCCTCAAACTCATCCACCGTCACCTTGTCGCGTGTTGAAAATACGAGCACGTGTACGTGCGTCGGCATGATTACGTAAGCCCAGATATGCACAGCGTGTTTCTTGCGTGCGAGGCGCAACGCGTGAACGAAGTAGAGGCGCGTTCGAGCACGCGATAGAAACGCACGTCTCTTGTAGCAAGAAAAGGTAAGGTGATGTGCTTCGCCCGGCGTGTCGAAAGACTGGCGAGTTCGCCTGTACACGAACTTGCGTACCATTTGAGCATCCCTCTTGATTGGAAACATATCCAGTTAGGGACAATACTAACTCAGTTCTTAGGACTTTTCAACAGGTTTGGTTTCCCCAACGTGCCACACGATCTCGCCGCACGCGTTTAGAGTGCGGTGCCCCTCGTTCACGTTGCATTTGTGTCGAGTGCTCCACGGTGCCCCCCCCGACACAGTGGACCAGAGCGCAAAAGGACCGTTCGCGGGTGTCTTCAAGACCTTGAGTTACTGCCTTCATCGCACTCGAACTCGCCTTCGGCGAGATCGTGTGGCACGTTTGTCACGCCACTCATCCCAGGTGCTTAAAGGCCTTCTGGCCAATGTCTGTGCGGTACTGCATACCCTCGAAGGTGATCGCCTTCACGCCCGCGTAGGCATGATCCAGGGCATCCTGGAGGTCTTCGCCCAGCGCGCTTACGGCAAGCACACGTCCGCCCTGGGTCACGAACTGGCCATCGGCATCGCGCGTGCCCGCATGAAACACCGTGACTCCGTCAATCGCATCCGCGGCCTCAATTCCCGTGATGGGCAGCCCCTTCGCGTAGTCGCCCGGGTAGCCGCCACTGGCGAGCACCACGGCGGCACAGGGATTGGGAGTGTAGGCCAGGTCAATCTGGTCTAACTTGCCAAGGCAGCACGCTTCGGCCACGTCGACCAGATCGGTCGTGAGGCGGGGCAATACCACCTGGGTCTCCGGATCGCCGAAGCGGCAGTTGAACTCCACCACTTTCGGGCCGTCTTTCGTGATCATCAGGCCGGCATAGAGTACGCCTATGTAGGGTGAACCGTCCGACGCCATGCCATCCACACAGGGCTGGAGCACCGTTCGTTGAATCTCCTCCATCAATGCAGGCGTTACCACCGGCGCGGGTGAATAGGCGCCCATACCACCCGTATTCGGCCCCTGATCGCCATCGTAGGCCGCCTTGTGGTCCTGACTCGACGCCATGGGAATGACCGTCTTTCCATCGCAGAACGCGAGGATGGAGGCCTCCTCCCCGTCCAGGAAGGCCTCAATGATAATCTGGCTGCCCGCCGCACCAAAAACATTGCCCACCATGGCATCGTCAATGGCGCGCAGGGCTTCCTCGCGCTCAAAGGCCACGGTGACGCCTTTGCCCGCGGCGAGCCCGTCTGCCTTCACGACCAGCGGCACACCGATTTCGTCCACATAAGCCCGGGCCGTGGCGGCATCGGTGAAGGCGCGGTAGGCGGCTGTCGGGATGTTGTGGCGCTCCATGAATTCTTTCGCAAAGGTCTTACTGGCTTCCAGACGCGCAGCAGCCTGGCAGGGACCAAAGACGAGGGCGCCGGAATCGGCCAGTGCGTCAACCACTCCCGCCGCAAGGGGCGCTTCGGGCCCTACGAGTACCAGGGTGATGGAGTTCTCGGCGATGAGCGATTTCAGCGCGGGGACATCTTCCTGGCCCACGGCCACGCAACTTCCTTTGGGCAGGGCCGCCATGCCTGGGTTGCCCGGCGCGCAGAAGACGTGATCGACCCGATTGCTCTGGGCGGCCTTCCATGCCATGGCGTGTTCGCGTCCACCGCTGCCGAGAATGAGAATATTCATGGGTACTTCCTTTTCAAATAAACATGGCCGCTTGGCGCGGCCAGAAATTATGACGTTAACTTTAGGATTTAAGCTTTAAGCTTCCGGTGGCACGTTGCTCGCCAGGTAGGCCGCTATTTCCCGGTCATATTCCGCCGTAAGGGCGAAGGCCTCCTGGGCGAGACGATAACGACTCGTGAAGGGCACTTCGCCCTCCATCGCCCGAAGTTCGTGCATGACGGACGCATAGCGCTCTGGATTGACGACACAGGTCACAAAGCGGAAGTTTTTCGCCGCCGACCGGATCATGGCGATGCCACCGATATCGGTCTGGTCGAGGACGTCCTCTGTGGTCGCGCCCGGCTGGGCGATGATATCGGCGATGGGCCGTATATTGACCACCAGCATGTCCACCCAGTGCATGTCATAGGCCTGCATCTGCTCGCAGTGGAGCTTGTTGTCCCGGAGTCCGAGCAGGCCCGCGTGGACCTTGGAATGAAGGGACTTCACACGTCCGCCCATCATCTCGGGAACGCCCGTGTACTCTTCGATGCTTGCCGCCTCGATTCCCGCTTCGCGCAGCACCGTCAGCGTACCGGAGGTGCTGATCAGCTCGACGCCCATGCCGCGCAGGAGCTCCGCGAGCTCGATAATGCCCGTCTTGTCGAAGCAACTTAAGATGGCCCGTCGTACTTTGGGCATGCCATTTCCTCCAGGAGCGCGGACACCGCGTCACCCGTGTTTTGGAATACAATAAAAAAGGGAAGCAAATGATACGGCAATTACGCCATAATGTCGAATTATTTCGGGACTTTCCCACTGGCGGGAACCGGAGACGCCCTGTGGGTCCCCGTTTTCCTATTCGCCAATCGGAAAGTTCCTCACCGGAGAACGCGGGATGAAACGCCGAGGTAAAATGACCATTGCAGCTCTTGTACTATCTACGCTCGTTCTCCTTCTCCTGGGGGCATGGATCGCCGTGGGCGTAGCCTCCACATCCGGCGTCGCAACGCCGCCCTATACCGTCCTTTCTGAGCATGAGGGGTATGAAATCCGCGAGTACGCCCCGCAAATCGTTGCCGAGGTGATCGTGGAAGGGGACTTCGAGGCGTCGCTCAACCGGGGCTTCAGGAAACTCGCTGGATTTATTTTCGGCGACAACACCGCGCCATCGGGTACCGGCGATTCCCAGGCCATCGCGATGACGGCCCCTGTCCTCGAAGAGCTCGCCACGTCGTCCCCCATCGCTATGACGGCCCCCGTGCTGGAGGAGGTGGCGGCCGGTGACAAACGCAAGGTAACCTTCGTGATGCCTGCGCAATACTCCATGGCGACGATCCCGAAACCCAGGGATCCCGACGTGCGGCTGGTGGAAATACCCGCGCGCCGCTATGCTGCCAGCCGCTTTTCCGGCTGGGTGGATGGCAAGAGGGCCTCGCGGATGAAAGCCCGTTTGTTGGAGGATCTGACTCGGGACAAGCAGTCACCCGATGGGGCGCCAGCGCTAGCCCAGTACGATCCCCCTTGGACACCGCCCTTCATGCGGAGAAACGAGATCCTCGTGCCCCTTTCCGCGCAGGGCGCGTCGCAGCAGTAGCGTTCTCTCACTAAGGCGGTCGTTGCTCTGGTGGCCCTGGCGCAGATTTTCTGCACGTAATTGACGCCCTGTTCGGTGAAATCCTGATCGGTAAACACGAGGGCTTGTATCGTTTCGATACCATAAGGATCGATTCCGAGGAATCGGGCCGTTGTAAACGCAAGCTCAACGGTGCTGCTGAAACCCATCCAGGTGTCTAAGCTATTTATTGAAAGTAGTTTACAGCACGTAACCCTTACTTGGCATAAAGTATGCTTTACCACATACAGAAGCACCCGAAACGCCCTGGAAAGCCCCGGGCGGAGGGGCAGGCGAGGAAGACGAGTAACAATCCCTATGCAGGGAACGGAGGATTTGAACATGGCTACGATCAAGATCAACGACCTGAATGAAGACCGCGTGGTAACTGAGGAAGAGCTGAAGCACGTTAAGGGGGGCGGGCTGCTCCTGCCCGCCGTGCAGAAGATCCAGAAGGTGAACGTGCTGGACAGCGCCTACAAAATACTGGGCGACGGATCGGTACGCACGCTGGGCGATGGCTCCGTCTGATTGACCGGGGCAATCCCCGAGCGCTTG
>JBIJDL010000301.1:0-7908 GCA_044344195.1 Candidatus Hydrogenedentales bacterium
GTTGACCGGGAGGGGCCGATCGAGGTGTTTGGGACTGGACTGGTCACGCGGGGTTGCGGAGCGGAGCTCCGGGGACTGCATTCCCAAGCGGAGCTTGGGAACGAGTGAAAAACGGACTGGATGTAGATGTTAGATATCAGAATACTTTGGAGCTTTCCAACGAGCTGATCGGCATGTTTGCGAGCAGTTCCGATATTGATGTGATATATGTCGGGGCTGGGTATGATACCGGCGGTGATATCGAGTTGGACGCCGATCACTTTGACCATTTTCACGTGAGGTATAATGATCCAGATTGACCATTTTTCCAGCGCCGTGGAGGATTTGCCATGTATGGCCTTTTGCTGGTTCTAGTAAGTTGTATGGGACAACCCCACGGGGAAGATTCGATACTCATCGTGAGCGCAGAGAGGCTTCCGGTTGTTGAACGACGTGGCACGGTATACAAAATAGACTTGGCCGAGGGCACAGCAGCACCAATCTACGAGCAAGATCGAACGATCAATGAAGTCCGATACTCGGGCGCTTCCCAACGAATTCTCGTAGCGGGATTTGATAAGCAGTTCAAATTTGCGTTAGATATCGTTGATATACAGGGGGCCTTGATTACGAGAATGGACAATGTAGTTTCGGGGGTCTTCATTGATGAATCGGGACGGCGCATGGCGTATACCAAAGGAATCCACATGGATGGCATCGTAAGCCAGGGGACGTGGATTCACGCTTTCGGTTCGAATGAAGATATAAATGTGTGGGAAAAGGGTGTCTGGTTGGAAATGGGGCGTTTCAATAACACACTTTACATTCGGGACACACGAGAGGAAGTAGAATACCACGCTTACCACATCGACACGGAGAAGATCGAGGCAACCGAGCTCTCATATGGCGAATTCTCACCAAATGGAGCATACCGCTGGGGATACAGACAGCACGGCGGCACTTGCATTCTTCGCGGCGAAACGAGAGAAGAAATTTCTACTGATTTCACCTTTCTCAACTCGAAGCGGCACGGCGGGCCGCCTCAATGGATGAGCGACTCGCTCTTGATGTTGCCGCGGTACAAACAGGAGCTCGAAGAATATCTCCTATTCGTTGAAACCGGTAGAACCCTTAAGGCTCCGGGGAGAATACTATCTATAACAGACGACGAGCAGTCTGTCTACATCTGCAAGCCGGGCCTGGTCTTAGAGAAATTGCCAATGGCGGCCTTGGAGGTGCTCTACGAGGGAAAGACAGAAAACGCCGATTTGACAGAAGAGGGGCGCAAAGATGCCGGAAAATAGTGAAAGTTAACTTCGATAGACAATCAGGAAGCTATGGCGTTGCGTTTAACGAACAGCGACGTTTTGAAATGGGCTGTGGTTCGACACGCGACACGCATGCCGTCCAACGGGACAGACCTTCCCCGAATGCTGCGTGTGTCTTTACTTCAGCCGATTCAGCAGGTAGCCGTCGAGGCCGAAGAAGTAGCCTGTGCTTTCGGGTTTCTTGCCGCGGCTGACGAAGCTGAGGGTGTGGGGACCTTTGCTGAGGGTTCCGGTGCGGAACGCGAACTCTTTGGTGGTGACGTTGGGCGTGTAGAGGTCGAGGGGGGTGCCGAGAGGTTTGCCGTCGATCTGGACTTCGTAGTTGCCGTAGTCGAAGGAGCGGGTCATGAGGAGGAGGAGTTCGTGGTCGCCTTCTTCGGCGATTTCGATGGGTACGTTCAGGGTCTGGCCTTCCTGTGCGGGCTGCCAGAATAACTGTCCGCCGCCGGTCCACTGGGCGCCTTCCTGGCGGGTAATGGGCCCTTCGGAGGCGGTGACGCGATCGAGGGCCTGATCCACTTCGACGAGTTTGGTCCAGTCGTGGTAGAGGCGGTCTTTGGCCGGGGGCAGGGCGGGGTAGGCCTTGTGGGGCTCGGTCTGGTACCAGAGGGCGACGGAGGAGAAATCGTCGGGCCGTTCCTCGAAGCCGGACTTGAGGGTGCCGTCCTCGTTGAAGGAGACGCCCTTGTGCTCGATCTCCATGCGGAGGGATTTTTCAAAGATGACGGGGTCGGTGATGTGCCAGCGGTAGGCGGTGGTGAGGGCGAAGGCGTCCATGCTGCTGTAGAGGGGCACGCCGTAGTAGGGGTAGCTGAACTGGCGGAAGCCCCAGGCGTCGCAGAAGTAGTCCTCGGTGCCGGTGCCGGTGAGGCGCGGGGTGGCTTCGCCGTCGATGTAGAAGAAATCATCGCCCTCGCCGAACCAGCTCGGGGTCAACTGGCGCACACTGAGGATGGTGCCCACGTAGTGACCCCGTCCCTCGATATCGGCGATGAGATAGTTCCTGCCCATGGTCGCGGGGAACTCCTGGCGATACATGGCGTGGAAGTAGGCCGTGTCCGCGGGAAGGCTTGGCACTTTGGTCCAGTCGACATAGTAGTAGAAGGCGTGAACCTTGCCCGCGCCTTCGTTGGTCACAGTAATCTTCGCGGACTTGCCGAAGGGCATGGGCCAGTAACAATTGCGCGCCCGGCCCTCGGAGCTGACGCTGATGGGGGTGGAGGTGAAGGGCTGGTCCACGCCGTGGCCGATTCCGAAGAAATCGCCGATGGGGCACTCCACGGAGGGGCTTTCTTCGCCGTCCCAGTACATGCGCAGCACCAGCAGGCGGGAGTAGCCGTGGTCCGTGGCCGCGATGGTGTTCCAGAAGTGGGTGATGACGCCGGGGCCGGTGAGATCCGCCAGGACGAGGGTTGCGCCGGGCTCGATGGGCCGCGCGTCGCCGTTGCCCGATTCGAGGTTGGGGTCGGTGGAGGAGGCGCGCATGCTCTGGCCGATTTTCAGTTGGGCCAGGCCCGCCAGCGGGTCGCCTGCGTTCCCCGCCGAGCCGGCCAGGGCCGCCAGGGGCAGCAAGAGGGAGAGGGCAGCAAGGGCAAGTTTGGGTAATGCGTACATGGGGCTCATCCTTCCGTTGCGCCTGCGTTGCGCAGGGTGCCTGTGTTCAAATTCCAGGCCCCGGCCCCGGTTCCCCCGGTGGGCCGGGCTGGATTCGGGGTAGTATAGCGGATGGCCCGCGCTTGACTGGAAGACAAACTCTGGTAGGTCAATATACCCCTTGACTTCCAACGGAATCTCCGTCAGGATACGCTTGGCACCGAGGAGCAAAACCAGGGGAGGCCAATCGGATGGGGCGAAGTCGCCACAGCTTCGGATTTCCAAGGGGGCCTGTCTCATGATTTTCACCCTTCTATATTGGACTCTGGCTCTCACTTGCAGGTGATCGCGGTCGCTGAAATGTCGCAGCAGAAACTGGACAATTTCCAATTGAGCCCCGTCCTTCGCGAGTACTTCGATGAAACTACGCGCTGGCGCTGTCCGAGTGCTAGGGGTTACGCTGACCAGAAGGACGTGAGCGCGTCGTTTCTGGACTGGATTGGTCAGGCGGAGTTGCGGAGCAGAGCACCGGGGACTGCATTTCCAAGCGGAGCTTGGGAACGAGGGAAAACGGCCGATCGCTCAGCCCGGTCGGAAGGTTCCGTCTTCTGTCGCTGGAAACAACCAAGGCACCCCCTTGACAATCAACGGCATCTTCGTCAGGATACTCTTGACGCTGAAGAGTAAGACGAAGGGAGGCAAATCCAATGGGGCTCAGCCACAACGGCTTCCAGGCTCCAGAAACACATAATCACGTGCCCTCCACCATTCTCGACTGGACCCCGGTTTTCACACGATCCGCTTGATCGTGAGTACCTTCGTGTGATTCCCCGGCTCCAATTGATGCGGAAACAAGGCGTCATAGGAGTTGCCAATGAAACTTACTAAAATCCGACAACTTTTTCTACTGCTTTTCTGCCTTGCAGGAGCGAGCGCCGATTCACAATTCATAAGTTCACCGTCGGGTACCGATTGCGGTCATATCTTGGTGGGTGGCTCCTACTACCATTTGCTCGATCCCGATTATGACAACAAGAGCCTCTATGCGTTCGATCCCAACGATAAGCCCATCGTGCGGCGAAGCGTGTACTCCGTAGGTGTGGAGCCCTTTAACGATCCCAAGCTATCGCGTAGCTGTGCGTATATTGCTTTTTTGGAACCCAATCAGGCGCGGAATGCTTTGGGCATTCGGTTAATCACGGCTGAAGGCCAGGATAGGTTTCTACTTCCTGGAGTTCTTTGGTTTGATTGGGGAACCAACCCAGCCAACGACGATCTTTTGGCCTATGTCGTTGGACCACCTCAACCGGAAGATTCCGAGAAGCCTCCGACGGGAGAAGTCTGGATTCGGAATATCAATACAGACGAGTGCTGGAAGATTCATCCGGGCGGATTCCTCGTTACCTGGGCTGGATTCGATTCAAGTTTTTACATTGAGGAACTGTTTGGCGAAGATGACAAGACACGAGTTTTGCGATACGATTGCAAGTCAAGAAAAATAGAAAGGACACCCTATCTCGGATCATGCTTTTCTACGGGCGGCACCTACTACTATGTGTGCGAAGTCGATGGAGACGGATTCAGGTTGTTTGATCGGGGCAAAAACGTCGATATAACGCAAGAATTCCGAGAGTTGTATGAACACGTGCCGTATGGTCGTGTGAGTCCTGTAGGATGGATAAGCGATTCCATGCTGGTCCTTCATTCAAAACCCGCTCGATCAGAAGACGGACGGGCCACGCAGCAGATCATCGATTTCAAGAACTCGCAACTTTGGGAAGTGGAGCCGGAGGTGGTCGGGTTACGGCGCCAGGGGGGACAAGATCTGGTTCAAGTGACCAAAAGCGGAGTAACGGTACGCCCCTTTAGTGAGGTGGCGAAATTAGTGTGTTCGGCGAGATAAGACTTGTGTACTGGGATCCTCTCCGCTTCGAGAGCGAGGGGCGCCGCCTTCCCGCTGACTTTTCCGGTGTCCTGCCTTACACCCGAACCCCATGCCGTCGGCCCGACATCAGCCTGCCGTTCCCCCGGCGGGCCGCGCTGGAGCCAGGATAGTATATCCGATGGCACCTGCCTGGAGGTTGCGTTCCGATACTTATTCTCGGCCGAGGGAATTTGTTCGATTGCAGTAACGATTCGAACACAATAGAGCCGATGGCAATAGTGTCCTGCACAGTGTTGTTCAACGGGCTGTGCAACGGCGCTGACTGGGGTATTGCTTTCCTGCCCGATCTGCTTTAAACTGAGTATTTTCAGTTCGTTACACGCACTCCAAATCGAGCGCTAGAATCCGGCTTACTTCCTGCTTAGGAGAGACTGACTTGGTTGGCATGGCTTCGCATGGGAATCGGAATCTGCGATTCTCACCAATGCGGGCAAATTGCTCAAGACAAGATAAACACGAAGGAGAAGATTCTATGTTAGTGCTGGTCGTGGCATTCTGCCTATTTGCTCTAGCCTCGGGCTGGAATTCGACAAGACTCCGAGTCATGCGCTATGCGCTGGTTTCGGCGCCTCTCTGGTTTGCAGGGTTTGCAGGCGCGAGCGAGGCGGAGCTGAAGATTCCCGATTTGTCCTCGGTATCGTTTGTGGGCATAAACGGTCACTCCCTGCTGGTCCTGGGCCTGATAATCTGCATCGCGGGCGCCGCCTTCGGCATCGTGCAATACGGGCGGATACGTCGTCTTCCCGCGCACGCGTCGATGCTTGAGATTTCTGAACTCATCTACGAAACCTGCAAGACCTATCTCATAACCCAGGGCAAATTTCTTGCCGTTCTCTGGGCCTTTATCGCGGTAATCATCGTGGTTTACTTCGGTGTTCTGCTGAAATACCCCGTAGACAAAGTGTTGGTCATTGTTTTCTTTAGTATTGTCGGTATCCTCGGCACCTACTGCGTCGCCTGGTTCGGCATCCGGATTAACACCTTCGCCAATTCCCGGACGGCATTTGCCAGTCTGGAAGGCAAGCCCTACCCCTGCATGGAGATTCCGCTGAGCGCGGGTATGAGCATCGGCATGCTCCTTATCTCGGTCGAGCTGGCGCTCATGCTTATCATCCTGCTGTTCATTCCAGGAGATTGGGCGGGCCCCTGCTTCATCGGTTTTGCCATTGGCGAGTCGCTGGGCGCGGCCGCGCTCCGGATCGCGGGCGGTATCTTCACGAAGATCGCCGACATTGGGTCGGACCTTATGAAGATCGTCTTCAAGATCAAGGAAGACGATGCACGGAATCCGGGCGTTATCGCGGACTGCACCGGCGACAACGCGGGCGATTCGGTAGGACCGACCGCAGACGGCTTCGAGACCTATGGCGTGACGGGCGTTGCCTTGATCACGTTTATTCTGCTGGCTATCACCGATCCCATCGTGCAGGTGCAATTGCTCGTATGGCTCTTCGTCATGCGCGTCGGCATGGTTGTGACGAGCCTGATTTCTTATTGGCTGAACGGAATGTGGTCGCGGGCCAAATTTGGCGAAGCGAAGGCTTTCAATTTTGAAACCCCCCTGACCACGCTGGTGTGGCTCACGTCCGTCGTGTCCATCGTCATGACCTACGTGCTCTCGGCGATACTCATCGGCGGGCTGGGTGACGGCACGATGTGGTGGAAATTAGCCACTATCATCACCTGCGGAACCGTTGCCGGCGCGGTCATTCCCGAACTGGTAAAGGTGTTCACCTCGACCAATTCACGCCACGTTCGCGAGATCCTTTCGGCTTCCCGCGAGGGCGGCGCGAGCCTCAACATTATCAGCGGTCTCGTTACGGGCAATTTCAGCGCCTACTGGATGGGAATGGCGATTGTCGCCCTTATGGGCGTCGCGTGGGGCGTGAGCACCACCGGCCTCGGCGCGCTCATGGCTGCCCCGGCCATTTTCGCCTTCGGTCTGGTGGCCTTTGGTTTCCTGGGTATGGGCCCGGTCACGATCGCCGTGGATTCCTACGGTCCCGTGACGGACAACGCACAATCCGTATTTGAACTCTCCACCATCGAGACGATTCCCAACATTTCCGAAAAGCTCCAGAAGGAATTCGGGTTCACCCCGGACTTCAAGCTGGCCAAACAGCTTCTGGAAGAAAATGACGGCGCGGGCAACACCTTCAAGGCCACGGCGAAACCGGTGCTTATCGGCACGGCGGTTGTGGGCGCGACGACGTTGATCTTCTCCATCATCCAGGTGCTCACCAGGCAGTTTGGCGCCGACGAAGTGACCGTAGGCCTGTCGATTCTCAACCCTGTATTCCTGCTCGGCCTGATCACCGGCGGGGCAAACATCTACTGGTTCTCCGGGGCGACGACGCAGGCTGTGGCAACGGGTGCTTATCGGGCGGTGGAATTTATCAAACAGAACATCAATCTCGAAGGGGGCGGCGAGCGCGCCTCGATCGAAGATTCGAAGAAGGTCGTAGAGATTTGCACGCACTACGCACAGAAGGGCATGTTTAATATCTTCATCGTGGTGTTCTTCTCCACGCTGGCCTTTGCCTGCCTCGATCCTTACTTCTTCATCGGCTACCTGATTTCCATCGCGATTTTCGGTTTGTACCAGGCCCTATTCATGGCGAATGCCGGCGGGGCCTGGGACAATGCGAAGAAGCTGGTGGAGACCGAGCTGGACGCAAAAGGCACCGAACTCCACGACGCAACGGTGGTCGGGGACACGGTCGGCGATCCCTTCAAGGACACCGCATCGGTTGCGATGAATCCCATGATCAAGTTCACCACTTTGTTCGGACTCTTGGCGGTTGAACTGGCCATCGAGTTGGAGACGGCAGTACGCCTGGGAGCGGCATCGGTCTTTTTCGCTGTAGCCGTCGTTTTCGTGTACCGCTCCTTCTACAAGATGCTGATTCCGCAGCAGGCGGAAGAGGCCTGGAGTGCGGAGTCTGGATCTATCGCTGCGGACCCCGCGGAGAACGAAAACTGAAATATCGCGGCCCGGTCGTTTAGGTCCGGACGAGACTAAATACTTAAGTTGGGACGCCCCGGCAGGCCGTGGGCGTCCCA
>JBIJDL010000158.1:0-11433 GCA_044344195.1 Candidatus Hydrogenedentales bacterium
CACTGCATTAGAGGGGCGGCTGCGCCAATCTTGCATAGTCGGCGTAGATTTGAGATATTGGACGTTTGGCAGACAGTGAAAGGTGATCCAATGAGTCTCCGATGCGCAATTGTTTTTGTACTCTGCTCTACTTCCTATACCGCCACCGCGACGTCCCTGGTCGATTGGCCGGAATTTCGCGGACCATCCGGCCAGGGTGTCTCCGAAGAGGCCACGCCGCCCCTGGAGTGGAGCCCGGAGAAGAATATCGCTTGGAAGCAGGCGATCCCGGGTATTGGCTGGTCGTCACCAGTGGTGTACGAGGGGGCTGTCTATCTCACCACCGCATTTCTGAATGCCGAGGAAAAGCCCACCTCCCTGAGGGCACTGCGCGTAGACGGCGATACCGGTTCAATCGTATGGGACGTGGAAGTCTTCCCATGGTCGGGCCCGGCCAACAAGCAGCCGAAGAACAGCTTTGCGAGCCCCACGCCCATTGTGGCGGATGGCAAGGTCTACGTGCACTTTGGTCCCATGGGGACGGCGTGCCTCGACTTGGACGGTAAGGTGCAGTGGCGCCAGACGGATCTGGCCTACAACACGCCCCACGGTAACGGAGGTTCACCTGCCTTGGCCGAGGGGAAGCTCATCTACAGTTGTGACGACACCGAGAAGCCTTTTGTCGTTGCGCTGGATCAAAGCACGGGGAAAGTGGCCTGGAAAACGGAACGAAGCACCGACGCCTCCAAGAAGTTCTCCTTCAGCACACCGCTCGTGATTGATGTGGGCGGGCGCAAGCTGGCCGTCATTCCCGGCAGCGGCTTTGTTGGCGCGTATGACATTGCGGATGGCGCGGAAGTCTGGCGCGTGAACTACGGCGAAGGGTTCTCCGTGGTTCCCCGCCCGGTATTTGCACGGGGATTGGTATATGTGGCGACGGGCTTTGCCCAACCCTGCAGCGTTCTCGCAATTCGGCCGGACGGGACGGGGGACGTTACCACGTCTCAACTTGCCTGGAAGTCCGACGAGGATGCACCCCATACACCCTCCATGTTGTCGGTGGGCGAAGAACTGTATTTCATCAGCGACCGCGGTGTCTTTACATGCGTGGATGCGAAAACGGGCGCGGTGCACTGGAGTGAGGACGTCGGCGGACGCTATTCCGCCTCGCCGGTCTATGCCGAGGGCCGAATCTACGTTACCGATGAAGATGGGAAAACACTCGTCCTTCAGTCGGGCAAGACCTTCAAGAAACTGGGAGAGAACACACTTCCAGAAAAGACCTATGCGTCACTGGCCATGAGCGGTCCGGCGCTTTTTCTGCGGACGGAAACCAATCTCTATCGTATCGAAGCCCATTAGGGGGCGGGGCGGGTGCAGAGGCTGTTGAGGTATTCTTCCAGCCGCGTGTAACCATCCGCGTTGAGTGCATTGCGGTCTTCCGGGTTTGTGGGGTCGAGACCGTGTTCTTTTTCCCAGCTATCGGCCATGCCATCGCGATCCAGATCCGCAGGCGCATCGCCACCTTTCAATTCCGGCCAGCCGCCAACGTCCTACTGGGAGTTCAGGAGCTTGCCCTTTCCTTCGCGAAGGTCGACGATGAATCGAATATCCACCGCGTCACGCCGCAGGGACGCCCCCGATCCATCCAGCACCATTTCAAAGGCCTCGGGCGCAGACTGGGTGGTGGGGGTGTTGTCGCCCAGATCGTTAGGGCTTGTCCACTTTCCAGTCTTCGATAGTCCCGGCAAATTTGTATCCTGAATCCGGTCCGAGCCAGGTTTTGATGTCCATCGCGGTGTAGTTTTCCGCCGTCCACCCTTCGTTACCTTCAAACACATTGCCGCTCATGTAACCCCGGGCGACATCGGGCAGGTTCGCCTTCATGGCCACAGGACACCGGGAGCGGTCGGTTTCGGGGCCCGGCTTGAAGTAGTTGTTGATCAGGTTAATCTGGTTGTCGCATACATTGGCCGCGCCGCGCCAGTTGAAGATGGCATTGTTCCGGAAATCGATGATCCACTTGGGCTCGCGAACCGAGCCGCCGATGGTGGGGTGGCGATCCCGGCTGGAAGCAAAGATGTTGTGCGGCCATAGCCTTCGGCGCCTGGAAAGGCCAATGGAGCAGCGAGGGCCAGGGGCGTCATGCCCATGGGTGAAAGAACTATACCCCATCCTCGTATCATTGCTTGTATCTCCATGGCTACTGCCGTATGGTCGGGGGTTTATAGCGAAAACTTGGTAGCCTTGTGCTGCTGCTGAGGGTGGACTGAACGGTAGCACGGAGGAATCCGGCGGCACATATCCGCCACGCTCCACCCAGCGAATGCAAACACTCGAACAGGCCGGGCGGTATGAGATACAGTAATCTGCGGATAGCTTATTGAGCCCTTTGCGCGGCATCAGGAAACGTCATTGATTCTACGTCTCTCCGAAAAAATATCAAAACGAATCGGTGTCCGACCGATCGAGTCGCTGCCCATGAGCGCCAATCCTTTTGCGGATTGGTCCTCTCATGTTTTTGCCGCAGGGAGATTGGAGTATATCCTGTCGACGAACACAGCAACCCTGTACTCGGTGGTGTTTGAAGCCCGGGGAATCAAGGGAGAGCCCGCGTTTCGCTCCAATATGCTGGCCCAATTGCGCGCTGCCATGATCGAGGATGGATTCGAGTTCCACTACAAGCGCCTGATTGATGTGGAATCCGATTCGGTGAGCTATTCGAAAGCATTCAGCCGCGGCGTTATCGGGTCCATGAACGACATGGTGGAGCTGGCCACCTACAGTCTGGAGGTTCAGGAGAAATCGCCCGCCGAGACTTCGCGGATTGTCAACGGCACACCCTTCTCCGTGCTGGAGCAAACAAGCCCTCGCCAGGCCTTCCAACACCTCAGTTTTCGTCGCTAGACTCGGTGGACGTTGGTCGCGAGATCGCTGTGAACACGACTGAACAGGTCTTGAGAGGAGCTTCCCTCGATCTTGGCGCGAATCTGCTTCAGCTTCGCGCGGGGAACCAGGGCAATGTGGAAGGCGGCATCGCCGGGCTTCACGACCGGCATGGTTGTCATGCCGAGGATGATGCCATCGCCGGGGGAGACGAGCTGGCGGCGTTCGTCGCCGAAGATATTGTAGTTGGTGGCGAGTACTTCACCCTTCTGCACGATGTCGCCTGGATTCACGTTGAAACTGAGCGTGCCGCCCTGTTCCGCGCGGACCCAGGTGGTGCGGTGGCTCTCCACCTGATAGCGGGCCGTTTCCACGGGGCCATCCACCATTTTCATGCTTTTCAGAATGTTCATCACGCCGCGTACGCCCACCTCCACCACACTCGGCTCGATCTTCCAGACTTCACCGGCCTCGAGAATGATGCAGGGCACGCCGGCCGACGTTGCGGCGCGGCGCAGGGAGCCAATGGGACCCTTGCCGTCCACGATCAGTTCGCAGCCGAAAGTCTGCGCCAGGTGCTGGCAGGTAGGATTGGAAAGGTCCGCGCGAATGTTGGGATAGTTCGTCCGGCGGACGGCCGCGCTGTGGAAATCGATAAGGATGTCACACTGGCGCACGACTTTGTCGAAGATGACGTGGGCCAGGCGGCTGGAGAGGGTGCCCTTCTCGGCGCCGGGGAAATCGCGGTTCAGATCGCGGCGGTCGGGAAGATAGCGGGTGTGGTGCTCCAAGCCATAAACGTTTACCACGGGCACGCACACCAGGGAACCGCGCGTGAGCACCGGCGGGTGGCCGTAGAGTATTTCACGGATGATACCCATGCCGTTCAATTCGTCGCCGTGGACGCACCCCGTGAGGAGGACGGTGGGTCCCGGCTTTTCCGCGCGAATGACATGGATAGGCACGGTAACGGGCGAGCCGAGATAAGACTCGCTGAATTGCAGGGACAGGCTCCTGGACTCGCCTCGGGGTACGCGTTGTCCAGCGAAGGTGATGGATCTATGTCTGGCCATCGATCAACTCCATTACGTCGGTCCGCAGCGCGCTTTGCGGAACAGGTCGGATCCTCGATTTGCGGATCGCGCGCGCGGCGTATCCGTGTGCGGGAATGATGGCGCGCATCTCCCTCAGCTCCCCGAAGCAGAGGAGGGTGTCGCCTGTTTGGATGGATTCATCGCCGTGGGGATTGGGCACGATGTGCTTCGCGCGTCGGATGCTGATAACCCGGATGTTTTTCTCGGCCAGGTCGGTGTCCCGAAGCATGCGCCCTTCGAGATGGGGCATGTCGTGCACGGTGAATTCGGCCACGCCATAGCCCGCGGCGAGGCGGAGCCGCTGCTTGAGATCCACCTGGGGAAAGAGGACGTGGTTCTCCACGTCGGCAATGATCGCACCCGCGATATCGACGCCCGTGGCCGTCTCGATGCCGCGCAGGCCGGGGGAGGAATTGACCTCCATGACCTGGGGGCCCTCGGAGGATTCCAGCATGTCCACACCGGCGATGCGCAGCCCCAGGATCTGGGCGGCGCGGATAGCGACCTCTTCGTAGGCCGGATCGAGCTTGATGCTTTGCGTGGTGCCGCCCCGGTGCACGTTGCTCCGGTATTCACCCGCCTGTGCCTGTCGCCGCATGGCGGCGACCACGTGATCGCCGATGACAATCGCGCGAATATCCGCGCCCTTGCTCTCTTTGACAAATTTCTGGATGAGCACGTTCTGCTGGGCGCTGTGGAGGGTCTGGATGATGGCCTCGGCCACTTTGGAGGTCTCAGCGAGGATGACGCCCACGCCCTGGGTGCCTTCGAGGAGCTTGATGATCACGGGGACGCCGCCGACCCGGGCAATCGCCGGGAGCACGTCATACTCGTCGCGGACAAAAGCCGTGGGGGGCATGCCGATGTCGTGGCGGCTCAGGATCTGCATCGCCCGGAGCTTGTCGCGCGATGCGGCAATGGCGAGGGAATCGTTGGCCGCGTAGATGCCGCACTGCTCAAACTGGCGCACCACGGCGAGGCCGTAGTGGGTGATGGACTGGCCGATACGGGGGATCACGGCGTCGTAATGGGACAGGGGGGCACCGCGAAAGTACAATTCGGGCGTGTTGCGTTCCAACGTCATGGAGAACCGGAGGGTATCCAGGCGCTTCACGTCATGGCCGCGTGCCACGGCGGCCTCTTTCAGCCGACGTACGCTGTATCCGCGCTCACTGCGGCTCAATATGGCAATCTTCAAAAATCAATCCTTTTCTGGCCTATTTCCGGCTTGCCGAGGAGGCTTCGCTTGCTTACATCCACCACGAAGTCCTTCTCCAGCGCCTTGCGGCCCAGCAGCATGCGGAATAACATTTTCTCGCGTGAAACGAGGGAAATTTCGATCTCTTTTATGACGGCCCCCATCTTGATTGTCGTCCGGACGAAGCAACGGCGCTTGTAGTCGCCCGTGCTGGAGCGGACCTTGGCCCATTTCACCACCTCGGCGTGTATCCGGTGACGGATCCGCGGGCCTTTGGTCGTCAGGACGACATCAAACTCCACCCAGCCGGGCTTTGTTTCCTTCAGGCTCTCGACATGGAGCGCGCTCGTCCGCGCGCCCGTGTCCACCTTGGCCTTTACCGCCTGAATCTCCCATTCCGGCAGCTCAATATACTCCGTCCAGCCAATTGTCGTTTTCCTGGGGGGTCGTTTCTCCAAGAGTCATAGCCTTTCCAGTGGTAAACGTTCAGGCGGTCTTGAGCCCTTCCCCGAGCGGGAGCAAACCATAGCCGACTACTGAAAACGGGATGCCATGAACTACAAAGAGGCACTTCGGCACCGAAGGTTGCCGAAGGCCTCTCTCTAGGCATCTGAACTGGCGGAAGTTTACACCACGGAGGCGTCGATTCCCAAGTTGACGGGGTGGTGCGGAGGTAATGGGGACGATACCTAACCAAGTATAGACACCGCCGATGATTGGTATTGGAGCCGCTCAGTGTTGTTGATCCGCCGAAGGCCCGTAGATTACTGGGAGGGGGATGTCGCAGAGGCGGAGATAATCGGTCAGTTGTCCGCGGTGGTGGATGAGGTGGTTGAGGATCTTAGCGCGGAGCCGGGCCGCAATCGCGGCGGCGCTTTAACCGAGCCAGGTGGGCCACTCGTCCTTGTTGAAAACGAAATGGTCCAGCGCGCAGGTGGGC
Source organism: Candidatus Hydrogenedentales bacterium (assembly GCA_044344195.1). GTDB lineage: Bacteria > Hydrogenedentota > Hydrogenedentia > Hydrogenedentales > JAEUWI01 > JAEUWI01. The sequence goes on from JBIJDL010000158.1 coordinate 6,098, forward strand.
CCGGTCCACCCGATGAGGCTGGTGATGTGGCTAGCAAGTTCGCCAAGGCTGAAGGACTTTTCGTGGGGCTTGAAGCCCAGCTTGTCATCCGGCAGCAGCTCCAGAAGGCGTCGGGTGTTTGCGGCCTCGTGCTTCAATTTTCCGATCATACCGTCGATGATGTTCATGGCGAGTCTGCTGCGATGGGCACCAAAATTTGCGGGTTCCGACTAAGGGCATTATTGCGCCGAAGTCTCTTGCGTTCAAGTAGCGATGGCGCGAGAATTTTGCGTGTACACCCGAAGGGATCAAGGGTATAGTAACGTATAACCGAGGGGATAAACGGCGTGAAACGATACCGATGGGACATTCTTGCGGGGGGCCTCGCCCTGTGCGTAGTGGCGGGCTACTTCTTCTATTCCGGGGACCTCGACTTCGGGCGACGCGCCCCGAGAGAACGGGCGATTCACGCACTCTATGTCTGGCAGAGACTCTGGACCGACGAAGTCCGGGAGACGCTGGCCCGTTCCACCGAAAGTGTGCGTCACTTCATGGTGTTAACCCACGAGGACGGAATGCCGCCCATTGCTGTGGACTGGAAGGCGCTGGCGGGGACCCGCCTGGCGGTCACGCTGGTCTATCGATACCCGGAGGCGCTGGGCCGGGAGATGGTAGCCGATTTGGACAGTACCGTAGCGCGCGTGGCCGGGGAAATCAGCCAGGGATGCAGCGCCGCGCTGGCCAAGGGCGTCCGTCTGCGCGGCGTGCAAATTGACTATGACGCGCCCACACGGTCCTTGAGTGAATACGACAGCTTTCTTCGAGAGCTCAACGAGTCGATTACCGAGGGTCAAGCGCTGTCCATCACGGCGCTTCCGACTTGGCTCGACGAGAAAGCCTTCGAAACCTTGGTGTCGCGTCTCGACTATTATGTCCTGCAGGTACATTCATTTGAGCGTCCTGGTTCCGTGGAATTGCCGATGGTGCTGTGTGATACTGACAAAATACCTGGATACATCGCCAAGGCGGAGGGCATCGGTACGCCGTATTTCATCGCGTTCCCTACCCATGGCTACGAGGTGGCCTTCGACAGCGGCGGGGATTTCATTGGCCTGTCGGCCGAGGGTCCAGACCCGGCCTGGCCCGACGGCGCGCAGCTTCGCGAAGTGCGCGCAGATCCCGCTTCTATTGCTGGCGCTGTGAACGCCCTCGCCAGCGACATCCCGTCCCACTTTCGCGGCGCGGTCTGGTTCCGCATGCCCGTCGCCTCCGACACGCGCAATTGGACCTGGCCCGTGCTGGCCGCCGTGATGGAGGGGAGGGTTCCCAGCGTCCGTTTTGCGACCGAAATCCGCTACCCGGATCCGGGCTTGGGGGAGATCTGGCTGTCGAGTATTGGGGAAGATCGGCCAAACCAGACGGTCGAAATTCGGGTCTCACTATCGAAGACTGATATTCTGGCTTCCGACTGCGTAAATGGATTCACCGTGACCACGGGCGGTGGTTCTGTCATCCTCCGAGGACCGGCACCCGTTGGGAAAGAGCCCATCATGGTCGGTTGGTTCCGGATGCGTGATGTGACGGGGGCATTGGCCATGAAGGCAACCGTTGGGGAGTGAATACAATGCGAAGGGGTCTCAGGTGTCTGGTCTGGATACTGTGCGCGACTGCGGGGTGGCATGCGCGGGCCTGCAGCGATTTTTATCCCCACAATTACATATGGGATGGCAACGGTGAGCGGGTCTTGCGCATGCCGGAGGCGAACTTTCTTGAAGAGCTGTGTGGTCGATTCGAGGTCGAAAACCAGGGGCGAGTGATGAATCAGCCCTGGGTCGAGAAAGCGCGCATCACGCGGGAGGTTCAGGAAAGGGAGCTGGAAGAGGTTTTCTCCGCAGACGGTATGGACCCGAAAGACAGGGAAGTTACGCGTCTGGCTTTCGTCCAGTTCCTGAATGACATGCGCCGTCCGGTGCTTATTGAGCGGAAATTGCTCTGGCAGGACGGAGGAATGCGCTACGAGGAAATATACCCGGAGACGTACACGACGACGCGGCTGGACGACTACCCGGCGCTGGCGTATATGCTACCCGCCGAGTTCGCTCTATACTTGCGTGGCGCGGCCTGCTATCACACCCAGCACTACAGTGAAGCCGTGGCCTATTGGGAGCAACTCCTCGCCCTGCCCGAGGTGGAGCGTCCGTACCGCAGTACCTGGGCGGCCTACATGCTGGGCCGGGCGCGACAGAAGATGGGTTCATCCCTTGCGATTGCGGATTTTGAGCGGACGCGGGAGCTGGCCGGTCGGGGTTTCAGGGACCCTCTTGATCTGGCGCGTGGCAGCATTGGTTGGCAGGCCCGCCTGGAAATGGACTATGGGCATTTCACCAGCGCACTGCACCACTATATGGAATTCTTCCGTGCAGGCGATGCCTATGAACGTCACGACGCGGCGCAGTCCCTCGAAATCCTTTGCGCTAATCTGTTGCGCGATTCGGGGAGCGCCTCCGGGGCGGCCGTGGACCCGCTGTCGCGCCAGGTGGTGTCGCTCTGGCTCATCAGCGGAGGCAGTGCCGCGGATTCGGCGACCTGGATCGCCGCGCTGGAGGGGACGGCTCTGGAGGAGGCACCACTGGACGCGGGACGAATGGCGTGGATGGCGTATCACGCGGGCGATATGGAACTGGCCGCGCGCTGGGTAGATAAATCGGGCAAGGGCGACTTTGCCGCACGGTGGGTAAAGGCGAAGCTCTTGATGCGGTCGGGGAAGCTGGAAGAGTCCGCAGTACTACTGGCGGAGCTCAGCCTGGAGACGCAACCGGCTTTTGCGATCGAGCAGAACAGGTTTGAGGGGGCGCCTATACAGTCGCGCGTGGGCGGGGATGCGGCGATGCTCCAGTTCAATCGGGGACGTTTTGTAGAGTCCCTGGCGACGTTTATTCGCGCGAAGTACTTCGACGATGCGGTGTTTGTCGGCGAAGGGGTGCTCTCCCTGGAGGAGCAACGGAATTCTATTCACAAGGTGCTGGGCGTCGCACCGGCGGACGCGAGAGACCCGGATGAAATGAGTTGGTATGTCACCAGCGAGGCATCCCTTCCCTGGGGGCTGGCGCGGCGACTTGCCCGGGAGAATCGACTGGACGAAGCCCTTCCTTACTACCCCGGAAACGCCCGCGCACGGCTGCCCGAGCGGGAAACTGGAGGCAAGGTGTGTATCGCCGATGTGGGAAAAATGCTGCGGGACGATCTGCGCATGGCGGAGGATGGAGAGCGCTCAAAGGAGGATCGGGCCATGCGGTTGATGCACGCGGCTGATCTTGTTCGCTTGAATGGCGATGGGCTCATTAACAGGGGGCGATGGCGGTCCAACGACTATCTTGAAGCGGGAAAGGCCTCTGATGTCGTGATGGCGATGCGGAAGTCTGGTGTTATGGAGGAGGTGCAACGACGGCTTACGAAATACTGGCCGATAAGCGATGGGCGGCCATACAGGCACGGGAATTACGTCGCGTCAGAGTACGACTGGCGGGCGGCGCGACTGTTGCCGGACAACGACCTGCGCACGGCTCAAGCCCTGTGGCAGGGCGGAAAAACCATTGCACCGCACGATCCCCAGGCGGCGGATCGCTTCTATAAGGCACTCGTTCTGCGGTGTTCGCAGTTGCCCATCGGTCAGGAGGCCGAGCGCACGCGTTGGTTTCCCCCAGGGCCGGGGGAATGGGACCTTTGGCCCAGGCGTTAATGATTTCACGGGTAAGGATCCGCTGATATGAAAGCCGTTGTTCGTCGGGGAACTCACCTGGGTGTCATGTTGATGGCCCCCTTCGTTCTGGCGTGCGGTCCCCATTTTCCCCAGGGCTACGTCTGGCAGGGAACGGGCGAGGCGATGCTGGATTGGCCGCGTACGAGCTTCCGAATGGAGTTGGGGCGCTATGTCGGATTGCCCATACCGGAAAGGGGTGTCATGTCGGCGCAGTGGGAGAAGGACACGCTCCCCAAAGATCTTGAAGAGCTGGAGGCGGTTCTATTTGATGCGGGCGAAGATTTGGCTACGGTGCTTGAAGTCAGCGAGGGCTATGCGCGGCTGCGACAGAACTTCTATCGGCGACCTGGTCCGCAGCACGAGACGCCCGCGACCCCCTATTTGACGCCGGAGCTGGACGCGTATCTTCCCGCCGAGTTCGCGATCTATGCCGAGGGTGCGCGGCTTTTTCATGGCAGGGACTATGTCGGTGCGACGGCGGCGTGGGATGCTTTGCTCGCGCTGGCGCCGGAGGAGCGTTGCCACCGGAGTGTGTGGGCGGCCTACATGCTGGGGAAGACCTGGCTGAAGCGGGATGGGGAAATTGCGCCTCGCTACTTTGAGCAGGCCATCGCGCTGTCGGAGGAGGGCTATGAAGATTCACTCGGGCTGGCTGGCGCCAGCCGGTACGCGCTGAGTCGGATAGACGAGGTGAATGGGAACTACGCTGCCGCGATACATAGCTATCTCGAATTCATAAAGCGCTGTGAGCCCTTTGAGCGTATAGGCGGGTGCCGCGCTTTGGAACGTATCGCTTTTGAGATCTTTCGGAATGATGCGTTCGATTTCAATAAGATGAACGACGCGGAGAGCATGAATGTCTTGGCCCTGTGGGCGAATTCCGGGGATCCGTGGGAATGTCGGCGCTGGCTGGAAGCGCTGAAGACCATGACGCCGACCAGAGAGATTCATGGCGCGGAGCGGATTGCGTGTTCGGCTTATTACGCGGGCGATATTCCCATGGCTGAGGCGTGGCTTCAGTATGCGGACAAGAAGGATCCCCACGGCCAATGGCTGCGTGCGAAACTACTGGCGCGGGCGGGCAAGATGCGTGAGGCGGAGGCGATCCTCGCATCGCTTGCCAATACGTTCCCCCCGGAATATTCCTGGCGCAGGTATGGCGGCCTCGGAAGTCTGGTCGAACCCAATCGACTTGTACTGGGTGATTTGGGCACCTGTCGATTGAATCGTGGGGCCTATGCGGGGGCGCTGGAAGCGTTCGTTCGCGGCGGATATGAGGAAGACACGGCCTATGTGGCTGATCGGGTACTAACCACGAACGAATTGAAGGCTTTTGTTAAGAACGCTGGCGAAGCGCCCTGGATGCTTGCGCCATCCGATATTCGTTATGGGCGGAACGACCTGACTCAAGGAGAAACGATGAAGTACCTGCTGGGCAGACGGCTCGCGCGGCAGGGCAGTATGAAGGAGGCCGAGAGCCACTTTCCAGATGTGCTTTCGGCCAGTGAAGGGTACTGGAATGACAGTAGCCTCGTCGAACAAGGCGACCTGAAGGCGGTCATTCGGAAATTGAGCGAAAGCTTGCGTGCGGCGAATG
>JBIJDL010000405.1:0-5943 GCA_044344195.1 Candidatus Hydrogenedentales bacterium
CGCCCCGCAGGGTCCCGCTGCTTCCCAGATGGTACTGGTAGCGACGAATCCCTTCCACGAGGGAGGGTGCCCAGGGAGCGGGGGAGACGCCATCATGGAGCACGTCGCGGGGAGCGCCCGCATATAAGTCCATGAGCCCCGTGTGGCCCGACAGATAGTCCTCGATCAGGGAGCCCATAGCTAGATCCGGGTTCCGACAACAATCTGGCGCGGCGTGTCTTCCCGCACTGGATCACCATCGTAGTTGCCGTAAATCGCCTCCATCCGAAGACCCGCGCAATCCAGCAAGGCCAGCAGTTCGGCTCGGTCATAGAGCCGAACCGATTCCGAGCTGCGGTTGACCAGCTCGCCGTCGCATCGCACCTCGGTGACCTTATTCACCCGGTTGGTGAGGCTGTCAATCCAGCGGCGTTCATGAATCTCAAAGCGACCCGAGTTTCGTAGCGATTCGGGATCGAGGTGCGCCCGCAAATACGTGGGATTCAAATAGTCCACAAAAAAGCGGCCACCCGGCTTGAGCGCCCGGGCGATGCCCTGAGCCACGGCAAGATTCTCGGACTCGTCGCAGAAATAGCCAAAGCTCGTGAAGAAATTGGCCAGTGCATCGAAGGCGCCCGTAAAGGGGATAGCCCGCATATCGCCTCGCAGCAACAGGCCCGTCCCACCCAATTGCTTCCGCGCAATTCCCAGCAGGTCGGGGGAATAATCCAGCCCCACCACATGGGGGGTATGTTTCAGCAGGTGGACCATGTGCCGGCCATTGCCGCAACACAAGTCGAGCACAGAGCAGGACTTACAAAGGCCGAGCTGCGCGATGGCGAAGGCCGTCTCCGCCGTCGCGGACTCAACCGTCCGGTGGGCATAGACAACCGGATACAGGGCATCAAAGGCATGGACGAACCAGTCCTTTTCCACCGTGCGCTCGGTCGACTTGGCGTTCAATACTACCATCCTGTTGGCGTTCTCCGGGCTCCGGGCTGCAGGGAGCCTCGGATAAATTCACGGAAATTTGGTTTCCATATCAATCATTGTCTGCAACAATTAAATGTCGTCTCCGGGGTCACCCACCGTGTGGAGCTTCAACATATTAGTCCGGCCGCCCTCGGCCAGCGGGGTACCCGCAACGATGAGGATGGTGTCACCCTCCGCAGCCGCCTTTTGGCGGAGCAACTGTTCCTCAACCTCGTTCACCATAACTTCAATAAGATCGAAGTCCTTGGTTAGTACGGCGGAAACACCCCACATGATGGCGCACTTGCGGCAGGTTGACTCTCGATTGGTAATGGCCGTGATCCTCACGCGGGGACGATAGCGGGCGATGGCGCCCGCCGTGTATCCGGTCTTGGTGAAGCAGACAATCCGGGTTATATCCAGGCTCTCGCACATGCGGAAGACGGCCTGCCCGATAGCGTCGGCATAGGAGTTCAGGTGAACGCCCCGCATTCCCTCACGCCGTTTCTGAAGTTCATCCCGGCGCAATTCACGCATGCGTCGGTCTGTCGAGGTTCGCTGATTCTCCGCATCCGTCTTAGAGGCAACTCGGGCCATGACGGCGCAGGCTTCCACAGGATACTTGCCCGAGGCTGTCTCTGCGGAAAGCATTACTGCGTCCGTCCCATCATAGATGGCGTTGGCAACGTCGGTCACTTCGGCTCGGGTGGGCCGCCCCGCATAGACCATGGACTCGAGCATCTGCGTCGCGGTTATAACCGGCACGCCAAGTTCATTGCAGGAGTTGATAAGCGTCTTCTGAATACTCGGGACGTCCTCGAAGTTTACCTCGACACCCAAGTCGCCCCGGGCCACCATGACGGCATCGCTGAGCGCGGCAATTTCTTTAATATGGGCCAGGGCCTCGGGGCGTTCGATCTTAGCCACAATCCCGATGTCCGAATCTGATTCCCCAAGGAGTTCGCGAAGCCTGCGGATATCGTCAGGGGAACGTACGAACGAGAGTGCAAGAAAATCAACTTTCTCGGCGATGCTGAGGGCTACGTCTATACGGTCTTTCTCCGTCATCGAAGGTTCGGCAATGGAGACACCGGGAAGGTTGATTCCCTTGCTCTCGCCCAACTCGCCGCCGCGCACCACGGTGCAATGAACTTCGGGCGGTACTACGCTCAGGACACACAGCTCCAGCGTGCCGTCTGAAAGGAGAATCCGATCACCCGGTTTTACATCGTAGGGGAGGTTGGCATAGGTGGTCGAAATCCGATTCCCGTCGCCAACAATCTCTTCCGTGGTTACGGTGATCGTCGCGTCGGGCTCCAGCATGACCACGTGGGGGGGGGCGAGCTTGCCCGTACGTATTTTCGGCCCCTGGAGATCCATGAGAATCGCCACGTTGGCATTCTTCCGCGCGGAAACCTCGCGAACGATCTTTATCTGCTCCTTGTGGGACTCATGGGTGCCATGGGAAAAGTTGAGGCGGGCCACATCCATTCCCGCATCAATCAGTTTCTCGATCATTTCCGGGCTGCAAGATGCGGGCCCGATGGTGCACACAATTTTCGTTTGACGGCGCATGGTTATTCCCAGGACTCGAAGGCGCGGTAAATTGCGGTTACCGCACGCTCCAGAGACTCTTCCTCTACCCCGACAATGATGTTCATCTCTGACGATCCCTGATCGATAACGCGAACATTCACGTTAGCCTCCGCCAGAGCAGTAAATAATCGCGCGGCTACCCCGATGTGGTGGTTCATCCCCAGACCCACCGTGGCAACCATAGCCAGACCCGATACCAAGCTTATGCTATCGGGCTGGCAGCGCCGTTGCAAGTCTTCGACCAGCTTGTCGCCGAGTCCGCCCAGCTCCTCGTCCCGAAGGATGATGGACATGGTGTCGATACCGGTGGGCATGTGCTCCCAGCCGATGCCGTGCTCCTCCAACACCGTCAGCGCTCTGCGCCCGAATCCGCGCTCGCGGTTCATGAGGGTCTTCTCGATATTGATCATGCTGAAGCCCCGCCGCCCCGCGATACCGCAGAGGGGATGCTTGCTCTCGCGGCTCGACACGATGAGCGTTCCGGGGTTATCCGGCTCGCGGGTGCTCCGAATCTGAATCGGAATTCCCGGTTGGCGCACGGGATAGATCGCCTCGTCGTGCAATACTGTGGCGCCCATGTAGGATAACTCGCGAAGTTCCTGATAGGTAACTTCGTCGATGCGGCGCGGCTTTTCCACGATGCGGGGATCGGCCATGAGGAAGCCGGGGACGTCGGTCCAGTTCTCGTAGAGATCCGACCCCGTCGCGCGGGCTACAATGGAACCCGTCACATCGCTGCCGCCCCGGGAGAAGGTTTTGATTCGGCCATCGGGCATGGTGCCGTAGAATCCGGGAACCACATAAATGCCATCGCCAGAAAGTCGCGCGCCGAGCAGTGCATAACTCGCCTCGTCGAAGTCGCCGCTGTTTGTGAAGCGGATACATTCCGCGGGATCCACGAACTCTGCGCCCAGCAGCGCCGCCACCAGCCGTCCATTCAAATACTCGCCCCGCGAGGCCATGAAATCGGGCGTCTTGTCTTCGCCCGCCCGCGCCTCGATCTCGTCAAGCAGTGCGGCGATGTCGATCGCCACCGCAAGTTCGGACGCGAGTTCCTCAAAGCGCTGCCGGATGATACGTTTGGGTTCCCCGGGATCCAGCCCCTGGGCCGCGATCCCGTGCCACGCGTAGAGCAAGTCTGTGACTTTCTTGTCGGTATCGAAGCGCTTCCCGGGAGCCGAGGGCACTACAAAGCGGCGCCCTGGATCGGCCTTCACGATGGATTCCATGATACGAATATTGGTTGCATCGGCCAGCGAGGTGCCGCCAAACTTGCAGGTGATCTTCTTCACTTCCGGGGACTCCAGCGATTGGGAAAACAGGTTGATACCTTGCTCCAGCGCGTGAGAGTGCGTGGGAGTCAGGTCTTGAATCTGGGAGAGGGACGACCGCCCCGAGATCAGGGCAGCATGTCCGTGATCAGGCGACCCACATCGTTCCAAGTGACAAATAGCATGAGACCGATGATGAGGACCAGGCCAACGGTCTGGTAACGTTCCAGCACCACCATGCTGACGGGTTTGCGCCGGATCCCTTCGATTCCATTGATCAGGATCTGGCCGCCATCCAGCACCGGCAGGGGCAGGAGGTTGAAGACGAAGAGGTTGATGCTGATCAGCGCCGTGATGTCCAGCAATCGGCCCCAGCCCATCTGGGCCGCGTCGCGGGTTACCTGAAAGATCATCACGGGCCCACCGAGATCTTTCGGGCTCACATCCTGCATGGCAAGCGCCTTGAGCGTCAGCAGGGTCTGGGCAACCGCCGTATAGCTCTTATTGATGGCTGCTGGGATGATCTGTGAAACGGGCACGCGGTGAAACACCGTCTTTGGCGCCATAGAAATACCAATCGCCCGCACGGAGTCCACGGGGAGATCAAACTTTAATTCTTTACCGCGCTGAAGCAGGCCGAAGAGAATCGCGGGTCGCTCAACGTTGACCGAGATGGTCTGACCGGGACTGGCCATCAATTTATCCTGAAGGCTCTTCAGGGTGACGGGTTCACCGTTGACCGCCGTGATCTTGTCCTTGCGCTGGAGCCCCGTACTCTTCTCGAAATCCTCTTCCACAAACGAGACCACCGGTACGGCATTCTCCGGATCCTCGGTGCCACGGGGCGCGCCCCAAGCCACGGCCTTCAGGCGGCCTACCGTTTTCGGGGCAAGCGAGAGGTGAACTTTCTCGCCACCACGATCAACCAGCAGATCGAGGCTCTGGCCCTCGGGCATGTCCTGGGTCAACTCCAGAAAGGTCGAAGTATCCACTGCGGCGCCATTGGCCCGCAGAATGATATCGTCCGCCTTGAGCCCGGCCGCCTCCGCAGGCGTCTCGGGAAGAATGCTGGCGATCAGCACCGCAGAAAAGGGCTCCACACCGAAGCGGGGATAGCGCTCATCGTCCTTCCTCGCCGGCATCACTTCACAGCGATAGTAGGTCTTGGCATCATCCGTACCGATGCGCTCGATGACGAAGTCATGGGACGTCTCATCCCCATGAAGCAGCGCGTTCACGGCCAGCGCAGGCACGATGTTTTCAATCGGCGCGCCATTCATCGAAACGATGAAGTCGCCCGGCTGCCAGCCCACCGCATCAGGCTCGCCGGTCATGTCGGGCGTATCCGTCGCGCTGGCCATCTTATAGAGCTTCGCGGACGCAGCGGGGTAGTCTTTCTCCACGTTGCCAATCCGGGGGGAGAGGACGGATTCGGGCACCTGCTCGCCAACACCGACCAGAACGCCATAGAGCACGACCGCCAGCAACAGATTGGCCACGGGCCCCGCGAGCAGTACGATCATGCGCTGCCATACGGGCTTGTTGTTGAACCAGCGATCCGGGGGAATACTGCCATACTCCCGTTCCCGATCTTCTTCGGATAGCGGGGCATCTTCCTGGCCCGCCATCTTAACGAAGCCGCCGATGGGGAGGGCGCCGATACAATAATCCGTCTCGCCCCACTTGAAACCGATCACGCGGGGCGGCATGCCGATACTGAAGCGGTCAACATATATGTTGCACGCTTTGGCCGCGAGAAAGTGACCCATCTCGTGGAAGAAAACCAAAAAGCTGAGCACCAGCAGGAAAACCAAAAAACCCGTCATTTCATTATGATCCTAGTAGTTTGACCACTTCCCGCGCACGGGCGCGAGCCTCGCCATCGGCGGCCATGATCGATTCAAGACTGTAGTCCTGACCGGGTACTATCCCTTCGCAAACACGACCGACCACATCGCTGATCCCGAGAAAAGGCAGGCGGTGGTCGCAAAACGCTTCGACCGCTATCTCGTTGGCGGCATTTAAAACTGCGGGTGCGGTGCCACCAACTGCCGCCGCCTGGCGCGCATACGCGAGGCATGGAAAAGCGCTGAAATCAGGCGCATCAAAGGTCAATGCCTTCAGT
>JBIJDL010000064.1:0-19247 GCA_044344195.1 Candidatus Hydrogenedentales bacterium
CGCGCACTTCCAGTTCGCCTTCCAGAAGGACACGGGCTGAAAAGCGATCCGATGGCGTGGGGCTGGATTCATCAAGCCAGGCACCGTCGTCCTGGGTGTAGACGCCTGTGCTGGAGGTGTAGAAGAGGCGTTTCAGGTCGGACTGTCGGTAGAGGGCGACCAGGAGATTTCGCAGACCTGAAACGTAGGCAGCGCGGTAGGCCGATTCGGAAAAGCCGCTGGCGCTCGCCGTGTAAAAGACGTAGTCCAGCGCTTTGGGCACCACGGTGAGGGAGCCGGGGATGGCGAGATCGGCCGTGACCGGTTCAACACCCGGCGGCAGTTGGGCGGTATTGCGACGCAGTCCGAAGACGGAGTGCCCCTGGTCGGCGAGCTGGCGGGCCAGCTCGGAGCCGACGTAGCCGCAACCGGCGATGAGGATTCGCATTGGGGGGCTCCTATTGGGTTTGTGGGTCTTATGGGTCTTATGGGCGGGGGGCCAATTTCATAGGACCTATAAGACCCATACGACTCATAAGACCCATAAAAACAGCGCGGGCGGTCCGAACTTGGAGCCGCCCGCGAAAACTTTCGACCTCAGCCGTTCTTGGCTTGGAATTCCTTCATGAATTCCACCAGGGCGTCGACGCTCTCCTGGGTGAGGGCGTTGTAGATGGAGGCCCTGAAGCCGCCCACGGAGCGGTGGCCGGGCAGGCCGTCGAGGCCTCGGGCTTCGGCTTCCTTCGTGAATGCGCCGTCAAGATTCTTGTCCTTCAGTACAAAGGTCACATTCATGAGCGAGCGGCTCGGTACCTGGGCGTGGCCGATGTAAAAGCCGCCACTGCCGTCGATCGTGTCGTAGAGGGTCTTTGCTTTCTTGCGGTTGATGGCTTCCATCTTTTCCAGACCGCCGATGTCGTTGCGAAGGTACTCGGTGACCTTGGCAACCATGTAGATGCCGAAGGCCGGGGGCGTATTGTACAGCGAGTCGTTCTCCGCCATGACTTTATAGTCCAGCAGGGAGGGCAGGTTGGCCGGCACACGGTCAAGCAGGTCTTCGCGCAGGATGACGGCGACCACGCCCGAGGGGCCGATGTTCTTCTGGGCGCCGGCGTAGATCATGCCGTACTTGGTCACGTCGATGGGGCGCGACAGAAAGCTGGAGGAAAAATCACAGAAGAGGGGCACATCGCCCGTTTCCGGGTCCTTGAAGAATTCGATGCCCTGAATGGTTTCATTGGCGGTGGAGTGGACATAGGCCGCGCCGGGATCGAGCTTGAGTTCGCTCTGGTCGGGCATGCGAACGTAGTTCTCGCCCTTGCCGTCCCAGGCGATCTGGACGGTGCCGTGTTTTTTGGCTTCGCCGATGGCCTTCTCGGCCCAGGTGCCCAGCTTAAGGTAGTCAGCCTTGCCGCCATTGAGGAAGTTCATGGCGATCATGGAAAACTGGAGGGAAGCGCCGCCCTGAAGGAAGAGGATCCGGTAGTTGTCCGGCAGATTGAGGAGCGTCTTGATATTGTCCTTGGCCGCCTCGTGAACGGCCGCGAAGGTCTTGGAGCGGTGGCTGATTTCCATGATGGACGCGCCCGCGCCGGGGAGAACGAGGAGTTCTTCCTTCACACGCTCTAGAACGGGCAGGGGCATGGCGGCCGGACCGGCCGAAAAATTGTGAATGCGTTTTTCCACGTGGGCTCTCCTTCAATAAATGGACTGGCAGACCGGCCTTTACCGCTGCACCGCGTCATGCGCATTGCCTCGGGATCAGGCGGAACGGCCTTTGCCGGGGGGATCGGTTGCAAGAGGAGGAGAGATCATAGCAGCTTGGTGGGGCGGGCTGCCACGTTGGGACGGTCCGGATACGCGTGGGGTCCTTTTACAGGGCCTTGCGCAGGGGCGGGTCGAGGAATTCCTCGGCCACGACGATTTCTTCCGGGGGGATTTCCACGATTTTGCCGTCGCGTTCGACCACGATCGAGCGACCCATGCGCTTGTGCTCGGCCAGCGCGCGCTGGACGCCTACGTACATGGCGCGATCAACAGCCTGATGGAAGTCGAAATTCGCATCATTTTTTGTCGTTATTGGGATAGTAGAATGTTCCATTTTTCCTGATCCTCAACCGTTATTGTACCATCTTTGGCTTTCGAGGCGATAGGAAGTTTTTCGCCATGGGAGTTGTCGTAACACGCCCATTCTTCCGCCAGAGGCACGTATAGCGAAACAAAGTTCCGTATTCCTCGGACATATCGTCGCCGGACCACATCTTCGGGGATGTGGTGGCCGCCCGCCGCGACGCGGTGCGCAACGCGTTCTATCGCCAGCTCCGGGGAATTGAGCCATACGAAGATCAGGCGTGCGGTGTAACCTTTTCCAATGCAATCTCGTAAAAAAGGTGCGAAAGTTCGCGAGGCCATGGTGGTTTCGAAGGCGAAATCCTGATTGGAGTCCACCAGCTCGCGCAGTCGCGCCAGCATGACGCGTCCGGCCTGAAGCGCGACCGATTCCGGGCGGAAGGGCGAAATGCCCGCCGCGATGGCGTCGGCATTGACATATTCAGGGCACTGAAGCCCGTGGGGGAATAGGGCCATGGAAGCCGTGGTTTTTCCCGCACCGTTGGGGCCGCCTATAACGTAGATTCTGGGCATGGTCTTCAGTCTCCTCACAAGCCGCGCCGCTGTTCGCCCGCTGTTGGAAGTAGTCTGGCATAGTGGCCGGGACGATTTCCTCCATGGCGCGCCCATACGGAAGTGGGTCGGAGAAAGGCGAGGTTGTCCGCGCCTTTTTCTAGCGTTTCACCGCGCACCTGCGGTATCATGAGAGAGCAGTGGGCGCGTGATGCGCCTGCATCGGGTGGAACGCGCTAAGATGGCCGGGCAGACGGTCAGGGCTGAGTGGGAACGGGGCATTGGTGAGCCAATGACATATTCAGACGTTCGGCAGAGTATGTTGGACGACGTTGTCCCGTTGCGTCTGGAGCGTGCCGAACCTCTCGTCGATCCCCTTCTCGGGATCCGGCTCGGCAACTACCAGATCGAGTTTGTGTTGGGTAAAGGGGCCTATGGCGCGGTGTATAAGGCGCGCGATGTCACGCTGGGCCGCTATGTGGCCATCAAGTTTCTGCACCAGTTTCTGGACAAGTCTCACGAGGCGATGTTCCTCGAAGAGGCGAAAGCGGTCGCGGCACTGGGAAAGCATCCCTCCATCGTCACGATCTTCGAGTTCAGCGAGTATCAGGGTCGCAAGTACTTTGTGCTCGAATTCGTGGGATCCCACGCGGGCATGCTGCTCCGGGTTCACCCCAAGGGCCTGCCGATCGACATGGCCCTGCGGATTGGCAAGGAGAGCGCCGAGGGGCTGGCCTACGCCCATAAGCGCTATATCATCCACCGCGACATCAAGCCGGCGAATATCCTGCTGGAGATCGAGGGCGGAAGCGCCAAGCTGGCCGACTTCGGCGTGGCGCGGCTTTTCGACCCCACGTCCAACGAGCAGGGCGGCGCCCCCGGCGGCACCCCGGCCTATATGGCTCCCGAGGTCATAGGGGGCTATGCGGGCGACACGCGCACCGACGTTTTTTCCCATGGGGTAACGCTCTACGAATTGTTATGCGGTTCGTTGCCCTTCCGGGGTGAGAGTACCGCGGCGATTATGGCCGAGATTTCCGCCAACCGCTACGTGCCCCTGCGTGAGCGCCGCGAATTGCCCGCCGCCGTGACGGCCATCGTGGAAAAGGCCATGGCGCACCACGCGGAGGATCGTTATTCCGGGGCGGCGGAGCTGGCGGATGCCCTGGCCATATGTCTGGTGCCCAGTGCGGCTGCCGGACCCGCCATCGCAAGCGCACCGGATCTGGTTTCGCTGGACGACATGAAGCTGGTGAAGCTGAAGGCCTATCAGCTCGCCCAGGACGCCAAGCGCAACGGTGGAGACAAGCTCGCCCACGGCCCGTTGAACGAGGGGGTGGAAGCTTTCCGCAACGGCGAGGCCTACGAACAACTCAGGCAATACGGTCCCGCCCGCGATGCCTTCAACAACGCCTCTGCGAAATTTCAGGAGGCGGTGGAGCGTTCCAAGGCGTTGATGGACAAGATGCTGGCCTTGAAAGCCACGCGGGAGAAAATGGAAACGATCCGGGCGAAGGCCGAGGCCGCCCATGCCCACCGCCTCGCTCCGGAGGCTTTCGCGGTAGCGTCGATGGAGGAAAAGCGCGCCCGCGAAACGGCGGCGCTCGGCAAGGCGACCCAGTCTTATCACCATGCCGCGACGCTGTATGTCGAGGCGCTGAAGCAGGCCCTTCATCACGGCGAGGCGGCCCTTGTGGCACCGCGCGAGCGGGTGGCGGAGCTGCGCAAAATGATCGATGTGCAAGGTATCGCGCCTTTCGCGCGGGATGAAATCGTGCAGGCGAATCTGTGTATTGATCGGGCCAGGCGTTCGCTTCCGGACTTTGCCGCAGCAAAACAGCACTACCTTTCCGCCGCCGCCATGCTGGAGAAGGCGATCCCGGCGGGCATGGAGCGGAAGCGCCAGGACGAGGAAAAGCAGGCCCGGGAGCCCATCACCATCGCGGGAATCGAGCTGGTCTGGATTCCGCCGGGTACCTTTTACATGGGCAGCGATGACGGGTCCGTGGAAGAGGAACCGCGCCACCCCGTGACCATCTCGCGGGGGCTCTGGGTCGGGAAGTATCCGGTGACCCAGGGACAGTGGGAGTCGGTCATGGGCAACAATCCGTCCGTGTTCAAGGGCGATGCCAACCTGCCGGTGGAGAATGTCTCGTGGAACGACTGCCAGGAATTTGTCCGAAAGATCGGCGCGCTGGGGGAAGGTCGCTTTCGTATGTTGAGCGAAGCGGAGTGGGAGTATGCCTGTCGCGCTGGCGAACCTGGGGACTGGTGCTTCGGGAGCGACCCCGCGCTTCTCAACGAATACGCGTGGAACCATGAAATCGCGAACGGTCGTACGCACCCTGTGGGTCAAAAGAAACCGAACGGATGGGGGCTCCATGATATGCACGGCAACGTGTGTGAGTGGTGCGAGGATCACCATCACCAGGACTACAACGGCGCACCGGTCGGGGGAGCCGCCTGGATTGACGACGGCATAGACGAGCGGATCACCCGGGGGGGGAGCTGGTGCATTATCACCCCCGAATGCCGGAGCGCCTACCGCGGCTGGTATGCCCGCCCGGACACCGCCTCCGACTTCATGGGGCTTCGCATCTGCAAGTCCGATTGAGAACCTCTATTCCGCGGTGTGGAATCGGGTCCCCGCGCCGCTGCGCAAGTAGGTGTGTATCGCTTCGTCGTTCGGGGTTATGATCAGCGCGTCGGGCGACGCACCTGCGATGTTCTCGATATACTCATCCATGTAAATCCTTGAGCCGCTCTCGAATCGGCCCGTCACGCGTGCGGCGTTTCCTTCGTCCTCAGGATTCTCCAGGATCCGTATCTGATAATCTTTGCCAAGCTGGTCGGAAACTGCGCGAAAATTGCCCAGATTCTCCGTCGCCTTTTCCTCCAACTCGCCCGCCCGGCGCACGGCCCGCTCCACATTCCGCAGGGCGAGAACCGCGAAGCTGGAGCGCAGGCGCTTTCCAATCAGGCTATCGGGGGGCTGGTTCTGCAGGGCGGGAAGGATCCGATTAAGCACATCCAACTTCGTGGACTGCCTGCCCCCGCCGGCGAGGATCTGCTCGTATTTTTCCATGTTCTGCATGGCGCGCTCTTCCTGGAGCACCTGCTCGGCCATCTGGGCCTGGAGGGCCATCATCACCGTGAGCTTTTGGTGCGCCGTCTCCATGAGTAGCGAGCGCTGCCGCCGGTCCAAGGCCCTGGACCGCAGGGAGCTTTCCAAGGTTGCGGCTTCCGCTTCGACCGCCTTCAAGTCGTCGTCGTTCAGTTCATTCAACGCGGAAACGATCGCCGACGCGGTCGGGACCGCGGCCGCCACATTTTCGTCCCCCGTCGCTGCTGGCCGAAACAGCTCCTCCCGTGCATCGTTCAGCATGTTTTGGAGGTTCAACACGACATGGGATATGAAGGCGTGCCGCCGCTGGCTGCGCAGGAGACTTTCCAGCCGTTTCTGAACTTCGCCGCCGCCGAAAAGGAACATGAGCACCGACTGCGCCGAGTGGTCAGCTTCGCGTTTCGCCGCGCCCGCCAGATGGGAGAAGTTTCTTGCGTGTCTGCGCAGGCCATAGGCGCGCGAGAGGAGCTGGTTGAGTTCGGCGCCGGTAACTTCTCCGAAGTCCGCGCAGGAAAGCTCTCGGCGGAGTACGATGGAAACATTGCTCATGCCGAGGTGCCGGAAGTAGTGGGCGGTGGCTTCGCCGGAAATTTCGAGCCGACTGCCTCGGACTTCGCGGCCGACCTGGAGCTGCCGGGTGATCAGGCGGCCCATGAGGGCGGTATCCTCCACCACGATGGAGTGACCTGCAAAGATCAGCCTGGGCCCCTGCGCGTTTACGCAGATCACGCTTCCCATTTTTGAGATGGCCACGGCGTTGTTGATGATGCCGCGTGCGCGGATGTGGCCGGTCAGCACGATGGCCACGCCGGAAATATTGTGTCGAATTTCGCACTGGCGCTTGGACAGCACACGCCCCATGACGTAACCGTCTACGCAACAGCACCCGTCATTTTCCACCACGACGGTACAGCCGTCGGGAACGTCACCCAGCACACGAAGATTTGTAGAGGCCTTGAAAACGGGGCCCCGGCAGGGCAGCTCTATCCCGGCGAGCAGGCGTATGAAAGCGGTTTCCGCCGCGAGCAGGTCGCGCTCCGTTACATATTGAATGCGGCGCTCGAGTGTGGCAAGACCGGTCGCGGGTTCTCTGGCGGCTCTCCGTGCGTCCAACGCCGCGGCATGGGGTTCCAGCAG
The DNA here is from genome assembly GCA_044344195.1 of Candidatus Hydrogenedentales bacterium. GTDB lineage: Bacteria > Hydrogenedentota > Hydrogenedentia > Hydrogenedentales > JAEUWI01 > JAEUWI01. The sequence continues at coordinate 6,863 of JBIJDL010000064.1, forward strand.
GGATGCGGCTCGCACGGTGACGGAATGGTCCCCGACGTTGCGGGCGATGGCGAGGACCGTGGTGAGAAAGGCGACTTCCTCACCCAGGAGAAGGTCCACGCGGTTAGCCTGGACGAGTTCGATCAAGTCGCGAAGCAGGAACTGGTGTCGGCGACCAGAGGTGTTCAGGTCGGGCGTATCCGGGGCCACCATCCACGCCCGGACGGCCCTGTCCACCCTCTGGCCTGCCGTGTCCAATTCCGCCCGGTGCGATTGGGTTTCCACCCAGAGCGCGCAGAGCGCCAAGTCCTGCAGGGTAAGCTTGAAGGTATTTCCCGGAGGGGGCGATGCAACGAAATCGATCAACCTCTTAAGCAAACAACATCTCTCCGCCAGCGTTGTCACCCCGGGAAGGCGGTGTGCTCAGGTTTACGCGATCCGCGTCCCGTGGCGCTGGTCGTGCTGGCAATGCCCGTTTCCCCAGCCATCGTAGCAGAGGCCCCGGCGGGGGCACAAGTGCGGAAACTGGGTAATAAAATAAAGACAGAACGCCTCGCAGGGGCCTGGCTCGCGTTCGATTTCGAGGTCGGGCGCGGGCTGATGGGTGAAACCCACCGGGGCCACGGCACGTCCTACTTGGTTATGCTTCAGAGACTTGTGTAAGCTATCAATCTTCCGCATCGCTCGGACAGATTCTCCCTTTGGATCGCCGAGAACGTGGGGAAAGCGTGGAATCAATGCGGAGGAGCGTCATTTTATGAGTGCAGTTGTTTCCTACCAAGCGGCCGGCACTGTCGGCGTGATTACGATAGACTCCCCCCCGGTAAACGCCCTGTCTGTCGCGGTGCGCCAGGGCCTGCTGGATGCCCTGCGGGCGGGGCTTTCGGACGACACGGTCCATTCCCTTGTTCTTGTTTGTGCGGGCCGGACCTTCATTGCGGGGGCGGATATCACCGAGTTTGACAGCCCGCCAGAGGCGCCCTGGCTCGACGAAGTCATTGCCGCCTTTGAAGTGAGCACAAAACCTCTTGTGGCGGCCCTGCACGGCACGGCGTTGGGCGGAGGCCTGGAGACCGCCTTGGGATGCCACTACCGCGTAGCGGTGCCTGGCGCGAAATGCGGTTTGCCGGAGGTTTCCCTCGGTCTGGTTCCCGGTGCCGGCGGCACGCAGCGGCTTCCCAGGCTGATCGGCCCCGAGGCGGCACTTGATATGATTGCCTCCGGGACACCCATCGGCGCGGCCCGCGCGCTGGCGCTGGGACTGCTGGATAAGATCGTTGAAGGAGACCTGCTGGAAGGGGCGCTGGCCTTTGCCCGGGACCTCCCGACTGGAGCTGGGTCGCTGCGGCGCGTGCGGGATTTGAATGACAAGCTGAGCGGCTTTGATCAGGGTATATTCGACACAGCCCGCAAGGATTTCGGAAAGAAGCGTCGTGGTTTCGAAGCTCCCCAGCGCACCATCGACTGTGTAGAAATCGCCACGAAGACGTCGATGGATGAGGGCCTGGCTCGGGAGCGGGAAATTTTTGATGCCTGTCTCAACTCGGACCAGTCCAGGGCGCAGCGGCACTTGTTCTTTGCCGAGCGCACGGCGAGCAAAATTCCCGATATTCCCCGTGACACGCCGGTCCGGTCCCTTCGCCTGGGTGCGGTCATCGGCGCGGGCACGATGGGCGGGGGCATTGCGATGAACTTTGCGAATGCGGGGATCCCCGTATATTTGGTTGACGCCACACAGGACGGGCTGGATCGGGGCCTGGCCGTGATCGAGAAGAATTACGCCAGCGGCGTCAAGAAAGGGCGGATGACCCAGGCCCAGATGGATGCCACGGTGTCGCTCATCCGGCCGACGCTGTCGTATGCGGATCTGGCGGAGGTGGATATAGTCATCGAGGCGGTCTTTGAGGAGATGGCGCTCAAGAAGACGATTTTTAAGGAACTGGATGCCGTGTGCAAGCCAGATGCCATACTGGCGACCAACACCTCCACGCTGGATATTGACGAAATCGCGGCGAGTATTTCACGCCCGCAACAGGTCATCGGACTCCATTTCTTCAGCCCGGCCAATATCATGCGCCTGCTGGAGATCGTCCGCGGCAAGGAGACGTCCAAGGAGGTAATCGCCACGGCCTTCGCCTTGAGCAAAGTGATCCGCAAGGTGGGCGTGCTGGTGGGCGTATGCGACGGCTTCGTCGGAAACCGCATGGTCGATCCTTACATCCGTGAGGCGCTGTTTCTTCTGGAGGAGGGCGCCACGCCGAATGAGGTGGACCGAGCAATCTATGACTTCGGTATGGCGATGGGGCCCCACGCCATGAGTGATCTGGCCGGGCTGGATGTGGGCTGGCGAATCCGGAAGCGTCAGGCCGCAACGCGCCCCGCGGGCCAGCGCTATTGCGCTATTGCGGACAAGATCTGCGAGCTGGGTCACTATGGGCAAAAGACCGGGCAGGGCTTTTATCGCTACGACGCGGCCACACGCGCCGCGACCCCGGACCCCGACGTGGAGGCCTTGTGCGTCGCGGAGGCGGAGCGCCATGGCATTGCGCGGCGACCCATTTCCAGCGAGGAAATCGTGGAACGCTGCATTTATGCGCTGATAAACGAGGGTGCCCGGATTCTCGAAGAAGGGATTGCGCTGCGCGCATCGGATATTGATATCATTTATGTATACGGTTATGGTTTCCCCGCTTTCCGGGGTGGCCCGATGTGCTACGCGGACACCATTGGCCTCGACAAGGTCTACGCGCGCGTGGCGGCATTTCACGAACAACATGGCGCGCTTTGGGAGCCCGCCCCATTGCTGGCGAAGCTTGCGCGGGAGGGGGGTGCGTTTTCGAGGTGGAACGCTTGAAGGCCGGGGTCCCGGGGAGGCAATCGAAGGTGGAACCGTCATTCCTGAATTAAGACCGTCCAGCGGTGCTGGTTCGCGAAAAGGTGGGAGCAATGCAAGACGAGTACTCAGGGGTGCCGGCTACCACCGGGGCCGATCACAACGCATGCGCCATGGCTCTTGAGCGCTGCCTCAAGGTGGGCATGGAAGTTTTTCTAGATGCCAGCCCGGGTAGCCCCAACTCCAGGCGGTTCCCTGCGCGATTGCGCGGATGGGAACTTGGCCACTATCTGCTGCTGGGGGTGACGCCCGGGCAGCCGGTTCCTGTGGTCCGTCAGGGAAAGGAATGTGTCATCCGATTCATGCACGAGGGTGAAGTGTGGGGTTTTAGCGCCGTGTTTGCGGAACAGGGCATGAACGCCGGCTTCCCGCTCATCCAGTTGTACTGGCCCCGGGAAGTGGCCCGCGTCCAGGTGCGCAAGCATGAGCGGGTAGCTATCCAGACCCCCTGCGCCATCGACATTGAGAATGGGGCGACCTGTGCCGCGACCATTGACGATCTGAGCGGGGGTGGCTGCAGCGTTCTGGTTGCCGCCGAGTTCGCCGTCGGGGCCGTGCTGCGGTTGAGTTTCCGGATGCCCGACGGGGGCCAGGTCAGCCGCAGACCGGTCATCGTTCGCAACCGCCGCCCCGTGCCCGGCCAGGGTATCAAGTACGGGTGCCAGTTTCAGGCGGTTGATGATAAAGATCACGGCATTCAGCTTTTCGTGGCTCGGAAGATTGCCACAGAGCGTGGAGAATCCGCGCCTCACCCACAGATTCTGGTGCTGTCGAGGAATGAGTTGGATGTGGAAATGGTGCAGCAGTCCCTCGCGAACAGCTCCTTCGAGGTGATCGAGGCCGCCGGTATCCTCGATCTTGGCTATCGCCTTCACTCTTGCGAAGCCGTGGGTATTCTCATCAGTTTCGAGCAGCGCGAGCTTTCCGCGATTGAAGTCCTTCCCCTCATCCGCCAGTCCCCGGGCATGGGGGAGATCCCCCTGTTCATGTACGGCGGGGGCACGGGGCTTCGCGATCAGGCGCTGGTCATGGGAGCCACACTCTGCCTCAACGACCTCTCCGAAACTTCCAGGATTCTCGCCTATCTTCCCGAACAGCAATCCCCAAAGCCTGCGGAATTGCCTGAGGAAACGCCAACGGATTATTCCGCCCCGGACCGCTACGATCCACCGCAAGCTGCCCCCAAGTCGCAACAGGATGAGGACGAGATTCTGCTGGAAGAACCGGATTAGGTTGGAAGGGGGCGCAGTGTGTTAGAGTTCTGGCGATAATTGGCATTGGCCTTGGCGGAAATCCGCTGGGTAAGCGAGGTTTATTGTGTCCCATACCAATCTTGTAACCGGCGGCGCGGGCTTTCTCGGCTCCCATCTGTGCGAAGCGCTGCTGAATCGCGGCGAGGAAGTCATGTGCCTCGACAATTTCTTCACGGGTCGGCGCGAGAATATCGCCCACCTGCTGGGCCATCCCCGCTTCGAGCTTATTAGGCACGACGTCACGGAGCCGATCCTTATCGAGGCCGACCGAATTTTCAATCTGGCCTGCCCGGCCTCCCCCGTGCACTACCAGCACAATCCCGTGAAGACGATTAAGACGAGCGTGATGGGCGCGCTGAACATGCTGGGCCTGGCGAAGCGCGTGCGCGCGCGGATTCTCCAGGCTTCGACGTCGGAGGTCTATGGCGATCCCGCCGTCCACCCGCAGGTCGAATCCTACTGGGGCAATGTAAACCCCATCGGACCTCGGAGTTGCTACGACGAGGGAAAGCGGGTGGCGGAGACTCTTTTTTTTGACTATCATCACCAGAACAAGGTGGATATCCGGGTCATCCGAATCTTTAATACCTATGGTCCCAGGATGCAGGTAAACGATGGACGTGTCGTTAGCAATTTCGTGGTGCAGGCCCTGCGCGGCGAGCCAATAACGCTCTACGGGGACGGAGAGCAGACGCGGTCATTCTGTTACTTTGAGGACCTGATCCGGGGGATGATGGCGATGATGGATACGGATAATTTTCACGGTCCAGTAAATCTTGGCAATCCGGACGAATTCACGATCCGGGAGCTGGCCGAGGCGGTGATCCGCCTTACGGGCTCTTCTTCCGAGCTCGTGTTCAATCCCCTTCCCGAAAACGATCCCACCCGCAGGAAGCCCGATATCAGCCTCGCGCGGGAAAAGCTGGGCTGGAGCCCATCGATCACGCTGGAAGAAGGTCTGAAGCCCACAATCGAATACTTCGCAAAGGCCATCGGGCGCTGAGGAGCATGGGCGGCGCGCTCAGACCTTGGGCTTCGCCGAACGGATTAACAGGCGCTCGAGTTCCCGGCGGTTGCTGATCAGGTCCGCCAGCGTGTACTCGTCCAGCACTCCCATAAACGCCTTGAAGGCTTTTCCGAGCACACCTTTCAACTGACATCCCGGCGTGAGAATGCACTGGTCATTTACCCGGTCAAAGCATTCCACCAGGTGAAAATTGGGCTCCGTTCGCCGCACGACCTCGCCCAGATTGATGCTTTCGGGGGCGCGTGCCAGTCGCAGCCCGCCCTGCCGCCCTCGCACCGTAGTGATATAGCCGAGCTTGCCGAGGTTGTGCACTACCTTAACCAGATGGTTGCGTGAAATATTGTAGCGCTCAGCTATCTCCGTAATCGTCACATTTTCCGTTGTAAGGGCGAGATAGAGGAGGGTTCGGAGCGCGAAGTCGGTGTATTGGGTCAACTGCATGGGAGGTACTCCAAGGTATTAGCTGGAATTATATCACGGACCCGGCCCATGTTGACATTCCGCGTTACATGATATAAGATTGATTTGTAATATATGTTTACTGGGCTTCACGCAAGAGCGCGCACGACTGAGTCGGTGTGCGCCGTGTGTGAATGTTGCCCGCAGGCCAGTGCAGTGACCACGGAGAAAATTCATGAGCACACTTTTTGAACAGCTTGGCGGCTCTGCCGCGGTGGACGGGGCCGTCGATCTTTTCTACCGACATGTACTGTCGGACGATCGGATCGCCCACTTCTTTGACGGGGTGGACATGGAGCGGCAGGCGCAGAAGCAGAAGGCATTCCTGACGATGGCGTTTGGCGGTCCCCACAACTATACCGGCGCGGACATGAAGCGGGGCCACGCCCATCTTGTGCAACAGGGCCTGAACGACGGACATTTTGATGCCGTTGCCGAGAATCTTGCGAAGACGCTCCAGGAAATGGGCGTTGCGCAGAACCTGATCGATCAGGTGCTTGCGATTGCCGAATCGACCAGGGAAGATGTGTTGGGGCGAAGTGCCTGAGCAACCATATCGAGAAGAATGGCCAAACTTGGCGACGTGACAGGCTCGGGCGCCGGTGCTTCCGGCGCCCGAAGATTCAGGCTCTGACATTTGCCCGTTTCCTGTCCCTGCGAGATCAAAAGACAAACCCGTTGAGGGCGTTTCTATGCCTACCATTCTCTTTTCCGGCACTCCCCATTCGGTTCAGAATGGCGAATCGGTGCTTGCTTGCCTCGAGCGTCACGGGCATGCGATTCCGAATTCCTGCCGCAGCGGCGTGTGCCACAGTTGCATGTTGCGGAGTTCCGGCGGGCCGGTGCCCGCGGCCGCCCAGAAGGGCGTGAGCGAAGTCCGTCGCGCGCAGGGCTATTTTCTTTCGTGCTGTTGCCATCCCGAGGGCGATATGGTGGTCAACCGGGTGGATGATGCGCTTGATCGTTCCCCGGCCACGTTGGTCAAGCTCGTGCCGCTGAACGAGCGCGTGCTGCAGGTGACGCTTCGGGCCAGCGATTCTTTCAACTACTTCCCCGGCCAGTTCGTTAATTTTGTTCGCGCCGATGGGCTGGTGCGCAGCTTTTCTCTTGCGAGCGTACCCGCGCTTGATGACTTGCTGGAGTTTCATGTGGCGCTGGTGCCCGGTGGTCAGATGAGTGGCTGGTTGCACCACGAAGCCGGTCCGGGCAGCACATTGGAGATTGCCGGCCCTCTGGGCAACTGCTTCTACACCGCCGGAAATCCAGAACAGCCCATGCTGCTGCTGGGTACCGGGACAGGGCTGGCTCCGCTTTATGCCATCCTCCGCGATGCGCTGCACCAGGGTCATACGGGGCCCATTCACTTATTTCACGGGGCGTTGTCCGCACGTGACCTCTATCTGGTTTCCGAGCTCCAGGACTTGGAAGCCCGCTGGCCAAACTTTACGTACCACGTGTGCGTTCGCGATGAAGCGGGCGAGTCCTGGATGCGATGCGGCGCGGTTGACGGCATCGCGCTGGAAACGTGTCCCGACCTGAAAGGCTGGAAAGTTTTTCTTTGCGGGAACCCGGAGCTGGTCAAGCAGGTCCAACGGAAAACCTTCATGGCGGGCGCCAGCATGAAAGATATCCATGCCGACGCCTTTCTACCGGCGAAGTCGTAGGGGCTGCTCCGCACCTATTCGCCGCGCGCTTTGGTGAAGCGGCTGACCACGGTGCCGGCGGTGTAGGCACCAAGGGCCGACAGCGGCATGATGAAGGTGATGGACATGTTGCTCTCCGCGCCGGTAAGCAAGTGAGCGATGTCTTTCCAAAAGGTCAGTACGAAGCCGAGGGTGGCCCCGGTGGCAATGCCGACCCAGGCACCCGCGGGTGTCGCGCGTTTCGCGAAGAAGGCGAGGGCAAAGGCGACGAAGAGCGGGGCGGCCAGAAGCGAGCTGAAGCGCACGGTAACTTCCAGCAGATTCTGGCCTGGCATGTAGGTCACCGCAAAGCTCATGGCGATAGCAATAGCGCCCACCGCAACACCGATCCACTTCGCGCGCTCGAGTTGCTGATCGTCCGTTTCGCAATCGCGTGCGAATACCGCCTTGAAGTCCTTGACCAGCACGGTGCTGATGGAGTTGATGCCGCTGTCCAGACTGGACATGGCGGCGGCGAAGAGGGCCGAGACTACCAGCCCCGTAAGTCCGGCGGGCAGGACCGCGCCGATGAAGTGGGGGAACAATTGATCGGCCTGTCCGGTGAGTCCGAGGGCGGGTTGGGGCAGGCTCTCTGGAAAACGAAGATAAAAACCGACCAGGGCCATGCCCGTCAGGAAGAGGACGCCACTCGTCAGCGCGTCGCCCACGATGGAAAGTCCAAAGCTGCGCCGTGCATCCCGTGCATCCTTGGTGCTGAGAAAGCGCTGGATTACTACCTGGTCTCCCGTGGCGGTCATGATCCAGTAGGAGCAGCCGTAGATCAGGACGCTCACCACGGAAAGGCGCACGTTGGGATCCAAGGTGAAGAACTCGGGCACGGGCCAATTCAAATCCTGCAGTGCGGGAGAGGACCAGTCCGGCCACCAGGCGATGAGGCCGCCGCATCGATAGGAGATATAAAGCACGGTGAGCACGGCGCCGCCGATGAGCACGCCGAACTGGATCACGTCGGTGATCATTACGGCGCGGATGCCGCCCACAATGGTGTAGGCCGTTCCGATCACGCCAACCCCAATCAGCACGGCCCTTAGCGGCAGGCCGGTGACGGTGGAGACGGCGAGGCTGCAGGTGTAAATCACGAGGCCCATCCAGAATATCCGGGAAAGGACGAACATGCCGGAAGTGGCCTGACGCACGCCCGATCCGAGTCGCTCGTCCAGCAGCTCGTAGGCCGAGGTCACCTTGTGCTTCATGATGTGAGGGATGACGAGATAGCCGACGACGAGAAAGGAAATGGGGGCGTGGAGCATCTGCCACATCCAGCCGGGACCGTTTTTCACCATTTCGCCGGGACCTGCCAGGTACGAAATGGAGCTCACGACCGTCGCGATGATGGAAATCCCAGCGACGAAGGGGCTCATGCCGCGGCTGCCTACAAAATATTCCTCCGTCGAATTCTGCTTGCGGGAGGACCACCAGCCTACAAACAACATCAGGCTGCAATAGGCGACAATCACGAACATGTCCAAGGCTTGCAAATGACCCATGGTTCCCTTTCTAATGGGTTGGCGCGCTAAGCGCGACCTAGCGTAGCACAATGAACCCGGTCGAGCCAGCACCGGCCCCGGGTCTTACAAGCCCATAATGGGTTTCGGATTCCCGGGATACATTGAATACGCGCTACCCGTACCAAGGAGGATCACCCCTATGATTGTCGAAAGCAGTGGAACCATCTTCGCTGCGGGGCCTGGACGCCCCAATTCCAGTGCCACCTTCCCTCTCGCCTGCGTTACCCGTTCCGGCCGCTGGCTCTGCGCTTTCCGGGGCGCGCCCGCAAAGGTACCAAATGCCGGCCAGCAGGTTTACCTGACTTGGTCCGACGACTGCGGGACGACGTGGTGCGAGCCCTTCGCGCCTTTTTCACCGCCTGAGGTGGACGGCAAGGCGGGGCTTTTCCGATTTGCTGGGCTGACGCGCCTGAAGGGTGGCCGGATTCTCGCGGCGATTAATTGGGTGGACTTTTCCGAGCCCGAAGCGCCCTATTTCAATGACGAGACCGAGGGCCTGCTCGATACGAAGATTTTCTTGGCCGAGTCCGAGGACGATGGCGCGACCTGGTCCGAACCGCAGTTGATGGACACGTCCCCCTTCAACGTGCCCACGCCCCTGACCGGTCCAATTCTCCGATTCCACGACGGACTCCTGGTCTGCCAGGTCGAACTCAATAAGCCCTATCTTGAAGCGGCGCCCTGGCACCATGCCTCGGTGCTGCTATTCTCGGAGGATGAGGGAAAGACTTGGCCGCGCCATAGTGTGGTGACGCGCGATCCGGCCAATCGGATTTTCTACTGGGACCAGCGGGCCTCCATTCTGGCCGATGACGTCCTTTTCGACGTCTTCTGGACCTTCGACCGTACGCATGCGACGTACCTGAACATTCATACCTGTCATTCCCGCGACGAGGGTTTGGGCTGGAGTCCGCTCAAGGACAGCGGCGTTGCGGGGCAGCCGGGGCCGATCTTTGCGCTGGAGGATGGTGAACTGGCGATGCCCGTGGTGGATCGATCCGGCGCGCCAAAAATCACGGTGCGCCGCAGCGAAGATGGGGGCGAGACGTGGCCGGACGAAGACGTGGTTGTGGTGTACGACTCCGCGGGTGCATCGCAGACGGAGGAGAAGAAGACCATGCAGGATGCCTGGGCCGAGATGTATGCTTTTTCGGTCGGTCTGCCCAATGTCGCGCCCCTGCCAGGCGGCGGTGCCGTACTCGTGTACTACGCCGGACCGGAAACCAACAACACGGGGATTCACTGGGCGAAGATAGAGTAGGGAATCACTCGACAGGCGTTTCGCTGATCTTGCCTTTGAGCACAAACTCGGGGTGATGGCCGAAGTATTCCCCAGTTCGCAACACGGTTTTGGAATTGCCCTGGTCCACGGTGAACTCCGGGCGGTGGCCGAAGTATTCGCCTTCCCAATAGAAGCCCGCGGTCTCACCAGGAAACAGATATACCGTGTCGCCACGTAGGACGGTGATACTTGCCACATCGTCGAAGGGGAGTGATGTGGCCGTGCCGAAGCTATCCGTCTTGATATCATAGACATAGTGGTGATTGTAGTAGTGGGTGGTGGCGAAACTCGGGTGGTTTTCCCAGGTTCGGGTCAGTTTTTGGGGCGTGCCATAGAGGGGGCTTTCGGTTCCATCCGTTAGCGCCACAACGCCGTACTGGTAACTGGCTGGAAGGAGCACATAGCGATCGCCGTAGACGGTGGCGCTTGAGCTGGAGCCCGACGCAGACACCGGGTGATCGCGCAGCCGTTCCCAGGAATCGGCTTCGGGGTCATAGCGCCAGTTGTCCACGACGTTGGCATAGGCGCCGGTGGCAAGCATGGAAATGCCGCCGAGCACGTATATTTTTCCATCTACGACAGGTGTCCCCGTCAGACAGCGGGCCGTGCCGGGTAGTCTCGACTTCTCGGTCCAGCCGGACTCGGGATACTCGGTGTCGAACATTATCAGGCGCTGCCCGAGTCCCTTGATCGCGCCTGTTCTATCCTGGAGGCAATAGAAAGCCTGGGCGTCGTAATCGGCGCCGCCGAGGGCATAAATTTTCTTGCCGACCACGGCCATGCCGGTCCAGCAGGTGGGTGAGGGCAGGGGCGGCAGGGGTTCCCAGTTCCAGGTATCACCGGTGTGCGTCAGCTTGTATCCATCCGCATAGGTGTAGGGCGGCTCATAGCTGAAGCCGCCCCAGAGATAGAGGGCACCGTCGACACTCGCGCCGTTGCCGGCTTGGCGCGGCGCACCGGGGAAGGGCGGGAGATCGATCCAGCCTGCGGCTTCGTCTTCGAGATTGAGGGCCCACGCCTTGTTCAGGAAACCCCTGGGATATTTTCCCGGCTTCCAGTCGGCATCGGCACCGCTGCAGAATCCGAGCACGCTCACGATCCAGTTGCCCATGAGGTTTACGTGGTTGTCCTGCATACCCTGGGGCATGGGGGGGCCGGCGCTCCAGTCCATGGCCAACATGGGCTGGAGGGAGTCTTGCGACTGGGGTGTCGGCGTTGGCGGCAGCGCCACGGGATCCAAACCGGATGCCGCAGTGATCTGAAGCAGGGCGACGAGGATGACTATAGATCGTTTGAAATACATTTTGTTCGATCCTCTACAGGGTGGGTTTCCGTCAGTGGGTTGCGACACCTTTAAGCAGGAAAAGCATGTGCTCCATGGTCTTGAAAATTTCTTCCAGATACTCCGGTACGGCCTTCACGCTGCCGGGGAGGGTGTATACGAGGCAGGGACCCATTACCGCGGCGATGCTCCGGCTCGTGAGGGCGAGGGGCATGCGTTCGCCATGCTTCACGCGGATGTAGTCCATGATTCCGGGGATGAGTTTGTCGGCGTGTTTCGCCACTACATCGGGGGTGATGTCCCGGGGGCCGACGCCTGTACCGCCGGTGGTGATGACCAGATCAATCTGGCTTTCCCGTGCGTTGGCCAGGGCCATTTCAATGGCCGAAACTTCATCGGGAATGATCTGGGTTTCAATCCAGGGGGTCCAGTGGTGATCCCGACACCAGCATTCCACCAGTGCCGTGGCGGCAGGCCCGCTCTTGTCCTCGTATTCCCCGCGACTCGCCCGATCGCTCAAGGTGATGATGTGGGCGCGGAGCACGCGCCGCTGGTGTTGGATGGTGTGATCGGCCTCAATCGTTCCGCCGTGGATGACGCGCGCGAAGACCCCGAAGTCGCCCAGGAGGCATTTGCTGTCCGAACCGCAGAGCTCGCGTCCCGATTCATTCACCCGCTTGCCGATCTGTGTTATTTCGAGGAGGGCGTCGCCGAATTCGAGGGTATCGAGCAACCGCACATCGCCGAGGCCCTCGCCGTCGATAAGAATGTTCTCCTGACCAAGACCCGCCCGTTGAGCCGACGTCGCATCGGGAAAGCGGGCTGCGACCACATCCTGGTGCATGAGGCTGATCTGGCGCAAGCCGGGGCCCGCGTGGCGATCGCCTTCGATGCCGTTGCGCGTGACGCGGAGTTGCGCGGCGGGCGTGTGGGGCTGGCCCTTGGCCTCGGAGATGCTCAGGCCGATGGTGGCGAGGGTGCCGGAGGTTGGGGTGTTGG
>JBIJDL010000406.1:0-5905 GCA_044344195.1 Candidatus Hydrogenedentales bacterium
CCTTCCACAGCGCGATCCTGGGTCCGGAGGCGGTGCCGGAAAAGCCCCCAGAAGTCGCGGTCGATGACCCGCTCCCGCTGATACTCCACCACGTTGAGCGTGACAACGGCGGGCGAAACCTTCTCGATAGCCGTCACCACAGCGGTGCGGCGGCTCTCCGAAATGGGGTCAGCCCCGGCCGTCCCAGGGACGGCCAGGGCTGCAACAACGAGAAGTGCTGTGATTGCACTGAAACGCATGATGGACCTTACTGCGCGGGTACCGCCGCCGGGGCTTCCGGGGCCGGAGCAGCGGGCGCAGGTACTGCTTCGGGTGCTGGGGCTGGCGCTGGCGCTACTTCGGGAGCCGGAGCGGGCGCAGGTGCTGCCTCAGGTGCGGGAGCGGGCGCAGGCACCGCTTCGGGTGCTGGGGCTGGCGCTGGCGCTACTTCGGGAGCCGGAGCGGGCGCAGGCGCTGCCTCAGGTGCGGGAGCGGGCGCAGGAGCAACCTCGGGAGCGGGAACAGGTGCGGGGATTGCGACCGCAGCACCCTTGCTGTCTTTCACGGCGGTCAGTGCGGTGATCACACCATCCAGATCGGCGGCGGCGACCGTAAAGCTGGTCGGTGCGCCACTCACCGTAACGGGATAACTCCCTTCCACGGCAGCGCCATAGGTCAGCAGACGGGAGGCCCCGGAGTTGTCGGCGATGCTGAAAGCGCCCGCTTCGGCGATGGGGGCTGTAGCGCCGGCGAAATTCACGTCGGCGGCTTCGAGGGCAAGCAGACTGTCAATGAAGGCATCGGCCTGCGCCGCGTCGGCGGGGAAGGTCTCCGCCCCGATGGCCAGGGTCCAGCCTTCGGGACCGCGCGCAAGCGAGAGCGCTTCGCCGTTGACGCGGGCATCGACGCGAGCCACATCCGCGGCAGGCGTGCTCAGCAGCGCAAGCTGGAAGAAGTCCCGGGGCTTCACGAAGAACTTCGCCACGTCGGCGGTCTTCATGATGAGCAACTGATCCTGGCCTTCGATGCGCGCGTAGGTGCCGTCGGAACCTTTGGACTTGCCGCCCACGGAGAAGCGCTTTACCGAACCACCGGCATTGACTTCGATCGAGCGGTCAAAGGTGCCGGCGTCCGCCGTGTTGTCGGCGTAGTCGGCGGGGGTCCATGTGGCGGCGGCGGCGGCGAGGGCGTCTATCGTGGACTGCTGCACCTTGAGGGTGCTGGCGGGCTCCACGACGGACCAGGCTTCGCCGTTCTTCGCGAGGACGACGCGGCCTTCGGGCTGGTTGATGGTGATGCCGGAGATCGCGGCCGGATCGGCTTCCCACTTGGGCAGATCCATCAGGTTAGCACCCTTCAGGAAGATCTGATCGTAGTTGAAGCTGCTGATCTCGTAGATCACTTCTTTCGCGTTGCTGGCAATGCGAATATAGCCGTTGCCCGCGAGATCGGGGCGTCCGCCTTCGATGATCACGTCTTCGCCTTCTTTGCGGCTGATCGTGGTCTTGAAAGCGGGCGTTTCCAGGCCCCACTCCGCTTTCTTTGCCGGGTCTACCACGGTATTGGCCGTGATCAGTGCCAGCTTGTTCAGGGAGTTCTGCAGCGCGGAGTCCTTGAAGGCCTTTTCCACGCCACCGGCATTCAGCACCCACTTGGTCTCCTTGGTGGGTGCGGGGGGCGTTTCGGGCGGGGTTTCACCCTCGGCCGGCGCGGGCGCGGGGATCTCGATCTCCTGTTTCTCAAACACCAGGGACTTGTCCGGCGTGTTGATAGCGACTTTGGTGATCGTTTCCTTGTCGAGCTTCAGGGCGTCCTTGTCGAGCCAGGTGTCGGCCTTGGGGGCTTCCGAAAGGTCCTCGGCAAAGAGACCCGCGTCGCGGCGCAGATTCGCGGATTCCACGTAGACCGTGTTGTCGCCATCCTTGCGCACGAAGACCGTGCTCTGGCTCGGGGCCTTGCCAAAGAGCAGCTTGGCCGCGGGCTCGGCGGAACCGGCCTTGTAGGCCAGCACGTGGAAAGCTTCGTCCGCCTTCAGGCTGTAGGTCGCGAGTTGATCGTCCCCTTCGGCCTTGGCCCGGAACTCGCCCTTGATGCCGGCGATTTTGTCCAGGTAGGTGTCGACGGTCTCCTTCTTCGCGGGCGCGTCGAAGTGGCTGCGCACGAGCCAGCTTTCGCCGTCCTTCTCCAGCACGACTTTTTCTTCCGGCTTGGCCGCGGCATACAACTCGACCTTGGCAATCAAACTCGCTGTCAATTCGCCGTCCACCAGCGCCTGCAGGTTGGCCTGCTCGCTAAGCTTGGGCTGAACGATTTGTTTCTCGCGCTTCATGTACGCCAGGCCGCCCAGCAGGGCGAGAATGACGACAAAGGGGAATAGTCTCTTGATATTCATGAATCTATACTCCGCTCATCCGTTTTCGGTTGATGGGTTTCCGTTATCCGTTCAGATGGGCCATGGTGTAGGCATTGCGCGTGCGCCGGCGGTTTACCAGGAAGACGATACCGGTACCGGCAATGACCACGTTGGCCAGGCCATAGTTAATCGCGCGCCAGAAGGACTTGGTGCCGTCCGACGGGCGATCGATGACCCGGTTGACCGGCTTGCGACCGCGCACCAGGGCCAGGTTCTCATTCAACGTAACGGCGTCAACGCTGTTGAGGAAGAGGTCCAGATTCGCGTCCTGCAGGAAGTTCTTCCGGAAGGTTTCCGAACACCCGAGCAGGACCAACTGGCCCGGCTTGGCTTCCACCGGGGTGGCGGGTTCTTCGGGGGTGTCATCTTCCGGCGCGGGAGGCTGACCAAACTGGCTCTGGGGATCGGCCTTGGGCCACGCGGGGCGTTCCGCACCGGCGTAGGCGTCGGGGAACTGGCCCTTGACCACCGCCATCAGCGGGAAGGCCTTGCGCTCGGCGTTGGCCGGTTCCTCGAAGGTGGTCGCTGTAATGGGGTCTGCGGCGGGCACTTCCCACGCGCTTTCGCTGGAGCTCATGACGACCTTGGCTTCAAGGCTGTGTTCTTTCAACTTCTCCTCGTTGATATCGAGGGCGGTGCCCCAGAGGTAGAAGATGGAGGACAGGCGATTGGTGATGGCCGTGTCCTGGGCCATGGAGCTACTGTTCACCAGGATGTGCATGGGCAGGTTAATCTGCTGCGGGCCGCGCATCAGATCCTGCAGGGAGTTTCCGCCCGCCTGGATCGAGAGGGGCACCTTGTTGGTGTCCATCAGGATGTCGGTGCTGACACCAAGGCCGTACTTCTCCAGCAGTTCATTGATGCCGGGGTTCTCTTCGCGCTTGTTGACGCTCAGGCCGCGGGCGGTGGGCTGGTAGTCCCACTCGTAGTTCTGCACCGCGACGATGACGGACTTGCCGCTCTGGATGGCGCGGTTGATCTCCCAGCGCTGGCGCTCGTTGAGGGCGCGGGGATTGATGACCGCGAGGGTGTCGTATTCCGCGGGCAGGGGGCTTTCCTTGGTCAGCTCCACGCGCTCCACGGTGTACTTTTCAAACTCCAGCACCTGCTGGAGATATTCATAGGGATCTTCGCTTTCCGGCACCGGCTGGCCCATCTGCATCAGGATCTGCTTCATCTGGGGATCGATGTTGACCGCTTCCTTCGGCGCGACCAGCGCGACGATGGGCTGCTTCTCGCGGGTCATCTTGTGGACCGTGCTGACGAGGCGGTATTCCAACTCTTCGAGGCTCTGAGGCACGATCTGCGGAATGATTTCTTCCGCCTTGTCCTTATAGCCCACGCCGATGCTGGAGTACACGAGCTTGCTCGTTACTTCGTCCTGGCTCATGGCCTGGACGTTGAAGGGCTGCACGCCTTTTTCCAGCATGCGCTTTTCGATAGCTTCGTCTTCGGTCTTTTCCCCTTCTTCTTCCTTCTCTTCCCCTTCGGGGCCCGCGATCTTCTCGGGGTCGGCCATGGCATTGGCGACGTTCATGGGGATGGTCTTGTATTCCACCTTGCCGCCGGAAGCCACGCGCATTTCTTCGAGCTTGTCTTTGATATCCTGCTCGAGTTCTTTCATGCCGGTGGGCATCTCGGCCTGGGGCGTAATGTATAGGTTCAACTGCACCGGAGTGTCCAGCGCCTTCAGGATGTTCTGTGAAGCCTGGGAGATGGTGTAAATCTTGTCCTGCGTCAGGTCGAAGCGCAGGAGGCTGGTGCCCGCCATCAGGAAGTTGAAGAGGAGGCCGATGGCCACGCTCATCACCAGCGAACCGGTGAAGATGGCCCGTGCACCGGGACGGTTGCGTCCGTCGATATACATGACGTTCAGGACCAGGAAGACGACAGTCCATACCAGGAAATACACGATGTCGGCCAGGTCGATGACGCCACGGGTGAAGGGGCCGTAGTGGCCGAAGAGTCCGAGCAGGTCGGAAAGCAGGGAACCCAGGCCGGGCATGCGGTCATCGATATAAGAAGCGATGAATGAAGTGCCCACCAGGAAGAAGCTGAAGCAGGTCAGCAGCGTGACCGCGAAGGCCACGATCTGGTCCTTGAAGAACCCGGAGAAGAAAATGCCCATGGACAGGAAGAAGCCGCCCAGGAGCAGCGTGCCGAAATAGCCGCCGAAGATGGCGCCAATGTCGGGCTTGCCCAGGGAGATCAGCATGGCCGGGACCGTCACCGTGCTCAGCAGCGTCAGCGCGAAGAAGATGAAGGCGGCGAGGAACTTGCCCAGCACGAGTTCGCGCGCTTCCATGGGGAAGGTGAGCAGCATTTCCCAGGTGTTTTCCTTGCGCTCTTCGGCCCATATCCGCATGGTGACGGCGGGCATGAACACGCAGAGGAGCAGGGGCAGGTTGTCGAAATAAGGCCGCATATCGGCCATGGGGAAGGAGAAGAAAGAGGTAATGTAGAGCCCCACGCTGATGGTGACGAAGACCATCATGAAGATGTAACCCACGGGGGAGGTGAAATACGCGCCGAGGTCGCGGCGCATAATGGCTTTAATGTTATTCATGCGTCCGTATCCTTCAGTTAGCCGCCTTGGCCGCTTTTTCGGTCAAGGTGAGGAAGGTTTCCTCGAGGGTGAGGGGCTTGTCGCCCAACTGCTTAACCTGCCACTTTTCAGCCTGAGCCAGATTGTTGATCTCGCGCCAGGGGCTCACGCCCGTCTTGGAGAAGAGCAGGAAAGACGGGCAACCGCCTTCGACCCCGATGCTGTCCACGTGGGTGATACCGTCGAGCTTCTTCAGCTTGGGAAGAATCTCTTCGGGCTTGCCTTCGACGGACAGGGCCGTACGTTCGTTGTCCTTGGCCTTGTGGCGGAGCTCGTCGAGCGTGCCATCGCCCACGATCTGGCCGCGGTTGATGATCACAATGCGATCCGCCGTGGTCTCCACTTCATGGAGGATGTGGGTGGAGAGGATCACCGTTTTCTCTTTCGCAAGATCGCTGATAAGCGCCCGGATCTCGAGAATCTGGTGGGGGTCCAGACCGGAGGTGGGCTCGTCGAGGATAACGACTTCGGGGTCATGAATCAGCGCTTGGGCGATGCCCGTGCGCTGCTTGTAACCCTTGGAGAGCTCCCGGATGACCTTGCGGTACATGGGGCGAAGGCCGGTGACATCGAGGACGACGTTGGTCCGCTCCTTGAGCTTGTCACCCGAAAGGCCGCGGGCGCTGCCCACGAAGTCCAGGTAGGTCTTCACTTCCATGTCCATATAGAGAGGAAGCACTTCGGGCAGGTAGCCGATTTTCTTGCGCACCGCCACGGGGTCCTTCAGGACATCCACGCCGGCCACAATGGCGCTGCCGCCGCTGGGGTACAAATAGGTGGTGAGAATTTTCATCGTGGTGGACTTGCCGGCGCCGTTGGGCCCCAGCAACCCGACGACCTCGCCGCGGTTCACCTCGAACGAGACGTCATTGAGGGCCCGCACCGGCCCATAATGCATCTTCAGTCCA
>JBIJDL010000407.1:0-5904 GCA_044344195.1 Candidatus Hydrogenedentales bacterium
CCGGTCATCACCGATATGGCCCACAGCGAAGTGCGCTACTGGATGACCACCGGGATCCGGCTACTGAAGGTAAAAGCCGAGTACGCCCGCCCGCCCCGTTTTCGAGTTGATGGCAAACTTATCAGCGCCGATCAAAACCCGGACTACGAAGGAATACATCTCGCCCCCCGCGAGTTCTACCTCCCCGTCGAAGAATTCGCCGAAGCCACCGGCCCCAGCACGCCCTACACCCGCGAAGAATTCCGCGCGCTATGCGACGCCGCCGGAAGCCGCGAGGACATCATCCGCGCGGTGGAGAATGGACGATTCCTGAGACCGTTTCGAAAATGGCAGTATGCGGCAGTCCTCGTACTTGCGCTGCCCGTCCTGGTTTGGCTGGCGTTCCGTAGTCGAAAGTGGCGAGCGGATCAAGAAGTAGACAGTGATGTTAAGGAAGAAAAAGAACAATCGTGAGTAAGCCCCTGTATCGGATCTTCCTGGGCTATTCGTAAAGGGTATCCGGGGGGCGTTCTGGCAATTGCTTGCATGCCGGGGTAATGGGTAGAATGATATTGAAAGGAAGTCCAAAATGACCACTGAACACACGGAAACAATTAAGAGAGCGCTCACAGACGCAGACGTACCGAAGCTATACGCAAATAATTTTGTTTGCTCACTTTCTGTAAGTGACCTGAGTCTTATTGGGAGGCGGAACGATTCGGCCGAATTTGTCCTCAATCTTTCGTATACTTCCGCAAAGTCACTGCAACAACTGTTGGGCGAAATGATAGAAAAGTTGGAATCTCACACCGGACAAGCGATATTAACCACAAAGATGATTGAACAAGCATTGGAGCCACTTCGCGATGAAAAGCCTAGCGACAGTGAGTGACGGTTTCGCCACAATAACATCCGCCCAGACGCCTAGATTTCGACCGTTTGTTCTTGAATCAGGGTGGAATGGCCTCTTGATTGGAAAGTCTCCATCTAATATCCTCTCCCGCTTGGAGGAGTTTGAAGGGTACACTGTAGGTTGGCACTTTGGAGAGGGTGTCGGTTTTTCTCCTGAAGTCCTGCAAACCATCAAAGAGATATCTGGATTGGCTACAGAGCTGGGCTACTCGGATCAAGGAATCTCACCGGGTACGTCGGGGGATTTACAATTGTCCATATTCCTTCCGAGGAAGAACGAGATAGAAATTTTCGTTGCCCCAACCGGAATGATAACGATCCTTGTGTTCAAGAACGGGGACTATACAGACGACGATCTTGAAACTTCGGACCTGGAGGAAGTGCGGCAGTGGCTGAGTTCGTTCGAGTCATCCATGCGAGAGATTTACATCCAAAAGAGCCCAGGATCGCCAGCATCGCACTACTACCTTCCTCGGGAAAAGACGGTGGAATTTCAGTATTCAGCGTAGAATGCGCCAATGCCGAAAGTGGTGGCATTTGTGAACATATACGAAGATATTACCGAGATCTCGCTGGAAGCCCGATTCGCTACTGGAAATTTGAACCTGCGAAACATTTTGACGATGGAAAAGTAGTACACGCACCCACCGAGGATACGTGTCACCACGATATACTGGGTTACAACCGAGACGACAAGAACGACAAAAAGAAGCTTGGAAAGATCGCGCGGCAAGTAACAATTGAAATGTTGGGCCAATGCTGATGTTCGGGTGCCATTCCATCGGGTTCACGCGTCTCTTTCCGCAATCCCCTCGTCTGAACAGCCGTCGCCCTGGGAGTACTTGTCGTCATCGTGCGGTGGCGGCTCATCGCCAACCGCCGCTCCGAAAGCATCGCTATCGCTGATAGTCTGGAGAGAGACTGATGGAACTTCGATCAGCGCTGACACGTTCAATCGTATTGAGCAGGGGTGCATTCGCGGGAAGATTTATCGCGGCCTGGATGGCGGGCGGTGTCCTTTTTCCAATCCGGTTTGGAATCTACCCCATATTCGACATCATTAACTTTGGGCTTTTCGCGTTCATAATGACGATTCCCTTCGGCCTGCCACTCCTGATTCTCGGCGTAGCGCTGTCGGGCTATCGCCCACGCCCGCAGGCTGTCTTTTTCACCCTCTACCTCTTCGTCTTTGCCATCGGTGCCTTCGGACCTTGGTACTCTCCTTTCTGGAACCACACCGAACCCGACGAAGGCCCCCATGTCGAGCATGACCGGTTTGCCGACAAGAATCCCGCCTTCCTCGACACCCCGGAGCAGTGGAAGGCGATTCCATACGGCTCAGGAACCCAGGATACAACCCACACCCTGGAGATCAACAAAAGCGCCGCCGTCATCGCACTCGACCTGACCAAGATCGAGGACATAGATCACCTCATCAGCGCGGAGCGCTTCGCCACGTATAATGATACCGTCGCTTTCCTCGAAGCTCGGGATTTGCCCTGGGTGCCCTCGGTCCAGATGGTGGACCAGAAGGTGAAGGCCTTCTCCGATGCAGCCTATGCCGCCATAGACCTCTTCACGCAACGCGAGGCCGACCGACTCGGCGGTGGGCGGCAGGTATTCCTCGAGGGTCTGTTGCAGAAGTGTCTCGCTGACGGGGCAAAGGAGGCCACTTCCTACGTAGCCGCCGCGCTCCAACTTTCCGGTGCGGAGCCTACGCTGCCGCCGGACGTGGCCGCACTGGCCGATGGCATGCGCACCAATTTTCTGGCAGATCCCTATGCCAGCAAGCCCATCGGCTTCTACACGGAATCCGAGGCGTTGCAGCGTGTCTTCCAGCAGAATCGCTTCTGCCAACAGAACCTCTTCGATCTCTTCCCCCCACCTGTGGCGGACGCCATCGCCTCCGACATTGCCCGCCTGTTGAACGACAGCACCGACCTCGCCCTGGCCTACGACGCGATTCTCGCCCTGCAAGGTCGCACCACCAACCCGCCGGGCGATGGATTCACCGGACCGAAAGAATACACGCAGAAAACTCCCGAGCAGTACGGCCACATCGCCCTATTCCCCCCATCCGGGTCCAAAGAGAACGCCCTCTACAGCGTCATCTACGGGACACCCGAGCTCCCGAACGAAAACATCATGAACCGGTTGATCTGCTGCGCCATTCAGGAGGGAAATGTCGACCTGATGCCCAATGAAAACAGCGGCTGGTACGACTATCAGGTCCATGCCCTGGAGACCCTGCTGGTCCCCGAGCGCGGCCAGGAGGGCGACAAGCTACTCCTCTCCAAAGCCTACAAGGAACGCCTGCTCGAAGCCTTCCGCACCATTTTGACGAAGCAGCGAGAAACTCATATTGGACACCTGGACTCCGCACCTGCCGGGTCTGCCCCTCCCATGCCAGACGAGCCCACCATTGTCACTCCGGATATCTCCCTGGAGCCCACCGCCACCTTCTACCTCCGCTCGGCCCGCGCGCTCCGCTTCCTCGAAACCGCCGTGACGGCCATCCTCGGCGAGGCGGACTACGCCACGATCACCCTGGCGAATGGCGCCCCCCTTACAGAAGCCCTTCCCGAAGTCGCCCAGCTCCTCTATGGCCTTTATTTCAAGGTGTGCGACGACCTTGGCATGCCCCCCGAACTCCTGCCCGACGAAATCACGCCAGAACAAATCGCCCGGGCACGCGTCGACGCCGAAAACTGGTTAAAGGCCCCCGGACAGGACAAAACCTTCGCCGCAGACATCCGCTATATCGTCCCCGTCATGGCCGATGCGGGCCACACCGAAGTCCGCTACTGGATGACCACCGGAATCCGCCTCGAAAAGGTAAAGGCCGAATACGTCCGCGAACCGCAATTCCGACTGGACGGCGAAGTGCTCAGGGATCGAGACACCCAGGAATACAACGGAATCACCCTCGCCCCCCGCGAGTTCTACCTCCCCGTCGAAAAATTCGCCGAAGCCACCGGCCCCAGCACGCCCTACACCCGCGAAGAGTTCCGCGCGCTATGCGACGCCGCCGGAAGCCGCGAGGCCGTCATCCGCGCGGTGGAAAATGGCGGGCCCTCCAATCCCGTGAGCCGCCGTGTCGTCCTTGTCGTTGTCGCTGTCCTCATTACAGGCGTGCTCGCATCCAGCTTCGCAAAGGCGAGAAAACGTCGCCGTGCCACCTCAGAGACAATCGACTCGTGAGCGATTTCCCGGAGAACCGTCACCGCGCAATTTAAAAAGCGTGGGACAGTTCTATCCGGGACGACGGGACCGTCCTGCACGTACAGGCACGCGATCCGCAGTAGTCACCCGCTACTCATCCGCCCACCGGATCGAGCGGGTGTCGCCACAACGTGCGGGACCGTCCTGCGCTTTGAAAAGCGTGGGACAGTCCTATCCGGGACATCATTACCTCGTAAACGATCATGCCCATGGCTCATGGTTGATTTCTACAAACCTGCACGCCCTTTCTGGACAGTCCCATTGCGTCACTCCAACGGCACATCCGCCCGCCAGATGGGGGTGTCCCAGCCCGCGATGTCCGCTGGCTTCACACCCCGCCGGAAGCTGGTGAAACTGAAGTCTGTTGGATTGTACGGCCCAACGAAATCCACCGTGCTGTCGGGCGCGATCTTGTCGTCCAGACCGAGACACCATAGGTGCGCATTGACCAGCATGCGGCGGAAGTTGGCGTCGAGGACATCCTGCGACGCGCCCTGGGTGGTGGTAAAGATTCGCGCGTCCTTCCCCGATTTGCTGTGGTGCTCGCGCACCCACGCAACAGGCATGAGCTCTTTCGTCGTGTCCACCGACGCATCGACGTTCATGCCGTTGAGGATAATACCCCGCGCCAGAATCGTGCTGCCGTCGATGGGGTCCGCCGTGTAGCCGCCGGCCTGGGTGTGCATCGCGCCAACGCCGCGCAGCACGGGGTGCTCCTTCTGGTCCTGCTCGGGGATGAGGATAGAGCTTTGCTCGTGGTTTTTGCCGTAGTGGGTGACCCAGGTCTCCCCCAGCACCTGACGGCCAAAGCCCAGCTTGAACTCTTCGCCGGGGTAGCGGTAGTCGTAGGAATAAAACTTCCGGTCCTGCTCAATCTTGAAGGCGTGGGTGGAGGTGCGCAACGCGACAATGGGGCCGCCCCGATCCACGTAGTCCACGAAATGCTGCATCTCGTCGTCGGCCATGCTGATGAAACGCATGAAGATGACCATAAGGTCCGCGTCTTTCAGGATCTCCAGGCCCTTCAGTTCACTGCTGCCGGGCAGGATGGTGCCGTCCTCCGGGCTGACGCCGAAGATGACGGTACACTTGAAGCCGTAGTGCTTCGCCATGATCCGCGCGAGGGCGGGCAAGGCCTCTTCTCCACGATACTCATGGTCCGAGGCGATGTAGACGATGTGCTTGCCTTGGCCAATGCCTTCCGAGCCCTCGTAAGTCACGTGGGACGGGTATTCGGCGCTGGCGCTAAGGGCGAGCAGCGCGGGTAGGGCAAGGGCAAGAAGGATGCGTTGGGTGCTGATCATGGCGTTGGCTCCGTTTGGGTCTGGGATGACTATAATGGGGAAGGCGGTCGGAAGCAAGGTTTACATTGCAGGCACTCGTGCTAAAATGACAGATATAAAAAGAGAAATCACCTATGCTCACGAACCTGCACCTAGACGAGGCATCAGTTACCGAATTCTGCCGGCGGCACCACCTGCTGCGGCTGGCCTTTTTCGGCTCGGTCCTGCGCGACGATTTCGCCGAAAACAGTGACGTGGATGTGCTTGTGGAATACTCTCCGGGGCACGTTCCTGGCTTTATAGCCCTGACAGGAATGGAAGAAGAATTGTCGGCCATCCTCGGTCGCAAAGCGGACATCCGCTCCGCGGGAGACCTGAGCCGCCATATCCGTGATGATGTGGTCCGCGAGGCGCTGGTGCAGTATGTCGCGTAGATCCGCGATGATTTCTTTAGATCAGAAAAAAACTTGACCACACAACTTAAAGGTTGTATAAGTGAATGGTAGAG
>JBIJDL010000408.1:0-5888 GCA_044344195.1 Candidatus Hydrogenedentales bacterium
GGGTGGAGAGCACCATGCCCCGGCCGAGCACGGGCCGGACTAACCGCCAGTTCGTGTCCAGACCGCCCGAGAAGAGAATGAACGCGAGCGCGATGGTGCCCACGAAATTGGCCAGTTGGGCATTGTCAAAGTGAATACCGCCGGGCCCGTCCGAGCCGGCCAGCATACCGATGCACAGAAACACCACCAGCGCGGGAAGTCCGAGCCGATCGGAAACGCGGCTGGCAACGATACTGGCAAAGACGAGCAGTCCCGTGACGAGAAGGGTGAGTGAAGGTTGGTCCATTCGGGGCGACTCCTGTATCCTGCGCCTGCGGACGAACAGCCCATCCTGCGCGGCGCTCCGCATGATGGCCCGGGTGGCCTGTCGGGATGATCGCGTCGCGGGGACTAATAGAGCGTGACGTTCAATCCAGTGCCCGCGGCCACGGGCACATCAGGAAGCGCGCCGCTCTCATTCCGGTAAACGTATACGGAATCCAGCGTGATCAGCAGCACGTCTTGCCGCCCGTCCCCGTCGCAATCACCGGTCAATACGCTCATTTCAAAGGGACGCTCAACGCCCGCCTGAGAACCGGGGATCAGGAAGGTGCCAATCCGCTTCCCCGTGCCAGAATAGAGTGCCTGGTTGTCTCCGTTCAAAAATTCGGCATAGCCGTCGCCCGTCCAGTCCACCACGCGGTGATGGCGTCCATAGGGCGTCATCACCTGACCGAGGCGCGTCCCGTCGCCGCCAAAGACCCACAGCGGTCCCTCGCCGCGCGGACGGTGATCGATATCGGCCAGTATTTCGAGTCCGGGATGCTCCGGCACGATGTCGGCCAACTGGATGGACTCAAAGTGGTGCCCTGCATATTCCCAGAGCGCCTTGCCGTGGCCATTCACCACCGCGATGTTGTTCGCGCCGCAGCAGGTGAGGGCGATGCGAACGTCGTCCAGGCTTTTCGCGGGATTCAAAACGCGCGCGCAGTCGAGGTGGCCTTGATTGAGATCGGTGGTCTTCGACTCAAAGACCCAGCGTACCGTTCCGTCGTGATTCAGCATGGCAAAACCGGCCATGATTTCGTCCCGCCCATCCCCGTCGATGTCCATGGTGCGCGGCTGGTGCGCGGTGCGGTAGCCGCCGGGCATATTGACGCGCCACAGCAGTTCTCCGGCATAGTTGTAGGCCCAGATGTTTTCGTAGCGATCTTTGGCCAGCACATCGGTCGGGCGCCCCTTGCCGCTGAGATCGCAGAAGACCAGGCAGTCCGAAGCCCCCTTCTCGATCGGGATCCGCCGCTTCTCCGCCCCCGTTGCGCCGTCGAGCTCCACGATGGTCGTCTCGGTGCTCACGACAACTTCATTCTTTCCGTCGCCGTCCCAGTCCACGATCTGGCACGCCACGTCGTGGTGCCAGTGCTTGCGGCCAATCTCGGGATTCCCCCAGCGCCAGATGGTGGAGCCGTCAAGACGCTGCACAGCCACGGCGCTCGTGTAATGCACATCCCCTTCGTTGAAGTTCTCCGCGCTGACAATCTCCACCGCGCCATCACCGTCCACATCGCCCGCAACGACCCACTGCCCGCCATACTCCGTATCGAGGGCGATGGTCTTCCAAGGCGCAATCTCCGGCACGGCGGGATCCGCCAGACCATTGTCGACGACATCAAAGAGGGCAAAAGCCTGGTCCTCGGCGGACACATTCTGACATAGGCCAGAGGAGGCGAAGATGATGACCAGGGCGATCCGATTCAGAATTTGCGTCATGAGTCTTGTCCCATTAGTTCAAGCTACGATTTGCAGGTTCGCATTGGGACTGACGCGGACCAGAGAACCAGGATCGCGCACATATCCAGCAAATACATAGTGCCGTGCCCGAGCATCCTTGTCGTCAAGGTCCGTGGCTGTCCCGTCGCGGCCCAGGTATACTCGACACAATCAAAACAGTCGTATCCGGGGTCAGTGTCGTGGACTGGTTACGCCATTGGCGTATCGCGTCTGCTTCGCTGACGACGGGACAGCCACGCGCCCTGGAGTGTCTCAACTCATTCCGGGTGTGCGAGAAGTTCTGAGCAGGCGCCGCTCGCTCACAATGGACGTGCGCGCGTCAGTCCCTATGGTATCCCGTGTACGGAGACGGCAAGTTCAACCCGTGCCCGCCAGCCATTGGGAAAACTCTCCCAGCACCGCCATATTACCTTCTGCCGCCTCAAAGTTCCACGCTTCATGCACGTCAATGCCGTCGAAGCCATGGGTCCGTGTCTTCTCGGCAAAGAAGCGCATGCGATCCGCGAGGCCCTTTGCCTCGCCCGGCAACCATTCGGAAAATAGGAAGAGTTTGGTCCTATCTTTACAGTGGGGCTGGTAAGTCCGCGCGGCCCAGGCGTACAGGTCCTCGCCTTCGTTCCGGAAGATGTCCTTCTTCGCCGTCCAGTACGCGTGCTCGGGCGAGGCCACGATCTCAAAATCACCGAGAATGAAGGCATCCGCGATGTCTTCGTTCACCAGAGTCTTCCAGTGGTTCGTAAAGCGGGCGGCCACGTTCGTGCCAAAGTGTGGGTCCACCGCGAAGTTCGTGTGGCGGCCCAGTTGCAGGCCAACCCAGAGTGGCTTTTCTCGATCATGGCAAAGGTTCGCGAGCTCGCGATAGAGCGTAACCATGGCGTCGCCCTTGACGTCGTGCCACGCGTCGCGATCAAACGCATCCGCTGTTCGGATATCCACGCCATGCTTGTCCAGAAACGCTTCCGCGATGGGCGCCTCATAGCCGAAGCCGTCTTCTTCCTTCGGGATGTGAAGATGGCGGCTGTGGGCGCTCGTGGAGCAGTGGATGCCGTCAGCGCCCCAGTCCAGCAGTTCCCTGGCCTGGGCGATGCGAAAAGCGCGCGCTTCCGGCCAGGCGTAGCTCGTCAAGCCATGAAAATACGACCCATCCTTCGCCGTCCATTGACAGTGCGGATTTTCCTCCAGGAACTTGGAGCGATAGCCCGGAAAACCGTCGTCGAAGAGATCCAGCCAGCAGAGCACTTTCATGTTCCGTGCGTGTCCCGCGCGAATAAACGCCTCCGGTGGATTGAAGGCCTCGATCACCCCGGCATACTTCTCGGTCCATGGGATACGCTGGGCGATATAGGCATCCATGTCCGGGATATCATTGCACGGATGGGCCCGGGCGTGGTCCGCGTCGAAGGTCATGGGGTACGACAGCGCGGTGCGATAGGGCAGCAGCCCCAGGCACCCGGCGCGGATGAGGAGGGTGGTGCAGCCATGGTTGAAGAGCTGACCGACCAGCGTGTCCACATCTTTTTCGGTCATGGGCGATGGTCGCAGCCAGACTTCATCGTTCACGTCAATATCAACGATGAGTTCAGGGCGGTGGGGGGCTTCCGTGCGCGCCCGCGCGGCACCGTGCACGGTGAATATCGCGGCCAGGGCGCCGAATTCACGGCGTGTCAGCAAACCGGTGTGCATCAAAGTTAACTTCCTTAATCGATACCGCGTTGAGAAAGGGCTGGTGGTTCTCAGGCCACACCCACCTCAATTCGGTTGCGTCCGGCGTCTTTGGCCTTGTAGAGCGCATCATCGGCAAGTTTGAGCAATCGCTCGCTATCGAGTTCGTCCGCGTTCCGGCCAATTCCGACGCCGAGACTCACGGTAACGGCGATCAGGTGTTCCCCGGCCTGGACCGGCACCGAGTCGATCCGGTTGCGGTAGCGCTCGGCGGCAATTTCAGCGCCCTGGATATGGTCGAGCGCCAGAACGACGAGGAACTCTTCCCCGCCGTAACGACCGACCATATCTCCGCGTCGCGCTACTTCTTCAAGTCGTCTCGCGACTTCGCGCAACACCGCATCGCCTACGGGGTGGCCGTAGGTGTCATTGATCTGCTTGAAGTTATCGATGTCGATCATGATCGCCATGGCGGCCCGGTTGGAGCGCCGCCCGCGGGCAAGCTCGATCTCCAGCAGTTCCTCGATGGCCTTCCGGTTCCACAGGCCCGTCAGGCCGTCGTGGGTCGCCTGATGTTCCAGAGCGTTCCTCGTGTCGACCAGTTCGGCGTTGAGCTGATACAGTTCCTCGTAGAGTCGACTTTTCTCCACGATGACGGATAACTGATTTGCTATCTGGGAGAATACATTGAGGTGCGCGTGCTCGTAGGTGTGCTTTTTCCGGCTCGAGAAAAAGAGAAAACCCACCGGTTTCCCCATGGCAATAAGGGGGCAAGTGAGGCTTGAACGAATCCCCTCTTCCAGCACGAGCTTGGTGGAGTGAGAGTGGGGATTCGCGTGATAGTGGGCCTCCAGATCATTCAGTACCCGCGGTCTTCCGTCTCGAAGTATCTGGACCAGACTACTCCCTTCGAGCTTCTGGGCATACCCATTCTTGATCCGGATATTACTGTCGTCGGAGCGCGCCCAGTGAGCGCGCACCACTTTGCCTTCGTCTTCCAACAGGGCAAAGCCGATTCGATCATAAGGGATGACGGGGCGAAAGGTGGCGTAGATGTGGTCCATCACCTCCCCGATGAAAAAGCCCTGATTGACCCGCTCCGCAATTTCAAGGAGGTGCGCCTGCTCCTGGTAACAATGCTCCATGATGCCCGCGAGTTCCACCAGGGCCTGGCCAAGTTTTCCCAGCGGGTCGTCGGGCCTGCCGAAATCCCGCGCCTCGAACTCCATGCGCTGCAAGGACTGCACATAGTCCGTGTACCGCTCCACCCTGGTGTCGGAGACTTCGTTGCGTGCTTCCATTCATCCTCCCCAATTCAGCAATAACTGTTGACAATTTCGAGTACGGTCCAAGGGCAGGCCGAATTGTTACTGCAATGGTCCGCCAGACCGGGGCGGGGAACAGCATTGGCACGGCCCCTATTCTCTCTTGACAGTAACACCCGATGCAAGGTAAATCTTCCTCTGGTCTTCTTTGTTGTCGATTCCTCAACCCTCGGGTATGATCGCTTACCTATGAACAGAACCCTCCCTATAGCCCTGCTGATTGTCGCCAATATATTCATGACCTACGCGTGGTACGGTCACCTCAAAGACCTGCGGGGAAAGCCCATCATCGTGGCCATCTTTGCAAGCTGGATGATCGCCTTTATGGAATACTGCTTTCAGGTGCCCGCCAATCGAATGGGCTATCAGGTGTATTCCCTGGGCCAGCTCAAAATCATCCAGGAAGTCATAACCATGTGTGTCTTTGCGGCTTTCAGCATGCTCTACATGAAGGAAAAGATTACGCTGGACTATCTCTGGGCAGGCTTCTGCCTGGTGGGCGCCGTTTATTTCATATTCCGACAGTCCTGATGCCACGGACTTCCCCGGAAGACGTCGCAAAGCAATTCGAGTTTTCCCGCACCCTTATATTTCAGGCAATCCGGACACATACCCCTCATGACGTTAACGCTCCGTATGCTCCGCAGGTCCGCAGTGGGATGTATTGATTTCTCACCGGGTGCGGAGTAGACTTGCACTCGCAGCGGGATCGTATCATTTTCAGTCTGAGTGTGCAGTGGGGTACAAGTCCCCTTGGCCAGGAGTCCGCGCGACTCGTCGTGCACCGGGTGGATGGAATGCCATGACCAGAATGGGGCCTGCCCTTGATATGCATTTCGAGGGGGGACGCAAGATTGCGTTCCTGGTGCTACTTCCCGCCCTGCTCTACGGGTTGCCCGCCGCATGGCTCGGCTCCTTTTCGTCTGGAATAGGCGCCGCCCAGCTTCCCATACTTCCCTCCGGTGTGGCCGTTTCGATTCTGATGACCCTGGGCTGGCGCGCCCTGCCGGGGGTGGCCCTGGGGGCATTCGCCGCTGGACTGTGGTGTACTTCCATGGGCTCGATCTCCCTGGTCCTATCGGAGCCGACCTGGTTTCTCGTGTTGCCCCTTGGCGTGTCCACCCAAACCAC
>JBIJDL010000409.1:0-5884 GCA_044344195.1 Candidatus Hydrogenedentales bacterium
CGGGGCTTCATCGAGAATCCCAGGAACTTCCAGTTGCCCTACGAGTTGGCGATGATATTTTTGCTCAACCGCAAGGACGAGCCGGGCTCCAAGGAGCGGGCGACCTACTACCTCAGCATGGCGGCGGCGATTGAGGGCTGCCCCGAGTTTATCCGGGATCTGGCCACGAAGTTGCAGGGCCAGTTCAATCTGGTGGATGTGGAGCGGGAGATGTGGCAGCGCATGGCCGAGGGCGAAGACAAGCTGCTGCGGGAACTGGGCGAGCGAAAGTTGGTGGAGATGGACATCCGCACGGCGGTGGACAATCTGAACAAGCTGGTCTTGATGTACAACCAGCACCAGGGCCGCTTCCCCAATTCACTGGAGGAGATGGTGCAGGCGGGGCTGATCAAGCCGCTCGGACCCGACCCGCTCGGCGGCACCTTCATGATGGGCACGGACGGCGTGATCCGCAACACAACCCTGCTGGACGAGGAAAAGAAGAATCGCCTGAAGCTAATCCGCAACCAGGTCAATTCCTTCAAGAACAAGAACAACCGCTGGCCGGTGTCGCTGGAGGAACTGGTGGAGCGCGGCCAGACCAGCGTGATTCCCGCGCACCCCTATCCCGAGCGGTCCTGGCGCTACGATGCGGCCACGGGCACGGTGGAATAGGGTTTTCGCGCCACGTGTGACGCGTCCATCTTTTTCGGGGAGCACAGGGCGGTTCCGTCGCTGTCCCTGCACACAAGTGCCTTGCACATCTCTGTGCATGCGCTCTGCGCAGACCTGTCCTTGAACCAGTCCCAACTTCACCGTATAGTGGCTTCAGGTGGACCATTTGCGCTTCTTGAGTAGGCAAATGGACTGGAAAGAGACGTTGTGGGCAGACTGCGGCGCATGGCACGCGGATTGCGTCTGTACCAGGCAAGAGAAATAGATTGGCAAACTCCACCGTGAATCCGGTGGAAAAGTCCCTTGAAAGCGAGGAAAAGAAATGGAAACACCGGCCTATGTAAAGCATACCCAGCTTGTCGCCTGGGTGAAGGAGATGGCGGCGCTGTGCAAACCCGATAGAGTGGTTTGGTGCGATGGCTCGAAACAAGAGTACGATGGACTGATGGTGGAGATGGTGGCGTCGGGGATGGCGATCAAGCTGAACGAGGAAAAGCGCCCGAACTGCTTCCTGTTCCGCTCCGATCCCAAGGATGTGGCCCGCGTCGAGGATCGTACCTATATCTGCAGCCGCCGCAAGGATGATGCAGGGCCGACGAATAACTGGATCGACCCCGCCTCGATGAAGACCACGCTCCAGGGCCTGTTCGATGGCACCATGCGCGGTCGCCCGATGTACGTGATACCTTTCTGCATGGGCCCCATCGGGTCCGACATTGCCCACATCGGCATTGAGATTACCGACTCTCCCTACGTTGTGGTGAACATGCACATCATGACCCGCGTCGGTCGCACGGTAATCGACCAGCTCGGCGAAGACGGCGCCTACGTTCCCTGCGTTCACTCCGTGGGAAAACCGCTTGCTCCGGGCGAGGCCGATGTATCCTGGCCCTGCAACAACAACGAGAAATATATCGTTCACTTCCCTGAAGAACGGAGCATCTGGTCCTACGGCAGCGGCTACGGCGGCAACGCCCTCCTGGGCAAGAAATGCTTTGCCCTGCGCATCGCCTCCTGCATGGCGCGGGATGAGGGCTGGCTCGCGGAGCACATGCTGATTCTCGGCGTGACCGCGCCCGACGGCGAAAAGACCTACATCGCGGCGGCTTTCCCGAGCGCCTGCGGCAAGACCAACTTCGCCATGCTGATCCCCCCGGCGGAGCTCGGCGACTACAAGATATCGACGGTGGGTGACGACATCGCTTGGATCAAGCCCGGACCCGACGGCAAGCTCTACGCCATCAACCCCGAAGCCGGTTTCTTCGGCGTGGCCCCCGGCACCTCCTACCAGTCCAACCCCAACGCCATGGAATCGGTCAAGCGCGACTCTATCTTCACCAACGTGGCGCTGACGCCCGATGGCGATGTGTGGTGGGAGGGTATGACCGATGAAAAACCCGAAAAGCTCACCGACTGGCTGGGTGGCGAATGGACGCCCGACTGCGGCCGCGCCTCCTCTCACCCGAATTCACGATTTACTGCGCCGCTGGCCAACTGCCCCTGCGCCGACCCGGCCTATGAGGATCCCGAAGGCGTGCCAATCAGCGCGCTCATCTTCGGCGGTCGCCGCAGCTCGACGGTGCCGCTGGTGATGCAGGCCTACAACTGGAACTATGGTGTGTACCTTGCGGCCACCATGGGCTCCGAGACCACCGCCGCCGCGACGGGTACCGTGGGCAATGTGCGCCGCGACCCCTTCGCCATGCTGCCCTTCATCGGCTACCACATGGGCGACTACTGGAGCCACTGGCTCAACGTGGGCCGCGCCATCAACAATCCCCCCCGCATCTTTGGCGTGAACTGGTTCCGCAAGGACGCCGACGGCAATTTCGTCTGGCCAGGCTTCGGCGAAAACATGCGAATCCTCAAGTGGATCGTGGACCGGGTCCATGGCCGGGCTTACGCGGAAGAAAGCCCCTTGGGCTGGGCTCCCCGCTATGAAGACATCGACTGGACTGGTATCGACTTTACCGAGGCCCAGTTCGACGAGATCATGTCGGTGGACCGGGGCACCTGGGAAGCCGAAATCCTCTCCCACGAAGAACTCTTCATCAAACTTTATGACCGGTTGCCCAAGGAGTTCATGCTCAAGCGCCAGCTCATCCTGAGTCAACTCTGGCGCGCGCCTGAACACTGGGAACCGACCCACGTGACCGCGCCTTACATCAAATAGGTGGGAACCAGATGATGTGGCAACGCCCGGCGGCAACCCCGCCGGGCGTTTTGCTGTCTGGTGAATATCAGGCCTGATCGCGCTCGACATCGTTCCGATACTGAGAGGCGCGCCAACGTGGCTTAGGCTTCCAGCCTGAGACAAGGCTCGCTGTGGTCGCCGAGGGGTCCTTCGCTTTGTTGTGGGATGGGGCTTTTAGAAATCAACGGACCCTTTGTGTATTCGCGTGGGCTCTATCTCAGGCTGGAAGCCTAAGCCACGTTGGTGCGCCTCGTTTGATCGAGTGGAATCGCGAGAATTGGAGCTCCCGGGAGCGAGCGAGAAGACACTGTCAATCAAAAACCCGCGCCACCGAGGGGAGCGGTGACGCGGGCCGGGAAGGAACGGGTGGCCGGCATGGAGAGAGGCCGCCGGCAGCCCGTGGAAGTGCGTGGGATTTCAGTACAGGGCGCGCAGAATGAGCATCATGCCCAGAAAGCCCGCCGGGATACCAATGAGCGCCCCGGCAATGGTGAGACAGAGGAGCGCACCCACGGCCATCAGGAAGGCCCCCGCGAAGAGGGTTGCGGAGATGCCCAGGCGCTGCTCAAAGAGCGAGGCGAAGCGCCACGCACCGGTGAAGGGCCGAAAGTACCAGGCGGGACGTCCGTACTTCATCGCGTCAGCAGGGCATGCAGAATTGTGATGCATGTAATCGCGGCCAGGATGGCCAGGTGCCTCCGGGAAACGGTTTCCATCGCTGCGTTCCTATTGGTTGTTCTTCAGCCGCTCGTCCCAATCGAAATCGGGCGCGGTGACGATGTTTTCCATGCGCTGTATGCGCCGGTCCAGGTTGTCGAAGGTATCCTTCAGCCGCTGAAGCGCCATCGTGCTGGAGGCGCTGTAGGAGCTGTAAAACTCCGCGTCGCTCTGGGAGTCAAAGGGCACAATGGGCTCGTATTTCATCAGCAGGGCGGCAATGATATAGGTAATGATACCGGGCCAGATGCCGGTGAAAAGCGTGCCCACGAATACGATGATGCGCATGACGATCACGGAGAAGCCGAGATGTTCGGCCAGGCCGCGGCACACGCCGAAGACGATGCCGCTGCGCGAGCGGTAGGGTCCGCCGGTTCTGGGTGACTGATTCACTATAGTTCCTCCCCTGAGTTGTCAGTCGTGGTGGCCGGGCGTTCCGCCCTTTCCTCCAGCGCCTTGATAATGCGTTCGTTCTGGGTTTTCAACGCGTTGATGTCGTCCTGCAGTTGTTGTACACGCCACAGCGTGGCAACCAGCAGGCCCGCGATAAGCAGGAAGCTGAAGAAGCCCATCATTCAGCCCTTTCCTTTGCGTTCCAGCAAAATGGTTTCCAGCGAGTTCATGCGCTCTTCCAGCCGTTTCAGGCCCTGGAGCAGTTCACGTATCGCCTGAGCGTCCTCCGTCGAGCTCTGGGGCCTCTGCTGGCCGTGGCGGAGGGCGTAGGTCATCAAAAACAGCAGGACCAACGGTACGGTAACCATCAGGCCTACAATCACGATTTCTGTGGCGCCGATACCAAACATCCTACGACTCCCGGTTGCGGCGGTCGCGGTCGAGCAGGATGGTCTCAAGCGAATCGATCCGCTCTTCCATCTTCTTCAGGCCATAGAAAATCTCCTGCATGATCTGCGATTCCTCGTCGCTCAGGCGGCCGCTGCCGCGCGCGCCCAAGACCTTGCCGAGCAGGGTGGAGATGATAAACAGACCGATGAGGATCGAGCCGAAAATGATGGCCACGATAAGTACGGCAGTGAGGTCCATGTAGTGTATTTCCTTCTATTGATACGTAGCTTGCAAGGCACCGTTCGGGCACCTGGCGTGTCGGAGTCTCTCAGCCGTTGCGCAGGCGCTGGTCCCAGTCGTATTCGCGATCGGTGACGATGCTCTCCATCCGCTGGATGCGTTTGTCCAGGCTGTCGAAAGTATCGCGCAGCCGGCTGAGGGCCATGGGCCGCGAGGCCGTGTAGCTGTTGTAGAACTCCGTCTCCCGTTCATTCTGCAGCGCCAGCACGGGCTCCAGCTTCATGACGAAACCGGCGACAATATACGCGATGCCCACGGGGTAGAGCCCGGTGAACAGGAAGGCGGCGACGACAATAAAGCGCATGCCGATGACGGAGAAGTCGAAGTAGTCGGCCAGGCCGCGGCAAACGCCGAAGACGAGGCCATTGCGGCTGCGATAGGGTCCGCTGTGATCGCGGTTGTAGTGTTGGCTCATGGTGTGGCTCCTATGGGGATCTTTAAATTCACTGGAAATTGGAAAGTCCGCTGACGGAGGTTAGGCTTTCAGCCTGACCAGACGCGTCGGAACGACGCGTTATCGTTCGCGCTCCGGAAAGAGCGATTCTCAGATTCAAATAGTTGCGTGTCGGTCGAGATTGGTCAGGCTGAAAGCCTAACCTCCGTTAGCGCGCTTCAAGTCTCAAAAACGGTGCGCGGATTCGTGGGGCGGCGGCGATGTTCGCCGGTACTCCGCCTGGTCCAGGAGGATGGTCTCCAGCGCTTCGATGCGCTTGCCCATCTTCTCCAGGCCGCGGTGCAGTTCTTGGATGATTTCGGTTTCTTCCTCGTTGTAGCGGTGGTCCTGCTTCCGCACGCCCGTCCGGGCCATGGCGTAGATCCAGAACATACTGCCGAAGATGATGCAGAGTACAAACAATTGCGTATTCATCGAAGCGCTCCTTCCGGGCTAACGCGCCGTGCGCGTGCGGTCGAGCAATATGGTTTCCAGGGCCTCCATGCGCTGCGACAGATCCTGCGCGCGCCGGGCGAGTTCGTGGACCAGGGCGGATTCATCTGAGGGGGCAGTGGCTCTGCCCCGCCGCATGGAACGAATGACGATGAAGATGATCGCGGGCAATCCGAAGAGAATGATTATCCCTACGAAGGGGCTTGCGGCATCAATCCACGAATCGTGAAGGTTGACCTGGACCTGCGCGGGCTGGCCTCTGTCGTCCGTCGCAATTGCGAGTGATTCGGCATATTCCAATTCGGCTTGTGCCTGGTCGAGTTCGAATGTACGCCGGGGGGGCGAGGTCT
>JBIJDL010000410.1:0-5876 GCA_044344195.1 Candidatus Hydrogenedentales bacterium
GTGCAGTCCCGCGCGGGCCAGCATGCTCACCAGCCGCAACGGAACAGAGCTCGGCATCACCGATTACCTGGCGGAGAGCGATGGAGCAGTGAAGGGGCTCGATCCCGCCTTGCCCGCGTGGCCCAAGGTCCTGCGCGACGCGGGCTATCGCACGGCCCACATCGGCAAGTGGCACGTGGGCGCGCGCGAGGAGTCCCTGCCGAAAGCCTTCGGCTATGACTACTTCGCGGGCTGGCGTCACGGCGCGATGGTGTCCAAAGATCCCGTGGTGGAGTTTCCCGACGGCAAACGCAAGGTCGAGGGCTTCAGTTCCGACATCATCACCGACATTGCGCTGGATTTCATCGCAAGGGAGGACAAAAGGCCCTTCCTGATTTCGCTCCACTTCTGGGCGCCCCACGCCAACGCAAACAAGAACGCGGACGGTGATCGCACATGGATGCCCCTGCACGACGACGACTGGAATTTGTTCAAGGACCTCAAGCCCACCTTGCCCGAGCCGCGCCACCCCGATCTCGATGTGGCGCGCGCGGAGCGCATGACGCTGGAGTACCTGGCCAGCGTCCACAGCGTAGACCGCAATCTCGGGCGCATCCTGGCGGCGCTCGATGCGCAGGGGCTGAGTGAGAACACGATGATCGTCTTTACTTCCGACCACGGCTACAACCTCGCCCACCACGGCATCTGGCACAAGGGCAACGGCTGGTGGCTGCTGAAGGACGACAGGAGCACTCGGACCAACCTCTGGGACACGTCCGTGCGCGCGCCGGCAATCCTGCGCTGGCCCGCGGGCATTGCGGCGGGTACGACCGTCACACAGACCACGTCGAATCTCGACTGGTTTCCGTCGCTCCTCTCGCTGGCGGGCGTGGACATTCCCGAGGGCACCTTACTGCGTGGGCAGAACTTCGCGCCGCTCCTGCGCGGGGAATCGCCGCCGTGGAACGACGACTTCCTCATCCAGTACGACCAGCGCGAAAATGACGAGGGCGCGGGCAACCTCCGGGGCTATCGCACGCCGGAATGGAAACTCGTGCGCGATTTCCGCAATTTGGGCCAGGACGAGCTCTACCACCTCGCGGCGGATCCGGGTGAACTTGAGAACCTGATCGGATCGGCGGATCCGGCGGTTCAGGAGCAATTGCGCGCGCTGGAAAAATCCCTGCGCGAATCGATGAAGGCCATTGGGGATCCGGCGGAGCAACCGATGGACAGGTGACGCTTTGCGGCTACAAAAAGGTAACCGTTAACAAGATGAAACAGGGACTGACGCGCGCAGGTGTACTTGTAACGAGCGGCGGAGATCCGCATCCAACAGGTATCATTGGAAGCCGCAGGCACGTCAATGCGCGTGGCTGTCCCGTTGTCAGGGAGGTGAACCTGAACCATCAGCGATTTCTTAGATCCGCGATACTGCCCCGGAAAACGGACGCTGTGATTGCGCCAAGTTCGCTCGGGCCACAACGGGACAGCCACGGACCTTGCCGTCAATGGCGCCCGGATACGAACCCTTTCAAATTATCGGTATTTCCGCTACCGTGGCACACGGGGCCGCGTCAGTCCCTATGTGTGATCCCGTGAACGCTTGCGTTATTTCTTCCCACGCGCTCGCTGCTTGCGTCGGGCGGCTTTCTGGTCTTTCTTGATACCGGACCTGCTCGATGGGCTGCGAACTTGCCCGGGTGCTTTGCGGAGGTAACCTCGCACTTCATTGTCGGAGGCCAGGCACAGTGGGCGCTCGTCATCATCAAACACATAGACGGCCGGACTGCCATTCCAGGTTTCCAGCGGCGCGAAGACCAGCTTCTCGCTGGAGAAGCCCAGCACACCTTGGAATTTGAAGCGCGGATTCGCGACGCCGCTTGCGAGCATATCCTGATCGATGATCACCGTGGGACATTGGGTGCAGAAAATCCCAGCGGGTGCGAACATAGTTCGGGGAGCGATTTGTGTCCCGTAGACGAAATTTGCATAGTGAGGGATCGCCTCTTTCTTGCAGCGAGGGCAGCGAAACGGGTCCTCGACGCGGCTCAGATCCCATCCGTGTTTGACCGTCCCTCGAAAGTGCGGGATGCCGGTTTTCATCGTCATCGACTCAAGAAGCTTGGCCTCGTCTTCGTCGCGGATTTCGTCAAAATTGACCTTGATCACGCCATGCTCATCGTCCACTTGGATTGCGCGCAGAATCTCTGGGGCCAGAGAGTCGCGCCGCCCGAAAATGCGGTGGAGGATTTTTCGAAGAATGGACATAGGCGCTATCCTCTCTTTTCGGAGTTCGCCGCCAGCCACCTCGCGAGTATCAGCAGTCGCTCGCCCTGGGTCGTGGCGCAGCGCGCCTGCGCGGCGGATGCGCAAGTGGTCGCAACGGCGAAGTCGCCTTTGGACAAGTTGGCGCGCGCCTCGGCTCGGGCGCGGTGCGCCTCAACGACGAGGCGCATAAGTGCGGTCAGATCCGCGCCGCAGCGCGAGCACACAGCCGCACCACGGAAGCGGGCGCGGCATGCGGGGCAGGCGTAATCCCTCGCGGTGGCCACTATTTGCCCCCGACAAAGTACAGCAGCTCGCGCAGCGCGGCCGCCGCTTTGTCCAGTTCGGTCGCATCGTGACTCGCGCGGGCATCTTCCACGGCTTCGATAAGGTTCACGGCCTCCTCGCGATCTTCGTCGTGCATGCTGTCGAAGAGCACGCGACTGCGCTCCACGAGGATCTCGGCGGCTGCAACGCTTTGCAGCCATGCCGGGTCGGCCGGCTCGTGCGCGTCGACGACTTCGGCTTCCGCCATATCTTCATTGTCCTCAAGTTCTTCCGCTTCGCCGAAGAGCTCCTGCATACGCCGCCGGCCCTCGGCGATCTCGGTCTCGGAGCGCACCTTGAAAGCGTTGTCGATGGTGATGGCCTTGGAGAGGCCCGTACTTTTCTCGATCGCGGTCACATGGAGGATGCCGTCCAGATCGAGGGACATCTTGCACAGCACGACGCTGGGCTCGTAGACCGGCGTCAGGCCGGTAATTTTGAAATCCCCCACGGGAATGTTGCGCAGGGCGTCCCGGTGATCGCCCTGATAGACCGCAATCTGGACTGTGGTTTGAAAAGGGCCGCTGGTCTGGTAGGAATCGGCCCGCGCCACGGGCAGGGGGGTGTTGTGCCTGATGATGGGGTGGTAGCAGTGCTCGTATTCGTACCCGTCCATCTCTCCGAGATAGGAAATGCCATAGGAGTAGGGGGTGACATCGACCAGGATGCGATCAACGTCATGGCCGCTTTGGCGCGAGGCCATGACGCCCGCACCGAGGGCAACGCAGAGATCGGGGTCGATGTCCTGGCGGGGTTCGCGACCGGTGCGCTCCTCCAGCATGCGGATGATCAGCGGGGTGCGGGTGGAGCCGCCCGCGAGGAGGACGGTGTCCAGATCGCCGGAGCGTACGCCCGCCGCTTCCATGGCCTTGGCGACACTCTCGAAGCTTCGCTCGACCAGGGGGAGGATCATTTCCTCATACTCCGCCCGGCTGATTTCCAGATTCAGGTGCAGGGGAATGGAGCCATTCATAGCGAGTGACTCCTCTCGCACAAAAGCGAAAGGCTCCGCGCTCAGGCACTTCTTCGCTTCCTCCGCCGCATGGCTGAGGCGCGCCATGCCGGTGGCGTGGCCCTGGCGCAAGTCGATGTCGTGCTCCTCTTCGAAGGCGGCGCACAGATAGTCCGCGAGCAGCGCGTCGAAATCGTCACCGCCGAGCTTGTTGTCGCCGTGACTCGCGAGCACCTCCGTGACGTTGCCGTCGAGGCGGACGATAGACACGTCGAAGGTGCCGCCGCCCAGATCGTACACCATCACGGTCTGGGGCGCGCCGTCGCTTGCGCCGAAGGCCAGACTCGCGGCGGTGGGCTCATTGAGGATGCGCAGGACTTCGAGGCCCGCCAGCTTGCCCGCCTCGCGTGTGGCCTCTCGCTGCCCATCGGAGAAGTACGCGGGCACGGTAATGATGGCCTGGGTGACGGGGCCGCCCAACTCCTTGCTGGCGCGGGCCGCCAGTTCTCGCAGGATAATGCTGGAAATCTCCTGGGGCGAGAAAGTTTTTCCGCCCGCCATGATGGTGGTGTCGGTACCCATGAGGCGCTTGACGCTGCGCACGGTGCGCTCGGGGTAGAGGGCGTATTGATTTCGCGCGGCCTCGCCCACAAGGAGCGTGCCGTCGGGCGCGAAGCCCACACACGAGGGCAGGATGCGCCCCGCGCCCTGGCCGAGTACGCGTACCTGGCCGTCGACGAATGCGGCAACCTCTGAGTTGGTGGTGCCCAGGTCGATACCGACGATGTGGTGTTGTGACAAGGAATTAACCCTTTCTCTTTGCTAGGTCGGTCGTCGCGCGACCATGACTTCCGCCATTCTAAATTGTTCCCCGTTCCATTCGTAGCCGCCGCGCAGCTCCGCCAGCACCGTGCCGTCCACCGCACCGGCTTGTACTTCCACCACCGACGCGACCATGTTTACGGGGTCGAAGGGCAGGCCAAAACAACGCACGCGCCGCACGCCGCGCTCGGCAAGAGACGCCTCCACGCGTTCCAGGAGCAGGCGCATTCCCGCCTCGTGGGCTTTGAGTGTTTCGTGAGCGCTTGCGCCGTCCAGCCGTGATAACCAACCGACCGGAGTCGCAACAGCGACCTCGAGCGACACAACGCTTCGCAGGATGCGATCATGCAGATCAACCAGCGTTTCCAGATAACGTCGCGCCGTCTTTTGCTCACATTCCTGACGTAGTTCGCGCTCGCGCTGGGATTGGCGCTGGGCCACTTCCGCTTCCAGGCGCGCCACCGAATCCGCCAGCGTGCGCGTGGCGGAGGTCATTGCCTCCATGCGATCCGCCGCGTCCGACAGCGGATCGAGGCGCTCCGAGAGCATCTGGAAGGCGCGGCTTTGCAGCTTCACCTCCTGGGTCAGGCCCGTCATGGCGGACCACAAGGCGAAAGCGTCGGTATCGCCCGTGGACTCCGCCTGGGGCCCTTCGCTCATTTCGGCGAGCAGCGCGGCGTCGATGCCCTCGGGCGTCGCTTCCGCCGCCAGCGCGCTGTCAAGCCACGCTTCGAAACGGCGGAGTATCTCTTCGCGCGGCAGTGCTGGCGCGGCGTCGTCCATCGGTGAAAAATCGTTCATTTCGCGGATACCCTTTTCATCGCGGTAAGCCACGGCCCCGGCCCGGCAAAGCGGCGCGGCGCGGGATGGTCGCTCACCCACGCCGCCATATCTTGATCCGGGTTTTCAGCATGCAGGATGCTCTTGAATCGCACTTCGGGGTTTCGCAGGAAGTCGTAAGCCTCGTGTAGCTTTTGAAATTGCTCCGGCGCGCGGTCCGGTGGAAACTCGCGGAGGCCGCGCAGATAAGCCGCGCGGATATCTTCGTCCGAAGCGCCGTCGGCCAGACCGAGGATCCGGTGGGCCCAGGCGGCGGGATTTTCATGGGGCGTCATGGGTTCTTTTCCATATCAAGTGCCGATTGGAGCGCGGAGAACTTGAAGCGTTCGCCGGTTACATCTTTATAGCGCGCTTTCAAGGTTTGCCATTGTTCGTTAAGGTGAGGCACGGCCGCGCAATAGTCTTCGAAATTCTTGCATGCCGATCCGGAAGGTGGAATGCGCTTACCCTTGCGCGCTTCAATGAAATCGAGCATATCCTTGAGGACCGCCTCGACGGCGGCGGGGCGGGCCGTCCCCGGGCCGCCCATACGTCCCTTTCGGCCAAATAGATTATCCATGAAGTCGTCGATGGCCATATCCATATCGACATCATCTTCGTCGTCCTCGAGAGGCACCCGGTCGACGATGAATTTACCTGCGGAATTCATGCTGTTTCGCACGGTGCGGGGCGGATTCTCCCGCGTTTT
>JBIJDL010000411.1:0-5814 GCA_044344195.1 Candidatus Hydrogenedentales bacterium
AATCTGATCCTGATGGATCAGGCCATGCCCGATATGAACGGGCTCGAAACAACCCGGCGCATTCGCGAACTGGAAGGCGGTGAGAAAATCCCGGTGATCTTCGTCACGGGCGGCGTGCTCGACGAAGACTTCCGGGAGATCCTGGCCTCCGACGCCACGGACATCATTCGCAAGCCCTTCCGCCAGGCGGAACTGCTGGAAAAGATAAGGACACACCTGGGAATCCGGGACTGATACGCGAAAAAGAGGAGAGCTGGACAAGGGGAACGGCATTCGAGTACTTCGCCCAGGGATCCGCATGCGCACCGGACGCCAACTTGTTGTAATCCTGCGCAATGGTTACAATGTCGACGATGTATGCAAACAGGCCCCGGTGGTGCGCGGCGTCGCTCCCACGCTGGATGATCTCGATGCGACAGAAAACTTCATCGGCAGTAAAGGCTGGCATTTCGTTGGGCGCATCTTCGGGGGCATTGAAACCTTCGCTCTCCACTTCGGATGCCCCCGCTGCCGAATCGGACGATACCTATCTACCCGGACTACATGAAACGGCCAAACGCGGGCAAGACCCGGAAGGATTAAGCGATGATCACGGTAGTATGTCCCAATTGCCAAGACACCTTGAACGTACCAGAGCAATACGCAGGCCAACGCGGCACCTGCAAGAAGTGCAACGGGCCACTGGTCGTGCCCGCGCTAAACGCGGCTTCAACGGGCGGAATCGATCTGCCCGACGATCTGGCGAGTTTGCTGGACGCAAGCCTGACGCGGGAACGCCCCCGCCCTGTGGTGGTGCCCGGCACCCTGGCCAGCAAGCTTGGCCCCTCGCTTAAACCCCTGGGCATGGTGCTCGGCATCGTAGCGGTTGCGGCCGTGGTGCTCGGCGGCGTCGCCTATCTTCCGAAACTGGGCTTCGGATCCGGACCCAGCCCGGAAACAGTGACGAACTCCTTCCTCCAGGCGTTTAAGACGGGTGACATGCAGCAGTGCAAGCCGCACATGACGGAGAAGGCGTGGCAGAGCATGGGCGCGATGCCGGCGGGTGCCATGGCCCCCATGGAGGGCTTCACCGTGGGTGCCGCAACGACGACGGGCGACACATCCCAGGTTGCGGTACAAGTCACACAAATGGGCATGACCGTGCCCCAGGATGTTCTACTGCGCAAGGAGAATGGCCCCTGGCGCGTTTATGGCATCAAGATGACCCCCATGCCCGGCATGACCATGACCATCGACTTCGAGCACCCCGAGAAGATCATGGACGAGATGAAAAAGATGATGCAGGGTATGCCGCCGGAAGTAATGCAGGGCATGGAAGAAGCCATGCGGCAGCAGATGGCGCAGTGACGCATCCCCGGATCAACATCATGCGGAAAGGTTT
Source organism: Candidatus Hydrogenedentales bacterium (assembly GCA_044344195.1). Taxonomy (GTDB): domain Bacteria; phylum Hydrogenedentota; class Hydrogenedentia; order Hydrogenedentales; family JAEUWI01; genus JAEUWI01. The sequence continues at coordinate 1,382 of JBIJDL010000411.1, forward strand.
CGCACGCCAGAGAATTAACGAGGCAATTTGCGCCGCCTCCAACGGAGCGTCATCCCGAAAAGGCCCATGGCTAGTACGGTCAAGGTAGCAGGTTCCGGGATGGGTGTCAGCAGGAAGGCACCAAGATTTCCCCGGCCCACAATATGTCCCCGGTCACTGATCTCTGCCGCGTCGTACAGCACCCATCCCGATGTGGAATCGATGTATTCGTTCAGGTCCACCATGCCACCAAGGCCCTCGTCATAGAGGAACGCATGGGTTGTAGCGCCGAGGTCAATCCGGGAGTAGCCCACAATCTGCCCGTGGTTGTTAATTCCGGTTCCGCCGCTGGAGTCACCGCCGAGTGTACCCAAGTCGGCCATAGTTCCTCCTTCGTAAAGATAGGCTCGAAATTGCTCGAAACCGTTCGCAGCCGCTCCGACCACTTGAGTAGAATCATTGATATCATACGCAAAACTGTACCGCCCTCCGAGGGTGCCCAGATCAATCAAATCCCCGCCGTTGTAGAGGAACGCGTGAGTGACCTGGTTGGCGTTTGAACCGTAGCCAACGACTTGATCGTTTCGGTTAATGGCCTCTCCGATGCTGTAGCCGCCGCCAAGGGTACCGAGATCAATCATTTCCGTGCCGTCGTAGAGGTATGCATGGGGCCCCCCCCGGATGCATCGCTCGTCCCTGCCAAGTGTCCCAGATTGTTAATGCCCGCTCCAAAGCTGTACTCGTTGTAGGGCGTATTCCCGGGATAACTCACGGTGGCCCCATCCGTAACAAAGGTCCTTCCCCAGTTAAAGGCGTTGTATTCGTTCCCTCCTACAACGACACCGTGGTCATTGATGTCTTCGCCGAAGGTCGCATCACTGAACCAGAGGGTGATCATGCCGGTCCCGTCATAGAGAAAGGCGAAACACCTCCCCGTCTTCGTTTTCAGTCCAGCCCGTGACCTGTCCAGCGCGGTTGACCGCACTGGCGCGATAATTTTCGCCCAGCGCCGTGATCTCATCGGTAAGGGCCGCCGACTCCAACGCCAGCATTCCAAACAAAGCAGCGCACACAAGAACTCGTCCGAAATGCAGCGTTCGTGCGTCCATGACCCGATTCTCCTTTGATGGGGTTGAAATCCCAAGATTCTCTTCACCCCCGTCCGCCAGCTTTTTGATGACCGAAAGATTTCTCATGGCACCTCCCGGCTCGCTGTGCCATGGCACTTCTCCTTCGATTGGAGCGGGTAAACCCATTGGGAAGATCCAGAAATGCGCGCGACATTCCTGTGTCCGATCCGGTGGCCCCCGCAACTCGACGCAAGTTCGAAGGGTCGGCTATGTACTTCTCAATTTTGGTCGCATAATTTGTTCCCCCGATGATATTTTTCCTCAGTGCACCGCTACCGTGGCGTTAGGCAAACGCGGACGCCAGCGCGAAACGCGAAATGCGTACAGGCATGTTCAGCACACGGCGTCGGAGTGATCAGAGCTGCGCAGTAGTCGTGCATTGTATGGCGATTGCCCTGAGGCTTAGAATCAAGCGATGTTCCTTCGGAACGGTCTCCTTCGTCTCAACAACGGCTCCACTTTCTCTGGGAGTCATGGAAGATTTCGAGTGAATTCATTCTCAATGCGCGCCGCCCTTCTCGGATGGTTCACCCTCGTTCTCACCGCCAGCGCCGGTGCCTGGCAGGACCACACGGTCCAGTTGCTGAATGGCGCGTCCGGCCCCCTTCCGATCGCCGCGAAGGTCCAGATTGTTTCGGAGTCGTGGAAGCGGGTGGTCGCGGTGCCGTATATCGTGTACATGCCGGAAAAGCAGCGCCTGCTGATGCTGGTGGGTTGTGACTACCCCCATCACCCCGAGGTGCTTCACAGTGACGACGGGGGGAGCACCTGGTCCGCGCCGCGGCGTGTGGTGGCCGATGGTACTCCTGTAGACGGCCTCGGCACCTGCCTGACGTATCTGGGCCAGGGTGAGGTGTTGTTCCTGACGGGCGATCGCCGCTGGGTAAGCCGGGACTATGGCGAGACGTGGACGGCGGGGTCCGTGGTGGCGCCGACGGTGGATGGCAAGCCGTGGTACACGTGGGACCCGCTCTGGGCGGATCGGGATCCGGCTTCGGGCGCGGTGACGCGCCTGATCGAGACGGGGTACACGTGGCACCGGGCGCCGGAGGTGGCTAAGGATCACCAGCAGGGTTATCTGCGCTTCAGTGGCGACCGGGGGGCGACGTGGACGGAGAGCATCAAGGTGCCCACATGGGAAGAAGTCAGCGAGGTGGCGCTGGTGCGGGCCGCCAACGGCGAACTCGTGGCGGCCTGCCGTACGGACATTCCCCCGTCGAAGGCGGGTGAATGGATCGATCACTTTGAGGGGCTCGGCATTTCAATCTCGAGCGACGATGGACAGACCTGGAGCGCCGTGGAGAAGCTCAATGACTATGGCCGACACCATCCCTCTCTGGTGCTGTTGCCGGACGACCGCCTGCTCATGACCTATGTCGTCCGCAAGGGCTATATGGATACGGCGGAGGGCTACCCGCAGTTTGGCGTCGAGGCGATTCTGAGCGCGGACCACGGACGCACTTGGGATCTGGACCATCGCTATATACTCCACGCCTGGCGGGGCAACCGCTTGGGCGAGAACAAGTGGTGGGCCAGTTGCCAGGCCACGTCCACCGTGCTCCTGCCGGATGGATCGCTGCTGACTGCCTTCGGCACGGGCTACCGGAGTGAGCCCGATGCGGCGGGGGCCAATCCATCGCCGCGCGATGCGGGTCTCCTTCGCTGGACGCTGAGCGACGCGCCTGTGGACGATACCCGGGCGGTACGCGATGCGCCGGTGGATTCCAACGGGCGCAACGTGGTGGACCCCGGTCCCCTGCCCTTGCAGGCACGCGAATAGGGAATGCTATACTTATTTCTGGAACTCCCAGTAGTTCCGAAATATATCCGTTCACCGATATCAGAGAGGAGCGCATTACATGAATTGTCCCGTATGTAACCAGGTTGCTCTGGTCATGTCCGAGCGCCAAGGTATCGAAATCGACTACTGTCCTCAGTGCCGCGGCGTGTGGCTGGACCGGGGCGAACTGGACAAGCTCATCGAGCGTGCCTTGAGCCAGAGTCCGGCGGCGGAACTGCAACGTCCGCGCCAGAAGGCCCCTGAACGCCCACGCGACTACGAGAGCGATTTCGACCACAATTCCGGCGACTATCACGGAGACTACCGGAAGAAAAAGAAACGGGGCTTCCTCGGGGAACTTTTCGATTTCGATTGAGCGGTGAGAGAGCCACGGGGGCCGTGCCGCAGGCCCACCGCTGTTCAGGCAATGATACATCCGCAATATGGCTTTCTTGCCTTTTGGGGCCTGTCGTGCGCATGATAAGCCTTACGGTGGACCGCTAGAGAGAACCCCGCCCGGGAGGAGATCTGTTTTCATGACGACACTTGGCACACCTGAGGTTCCCGCACGAATTGCCATCGTTGGCAGCGGCCCCGGCGGCTTCTATGCCGCGGAACACCTCCTCAAGCCCGAGCACCCCTGCCTAATCGATATGTTCGACCGCCTGCCCACGCCCTTTGGGCTCGTGCGCGGCGGCGTTGCGCCGGATCACGCCAAGATTCGCAACGTCACCAAGGTTTACGAGAAGATCGCGGCGCGCGAGGGCTTCCGCTTTTTCGGTAACATCACCATCGGTCGAGACCTGACGGTGGACGAACTGCGCGAGCACTACGACGCGATCCTCTTCGCCTATGGCGCGGAAACGGACCGGCGCCTCGGCATTCACGGCGAGGATCTGGTAGGCAGCTACACGGCCACGTCCTTCGTGGGCTGGTATAACGGCCATCCCGATTATCGTGATCGCACCTTTGATCTTTCGGGCGAAGTCGCCGTGATTATCGGCGTGGGCAATGTGGCGATGGACGTGGCGCGCATTCTGGCCAAGTCCGTTGATGAGCTCAGGTCGACCGATATCGCTGCCCACGCCTTGGAAGCCTTGGCCGAGAGCAAGATCCGGGAGATCCATCTCGTGGGACGGCGTGGCCCGACCCAGGCGGCCTTCACGGCCATGGAATTGAAGGAAATGGGCGAGCTTGCCATGTGTCGGCCCGTTGTCGAGCCCCATAGCCTCCAACTGAACCCGTTGAGCGAAGCGGAGCTTTCAGATAACAACACGGCGCGAATCTTGGAGCTGCTCCGCGAATACGCCGCCGCCCCAATGGACACCAAGCCCCGCAAGATGTGTTTTCGCTTTCTGGAGAGCCCGATGGCCATCTACGGGACCGACCGCGTGGAGTCCATTGCCCTGGGCACCAACTATCTCGCAGGCACGGAGCCCTTCAAGCAATGGGCCGAGGCCACGGGCGAATCCACGACCCTGCCCTGCGATCTGCTCTTCAGGAGCATAGGCTATCGGGGCGTTCCCATGCCGGGCGTGCCTTTC
>JBIJDL010000413.1:0-5811 GCA_044344195.1 Candidatus Hydrogenedentales bacterium
CAGGATCCCTTTCCATGGTTCGCCGTGCGTGAGGCTCAGGGCACTCGAACTCGCCTTTCGGCGAGATCGTGTGGCACGTGTCCGCGCCAACGTGTCGTCTTGTGAATATGCAGAGTGCCAAATCCATTTCCTATACAGTCGCCCAAAAGCTCGCCGTGATCAGGACGTCTGAAGCTAGGCTCCAGACGAACAAATCGCCCAGTCATGGTACCTTCCATGGTCTGGGCATTCCGCGCTCAGGGCACTCGAACTCGCCTTTCGGGCGGATCGCGTGGCACGTTTGAATGGGTGGGGCCTTGGTGCTGCATCTTATCGCGAATCCAGCGTCCCCCGAGTCACGCCCACACGCTTGCCGCCATCGCCAGCAAGGCCCCCGCCGCCAGCAACACACTGCACCCCGTCTTCGCCGCGTGTGCAAACTCGTCCGGACACTCCTCGCGCAACTGCTTCTCCAGCGCGTCGATGACGTCCTTTGATTCCTTCAGGCCCAGGCCTGTGCCTTCCTTATACATCTTGATCGCCGCGATCTTCTGCCCGGCGAAGATGAAGTCGGTCATTTTCTTCGCGTCTTCTTCCGGTATGTTGCCCATTGATGGCCGGTGTGGCCTTGGGGCAGAGGCGAGGTTCTGAGGGAAGTCCGGATAGTCCCGACGCAATTGCGCTTCCAAGTCGTCGATAAACTCCTTCGATTCCCTGAGCCCCATGCCCGTGATCTCTTTATAAGCCTTGATCGCCTCGATCTTCTGTCCCGCCAAGATCAGCTCGCTTATACTTTTTGAGTTTTCTTGCGACAATTCGGTCATCGAATTTCTCCATCAAGGTTTGCGCAGGGCCTCCACCATTTTATCATGTTCAAACAGCGCGGGGATCTGATCCGGATTCAGCGATTCGCCTTCCGGCAGCAACCCCACCCGCCACGCGGCCTCGCCGAGCACACTCGCCGAGCTGCGACCCTCGGCGCGGTAGTCTCGGACGCCCTTCGCGAAATCTCGCTTGCTCAGCTTGGTTCCGTCGGGCGAGGCGATGAGTGGGTGGTGCAGAAACGTCGGCGGTGCCTCGCGTCCAAGCAATTTGCCCAGCATTACCTGACGTCCCGTGGAGTCGAGCAGGTCCTCGCCGCGAATCACGAGGTTGACGCCGTGCTCCAAATCGTCGACGACCACCGCAAACTGATAGGTCCAGCAGCCATGGCGATCCTTCAGGAGTGGATCGCCGCATTGGCGGGACGGCGTCTGTTGCAGCGTGCCCATGCGGACATCCTCCACGACGACTGTTTCATCGTCCAGCCGCAGACGTGTTCCGCCCACCACCTCCGGTCGGTATCCGGCGTCGCGGCAACGTCCGTCGTAGCGCAGTTCGGCACCTTGTTGGCCCGTGCGTGCGAGAATGGCCGCGCGGGAACAGGTGCAGGTATAAGCAAGGTCACGGGATGCGAGTGATTCCAGGGCGGTCTGATAGCGGACCTCGTTGTCCGACTGGCGGAACGTCGAAGGTCCCCATTGAATTGAGGTTAAGCTGTTCCCATCGGGAAAGAGTCCGAGCCAGTCCAGATCCTCCAGGATGGCCGCTTCATAGGCGGGGCGGCAACGTCCTCGGTCATGGTCTTCCAGGCGCAGGATGACCTGGCCGCCGAGAGCGCGGACCAGCCCCCAGACATAGATGGCATTGACCAGATGGCCGAGGTGGAGGTAGCCCGTCGGGCTGGGGGCGAAGCGCGAGACCCAGGTGGTGGATAGGCTGGGGGGGATGGTCATCGTCAACGGTTGATCCTGTGGACAAGTCGGTCCATTCAAAATGCGCCTTCGGTGCATTGCCGGCAGGGATGCCAGCGCTCCCAGCTTGCGCGATTCCTTTCCAATCCAGTGGTTCAGGTGGCGAAGCGACCGCCCCTACTCTACAGCTCCCGCGCCACCGTCGCAAGCGCTGGCAATTTGCCTTCGGTGCTGTTATTGTTAGGGACTTGTTCATTGGCAGTGGCGCGCCCCGGCGCGATGGCATGATCGGAATCCGGCGAGCACCGGGTCCGGCGATCGGAGAGAGACGCATGTTCCGTAAACGTGAAGCGGGTTCCGTTCATCCAGGTATTCAGTGGGGACCTTTTACCGCGCGAATTCCCTTCATCCATACCCGCGTCGAGTGGCCTGATCTGCTCCAGGGCATTTTTGTGGCCGGAGCCACGGGCCTGGCAACGGTCCCGATATTGACAAATTTCATGGGCCTTACGTTTGAAGAGGCCGTGGCCTGTATGTTCATCCAGTCGCTGCTCTTGTGCAGCGCGCCGATTTTCTTCGGGGAGCCCTATGCGCCGGGCATGATCACGCCCGCCCTGCCGCTGATGCTCCTGGCGATCGGAAGTCCCGATATGACGCCGGAGCAGCGGATTCACTTCATGACGGCGGCAGCCATGAACCTGTCTGTAATCCTATTTGTATTGGGGATAACGGGCCTGGGGAGTCGTTTTATCGCCTGGATTCCCGATGCGCTGAAAGGCGGTATCATTCTGGGGGCGGCCATCGCCGCGCTCAAGCGCGTGTTTCTCGATGACGCCGAGAAATATCTGTTCGTGCAGCCCATTACGACGACGGCAGCGCTGGTGGTGTGCATGCTGCTGATATTCTCCGAACCCTTGCAGCACTACAAAAAGAAACACCGCTGGATCGCCCTCGTCGCCAGCCTCGGCCTGTTGCCCGGATTTCTCGTCGCCGCGCTCATTGGCCCCCTGACCGGCTTTTTCCGCGAAGGTCCCGCGGAAATTGTATACGAAATTGAGTGGGGTATCCTGTACCTCCCCTTTGGCGATATGTTCGCTAAAATGTCCCCCTTCTCCATCGGCTTCCCCGAGCCCGCCGTATTTCTCCAGGCCCTGCCCCTGGCCCTGATGAGCTACGTGATCCTGTTCGGCGATATCATTACTGGCACGGAAATCATTCACGCGGCGCAAAAGGCCCGGCCCGACGAGAAGATCGACATCAACACGAACCGCAGCCACATTTCCATCGCCATTCGCAACGCCATCCAGTCGCTTACAGCGCCCTTCTTCCCTTACCAGGGAGCCCTGTGGACGGGGGTGCAGGTGGTCATCGTTCAGCGCTGGGCCGATGGCCGCAAGTCCATGGACTCCATCTTCAGCGGCATTCACTCCTACTACGTATTTGGCGTGCCCGTTCTGTGGTTCTTCCTGCCCATGGTCACGGCGTTGAAGCCGCTCATGGGGGTGGCCCTGTCGCTGACCCTGGTGTTGACCGGTTTTGCGTGTGCCTTTGTGGCCATGGCCATTCCCAAGACGACCATTGAGCGGGGGGTGGTCCTGTTCACGGCCGTGGCGTTGGCTATCTTCAATCCCTGGGTCGGCATGCTCATCGGTATCGCCGCCACGGTTCTGCTGGTGGGGACGGCCCCGCACCATGCGCCCGACGACGAGATACCACTCTGAGAAAGGCGCTCAGCTTGTTTGACTGGAAGTTCCGGTTCTGTTAGACTACGCGCCGTTGTAACCCGAATTTTGGGTTATTCAAGTAGGGACGCCGGTCCCTCACCTTGCGGCGGCGAAAGTCAGCGAGCCGGGTTAGTACGCAGCACATATTGATGCTGCCCGAAATGGGTACGTTCCAAATCGGCAAAGGACTGGCTCCTTTGCCGATTTTTTTGTGTGGCCCCCGGAGCCGGGGTCCGATGCCGGATTCAGGCCCAACGTAACCCGGGGCACGTCCCAGAGGAGGTTTTACTCATAGCCAGGCCGCCAATCAAGCGAGAAGAAGACAAGGTCCGCATTAATGAACAGATTCGCGCGCGCCAGGTGCGCGTGGTGGACGACGAAGGCAACCAGCTCGGCATCATGTCGTCGCAGGACGCCATTCGCGAAGCCGTGACCAGGGAACTGGACTTGGTGGAAGTCGCCCCCATGGCGGTGCCGCCGGTTTGCCGTATCATGGACTACAGTAAGTTCAAGTACGAGCAAAAGCGTCGGGCACGCGAATCACGCAAGAACCAGCACACGGTCACGGTGAAGGAAATCAAGTTCCGGCCCAAAATCGACAAGCACGATTTTGAGTACAAGAAACAGCACGTTCGCGACTTCCTCGAAGAGGGGAACAAGGTCAAGATTACAGTGATGTTTCGTGGACGCGAGATGGCCCACCCCGAGTTCGGCCGTGAAATTCTCGTCAAGGTCGTGGAGGAAACGGCGGATTTGACCTCAGGGGACTACAACCCCGCGGCCACCCGCCTCGAAGGTCGTAACATGAGCCTCGTGTTGCAGCCCTCCAAGGTTATTAAGTAGACGGGAAAGCGTGGTTCGGGATGCGCGAAGTCCTGGGGAGTTTTTCCCTGGATAGCGCAGCCCTGTTGTTTTTGTTCAGGCGGCCTTACGGCGCCCGATAGCAGGATTCCGGGGTGGAGTTACCCCGGCACCGGCTGTGAGTTTAAACTTTTTCATTACCCCTGATGGAGGGAATGTCAATGCCCAAGATTAAGACCAACCGCGCCGCCGCCAAACGCTTTAAGAAGACCAAAAGCGGCAAGATCGTGTCCCACAAGCAGGGCGCGCGCCACCTGATGAACGGTAAGTCCTCCAAAGTCCGCCGCGCACTGCGGAAGATAACCGAGGTCGCTTCCACCGAGTTGAAGCGCGTCAAGGCGATGCTCCCCTACCTCTAGGTCGGGTTTGCAGGCCAGAAACAAGTCGTCACCCAGAACCGCGCCCCCGCTACAGAACGCCCCCGTGCGTGCGGGTCGAGCCATAAGATTGAAAAACATGCCCCTTCCGCCCTGCGCCGGGTGCGTGTATAGAGAAAGGAACTTACCATGCCAAGATCTACCAACGGTCCCGCGTCCCGCCAGCGCCGCAAGAAAGTTTTACAGGAGGCCTCCGGATTTCGCGGAAGTCGCCACCGCCTGATCAAGACCGCCATTCAGGCCGTCGAGCACGCCGGCGTATACGCCTACCGCGACCGCAAGGTGCGCAAGCGCGAGTTCCGCAAGCTCTGGATCGCCCGCATCAACGCCGGCGCCCGGGCCAATGGCATCACGTACAGTCGCTTCATCAGCGGGCTGAAGATCGCCAACATCGATCTCGACCGCAAGGTCCTGGCCGACCTGGCCGTTCACGATGAAGCCGCCTTCGCGAAGATTTGTGAGGTAGTCAAGGCGTCGATGGAAGCCGCTTCCTGATGCGCATTGTTCCCGCGGTCGATATCCGTGGCGGGCTCTGCGTCAACCTCGTTCAGGGAGACTACGATCAGGAGACCGTCTTTTCCGAGAACCCCGTCGCCCAGGCCCAGGCCTGGTGGGACGCGCTCGGCGAGGGCCTGATCCATATCGTGGACCTGGACGGTGCCAAAGCGGGCCGCTGCTGTGTGGAAACCGAGCTGCGCGCCCTCAAAGCCGCTGGCATCCCTTACGAAGTAGGGGGCGGGATTCGCAATCGTGAGACTATCGAGGCCATCTTCGAGGCGGGTGCCAGCCGGGTCATTCTCGGCACGGCGGCCTATCGCGATCCCGCGCTCCTCCGGGAGGCCTGCGCGGCCCACCCCGGCAAGATCGCCGTGGGTATCGATGCCCGCGCCGGGAAGCTCTCGCTGAGCGGCTGGCTCGAAGACACGGAGCGCGACGCCATCGCCTTTGCGAAGGAAGTCGAGGCCGCCGGTGTCGCGCGCATTATCTACACGGATATTCTCAGTGACGGTATGATGAAGGGACCGAATATCGAGGCGACTCGGGAATTGGCACTGGCCATTTCTATTCCGGTAACCATTTCCGGGGGGATGTCCAGCCTCGATGATGTCAGGGCGGTTCGCCCCCTGGAAGCCGACG
>JBIJDL010000414.1:0-5796 GCA_044344195.1 Candidatus Hydrogenedentales bacterium
TTCGTCGCTTCACGTTGGTGACTCCGGGATTCCGTTCTTAAACCGAGGTGGTCCTGCAAGCCCGCAGGGACAACAGGGACAGCAGAGACGGCAGGCACTACAGAACAACATTACTGCTGTCTCTGTTGTCCCTGCCGTCCCTCGAAGTTGATTAAAATGTGTTAGATTTTCCAATCCCCGCGCATGGGCCGATCGCGCATGGTGTTGGCCTCATCGTCGCCCTTGAACTCTTCCTTCGCCGGGTCCCAGTTCAGTTCGCGCTTCAGCGTCGTGGCGATGTGGCCGATGTGGCAGATGGATGCCGTGCGGTGGGCGATCTCGATGGGCGCCGTGGGGAGCTGGCGGCTTTTCACGCAGTTGATGAAATCCTGGACGTGGTCGTCGCTCTTGTAGAGGCGGATGTCGCTATCCTTCAGGGCGATCTGGTCGATGCCCGCAATGCTGGAGGTGATGGCCGTGCTCTCCACGTGGAGCCAGCCTTCGCTGCCGATAAACTTGATGCCGTAGCGCCTCTGATCGCTGCTGGACAGGGCGATGATGCGCACGCCGTTGGCGTATTCAAATTCGATAAGGTGCTTCACCGAGGCGTCGAAGAGCTCGCCCTTGCGGGGGAATTCGGCCGCGCCGGAAATGCGCACGGGGCCGGTATCGTCCATGCCCGCGCCCCACTGGGCGATGTCGTAGTAGTGCGCGCCCCAATCGGTGATGTAGCCCGCGCTGTAGTCGAGGAGCCAGCGGAAATTGAAGTGGACGCGGGCGGGGGTGTAGGGCTTTTCCGGGGCTGGTCCGAGCCACAGGTTGTAGTCGAGGCCTTCGGGCACGGGCTCCACGGGATAGCCCGGCTTGAATTCACCCTGGATCGCATAACCTTCGGGCACGCCGCATTCCACCGCCTGCAACTCGCCGATGTAGCCATTGCGCACGAGCTCGCAGGCCTGTCGGCAGGCGGGGGAAGAGCGTCGCCAGGTGCCCGCCTGAAGGACCCGTTCGTTCTTCGCCACCGCATCGGCCATCTTGCGGCCCTGGGCTATCGTGAGGGAGACGGGCTTCTCGCAGAAGATATCCTTGCCCGCGTGGGCGGCGTCGATGGTGTTCAGGGCGTGCCAGTGATCCGGTGTGGCGATGGAGACGGCGTCGATATCGGCCCGGGCGAGCAGTTCGCGATAGTCGTTGTAGGAGGCATCCGCGCCGAGGCCCGCCAAGTCCGCCGCCTGATCGCGGTGGGCCTTGTCCACATCGCACACGGCCACAATCTGCACCTCGGGCTTCGCCTTGAAGGCCGCCAGGTTGCTCATGCCGCGGTTGCCCGTGCCGATGCAGCCCACGGTGAGGCGCTCGCTGGGGGCCACGGTGCCGTCGAGCCCCAAGGCGCTTGCGGGGATGATCATGGGCGCGGAGATCGCGGCGGCCGTCGCGAGGAACTGTCGGCGAGTGGGGGATTGGGGCATGGGGATGGGCTCCTTGTGAAGATGACGGAACGTAAAAATGGGTTGTAATAAATGGCCGGGTGCCCGGGGTCGGACCGCGCAAACCCGAAGGGACAGCATAACATAAATTAAACAATTGCCACGTATGATAGCTGCGCAAATTCTCCCTGCTTTTCCGCCCTCAACCGGAGACCTTTCCATGCGAATTCACATCGCTCTTCTGCTCGCTATCCTGGGTGTTGCGACGCTTGCCACCGCCGAAAAGCCCCGTCTGGTACTCTTTATCACGGTGGACCAATTGCGCGGAGACATGCCCATCCGTTATGCGGACCGCTTCGGCGAAGGGGGCTTTCGCTATCTGATGGAGCGGGGCTATCACTACCGCAATGCTCACTATCGCCATGCGAACACCTTCACGGCGGTGGGTCACGCTACGCTGGCCACGGGGGGCAATACACCCGAGCATGGCATTGCGGGAAACGAATGGTATGACCGCGAAAAGGGCGTGGAGGTCTATGGGGTGGAAGATCTCAACTGCACCGTGTTGGGGGCTGAGGGCGAGGCCGCCGCGGGGCGTTCACCGCGCAATTTGACGTCCAGCACCTTTGGCGACGAGTTGGTCGCAGCGACGGGCGGTGCCTCGCGGGTCTTTGGCGTATCCATCAAAGATCGGGGCGCCACGCTGATGGCCGGACATCTCGGCAAGGCTTTCTGGTATGACCCCGACTCAGGCCGAATCGTGACCAGCAGCTACTACTATGACGCCTATCCTGCCTGGGTCGATGCGTGGAACGCCGCAAAACACGCGGACGCGTGGGTGGGCGGCGCGTGGTCCCTTCTGCGCCCCTTGGACGAATACGTCTACGCCGCCGCCGATGATCGTCCGGGCGAGCGGCCCTACAAGAGTCAGGGCAACACCTTTCCCCACCCCATGCCCGAAGTGGCGGGGAAGGACTACTACGGGGCGCTGCGCTTCACGCCCATGGGCGACATGCTCACGCTCCAGTTCGCACGGGATCTCATGCGGGAGGAGCGCCTGGGGCAGGGAGACCACACGGACGTGCTGACGATCAGTCTATCCGCCACGGACTACATCGGCCATGCCTTCGGCCCAAACAGTCTGGAGGCGGAAGACAATATGCTACAGCTTGATCGGAGTCTCGCAAGTTTCTTCGCGGACATTGAGAACCACCTGGGGTTGGATAATACGCTTATCGTGCTCAGCTCCGATCACGGTATGGATGAGATCCCCGAATTTACCCAGCACCTCGGCTGCGATGCCGGGCGGCACGTGCCCGAGGATTTTATCGCGGGTGCGAATGCCGCGATCAAGACACGCTTCGACGTGACCGACGATCTCGTGCTTACCTTCAAGAATCCAAGTCTCTATCTGGACGAGGCGCGCGTGCGCGCACTGGGGCTCGATCTCGCGACGGTCGAGACGGCGTTGGCCGAGACTATGGTCGCCATGCCGGGCTTCGCCCACGCCGTGACGCGGAGCGATCTGCTGGCCGGGCTCGTGCCGGATACCGAGCTCATGGGGCGGGTGAGCAAAGCCTTTCACCCCCAGCGCTCAGGCAATGTTCTCCTGGTGCAGTCGCCCTCGTGGTATCTCTATCCCGAGGCCCAGAAATTCGCCGCCATGCATGGATCGCCCTATGGCTACGATACCTATGTCCCCATCTTTTTTGCAGGTCCCGGCATCGCACCGGGGACGAGCCAGCGACCGGTGGCCCCGGAAGATATCGCCTCCACCATCACCGCCTGCCTCGGTGTAAAGGCACCCTCGGGCAACTCGGGCAATCCTCTGATCGAAGTGGTGGTGGACCTTGGCGCGCCAGCGCCCTGAGTTTGCGCGCGACTGCGGACGTGGTAGAATGACAGCAACCGGGCACGTGGCCCGATCTAAGTGAGGACCTGTCATGGATATCACAATCGAACGTGAAGCGCAGACCACCCTGGCCCACCTGCTGGAGCGCGTGGCTCGGGGCGAGCGGGTCACCATCACGGAGAATGGCGTTCCTGTGGCGGTGATGAAGTCGCCCGACGTTGCGCAGCCCTATCGAGAGTCAGTCCGCGAAATGCAGGCATTTGAGGAGTATAACCTTACACGAGGAGACTGCACCATACGTGACGCAATCAACGAAGGTAGGGCCTGAGTGACTCCCGTCGCCGTTATTGATTGCTCCGTCGTCATGGGGTGGTGCTTCACCGACGAGGCAAATAACTACACCAGGGCGGTACTGGCGGCGTTGAGCGCCCAGTCCGCTTGTGTACCTTCCGTGTGGCCCCTCGAAGTGGGCAATACCCTCGTCGTGATGGAGCGGCGAAGGCGAATTGACACGGAGAAGTCCGAGGATTTTCTACGGCGTCTCACCAACCTATACATCGATATTGAGCGCGAGCTCGACGGCAGGATCTTCGGCGAAATTCTCGCACTCGCCCGGAAGCACCAACTCTCCACTTATGACGCGTCCTACCTCGATGTCGCCCTGCGCCGCGAGTTGCCCTTGGCCACGCAGGACAAGGCGCTCATGCGCGCGGCGGCGGCGTGGCGCTGTTCCAGCGGTATTTTGTGCCGAGACCTTGGAGCATGGCGTTAATTTTGAATTCAGTTGAGCTGTGCTAGAATACAGGAGGCGCTACGCAGCCTGAAATCGGCGAGGACAACCCATGGAAACAATAGGCGCGAACGAGGCAAAGAATCATCTATCTCAACTCCTGAAACGTGTTGCAGGAGGAGAGCAGATCACAATAACGGAGAGCGGCGTTCCGGTCGCTGTGCTGATGCCACCTGAGATCTCTCCCAAAATGACCGTTCAAGAAGTATTTGCAGCAATTGACGAGATTGCAGAGCGAAATCGACTGGAGGGGCTGAGTATCCGAGAAATGATCGAAGAAGGGAGAGACTGATTGGCGGCGTCCCTGGTTATCGACAATTCCATTGTGATGGCGTGGTGTTTCCTTGATGAGCGCACCGAGTATGTTGGGGCCGTCAAAGCGTTTCTGGAAAACAATACCGCCATACAGCCGGTCGTATGGCCGCTTGAGGCGGGAAACGTCGTAACGGTTGCTGTAAGAAGGAAGCGCATATCACGCGAAGATGGGTCCCTTTTTTTGTCGCTTTTGGAGTCGCTCCCCATTGAGGTGGAATCTGGATCCCCCTCACGCATGTTTCGTGAGGTCTACGCGCTGGCGGAGGAGCATCAACTCTCTACCTACGACGCGTCCTACCTCGATCTCGCCTTGCGCCGCGAATTGCCCCTCGCCACGCAGGACAAGGCGCTGATTCGCGCGGCGGCGGAGTGCGGCGTAGCGCTGTTCCAACCCTGAGTCTGTTGTTCAGCGGATAGAATGTCCTCGCTGCTCCACGATCAACGAATTCGACACGTTGTTCCCAAAGTCCGCGAAGCGGTCGAAAGTCCACACCACCTTCTTCGACTTCGGCTCGATTTCCACCAGTAGCGGCTGGCCCTCGCCCGCATGGCAGTTGCCGATGACGTAGTTTCCATTCGGGAGCACTTCGAGAGTGGTTACCCAGGCGAAGGTGATGCCGGGCAGGTCGTTCTGGCTCAACTGCCACGCGATCTCCTTGGCAGGCGTCACCTCCAACACCCCGTGGCCGTTGCCGGTGCTCAGCAGCGTGTTGCCGCTCTTCAGGCGCACCGCGCCAAAGGTCTTGTTGCCCCAGGCCTCGGGGCCGTGGCCATCGGCCCGTTCTTTGTCAAACAAGGGAACTTCATACTCCCACACCACCGCGCCCTCGCCGTCATACTCCCGCACGATACCATCGCCCTCATGGCACACGAGGTAGTGGCCATTCTCCAGCTTCCGCGCGAGCCGGGTGTCGGTGTGGGGGTGAGGATTGTTCACCTTCAACTTGATCTCTTTCAACAGCTTGCCATCGCGATCAATCTCGATGATACGCGCTGGACCCGACTCCGCAATCATGACGCGACCGTCGGCCAGCGGCTGAAAAGCATGCACCTCGATCTTCTCACCCGCATTGCCATTGCTTGCCTGCGCGTCATAGGACCACACGACCGATTTAATCGCCGGGTCGATCTCCGCCACGCCCTTCATGTCCTGCTGCACCAGGATGTGGCCGTTCTCAAGCAAATGAATATCGTGAATCCCGCCCCAGGGCATCTCCCACGTGACCTCGCCGGTGGGGGAGACCATGGCGAGCCGGTCGCCGCCCTGGAGGAGGACGGTGTGCTGGGCGTGGGTGGCGAAGGAGGAAATCAGGAAAGTAGCGGCGACAATTCGAGCGATTCGGAACATGGTGGCCATCACTGCTGTCCCAACGTTTTTTGATCGATCTCTGTAAGGTGCTGTAAAGCCTAAAGTTATGAGCCAAGGTGTGAAA
>JBIJDL010000416.1:0-5777 GCA_044344195.1 Candidatus Hydrogenedentales bacterium
ATCTTCTCGATAAGTCGGTTATCGACGCGGATGCGGACGTTGCGCTTCTCGGCTTCGGCCTCCACGGCCTCCACGACCTCGTTCACGAGCAAGGCGAGGTTCACCGCCTCCAGCGTAAGATCGGTCTTCCGGGCACAGGTGAGCAGGCTTTCCACCAGCGTCTCGAAGCGGCGCAGGGAATTGCGGATGAGGCGGGTGGCCTTGGCCGCCCGATCCCAGCTCTGATTCTGGTTGGCCAGTTCGAGCAACTCGGCCCCGCCGGAGATACCCATCAGGATGTTGCGCATGTCGTGGCTGGTGGCGGAAACGGCCTGGCCGATGGCCGCGAGGCGCTCTTGATGGATCTGCTTCTCGGTGAGAAGAATATTTTCCACCGCCGCTCCGGCAACCTGGCCCACGATGGACATAAGCTGTAGATGGGTCTGAGTAAAGGGCATGGGCTCGGCATTGGCGTCCACGTAGAGGACGCCGAAGACGCTGTCATGGCTGGTCAGGGGAACGCAGATGGCCGCCTTGATCTGGTGGGCGGCAATGCTGTCGGAATTATCGAAACGGAGGTCATCGCCCGCGTCGGACGTCATAACGCTGCCGCGCGTACCCAGGACATGGTCCACCAGCGTCTGGCTGACGGGTGGGGGCACGTGGCCGACCTGCCGGGATCGAGAAACGCAATGCGCCGTCTGAACTTCGACGCCTTCACAGGTCTTGACGAAACCCCGATCGGCGGGAAGTACGTCCATCAATTCATCAAGCGCCGTCTCCAGGAGTTGCGGGAGGGTGCGCTGGGTGGAAAGGCGCTGGGACAGCCGATAGAGAAACGAGAGGGCGGAGTGATCCTTGTCCACAATCCGCTCGTGCAGGGCACCCACATCATTGTAGTGCAGTTCCATACGGTGGGCGGCCACGGTCTTCAGCAGCATGCTCACCGGCTCGACATGAATGGTGTAGGGCCCGATGGAAACACGATCCGAGGGCAGAAGCCGCTGTTTCCGGATACGGACACCATTTACCTGGACCCCATTGCTCGAATCCAGATCCTCAACGTACGCATCATCGCCGACCAAGTAGAACTGGGCATGGCGACGACTGACGGAGTCCTCCTTGAGGACATAATCGGCCTCGGGCGAACGCCCCACAATCCCGGGGGTCTCGCTTAGCGTGCCCAAGACCACAGGATAGCCGGGCCGTTGAATTTTGATACGAAATGTTGCCAAGGGATGATTCCGGTTTGTTAACGATTACATTTCGATCCTAGCCTCGCCCCTCTGCCCCGTTCGGTCACATCCCAATTATTCAGCAAAAACCGGAAAATAGCAACTATCCCGAACAAATTTATGGACTTAATTGATATTATAACTATAAAGGCCCCCGGAACGGGTTCCGGGGGCCTCTGAACTACAGGGTAGGGTGATTACTTCTTGGCTTTGGCTTTGGGCTTCGCCTTGGATTTAGCAGCCTTCTTGGCGGACGCGCGGGGCGACTCGATGGCGGCCTGGGCGGCGGCAAGGCGCGCGATCGGCACCCGGAAGGGGCTGCAGCTCACGTAGTTCAAGCCGACTCGGTGGCAGAACTTAACGGAGTTCGGCTCGCCGCCGTGCTCGCCGCAGATACCGACCTTGAGGTCGGGGCGGGTGGCACGGCCACGGGTCACGCCGATATCGACCAACTGGCCGATGCCTTCCTGGTCGAGGACCTGGAAGGGATCCACCGGAAGGATTTCTTCCTTCAGGTAGGAGGGCAGGAAGCCCCCGATGTCGTCGCGGGAGAAGCCGAAGCCCATCTGGGTCAGGTCGTTGGTGCCGAAGCTGAAGAACTCGGCGTGCTCCGCAATCTTGTCCGCCACGAGACAGGCGCGGGGGATTTCGATCATGGTGCCGACCATGTAGTCGAGCTTCTTGAGTTTGTACTTCGCCTTGACTCGTTCCGCGACGGTGCGGACGATGGCGGCCTGATTCAGGAATTCGTTCTGGTGGCCGACCAGCGGGATCATGATCTCGGGGAAGACGGCGACCTTCTTGATGGTGAGTTCGGCGGCGGCACTGAGGATGGCCGTGACCTGCATCTCCGTGATCTCGGGGTACGCAATGCCGAGGCGGCAGCCGCGGTGACCAAGCATCGGATTGAGCTCGTGAAGCTGGTCAATACGGTTGTGGATCTCGGAGTACTGGACGCCCATGTGGCGGGCAAGATCGTGGACCTGCTCCGGAGAGAGGGTGACGAACTCGTGGAGCGGCGGATCGAGCAGGCGGATGGTGACGGGCTTCCCGGCCATCGCCTTGAAGATCCCGAGGAAGTCCTTCTTCTGGAAGGGAAGAAGTTTCATCACCGCGGCGCGACGATCCTTCTCGTTGTTCGCCAGGATCATCTCGCGCATGTGGATGATACGGTCCGGCTCGAAGAACATGTGCTCGGTACGGGCAAGGCCGATACCTTCCGCGCCGAAGGCCACGGCCTGGGCCGCGTCCGCCGGGGATTCGCAGTTGGTGCGGACGTTGATCTGGCGGGCCGCATCGGCCCAGCCCATGATCTTTTTGTACCAGGGGTTGCGGTCGGGCTGTGCGGGGAGCACGTCCAGCGCGCCTTCAAAGAGGTCGCCGGTGCTGCCGTTCATGGAAACCCAGTCGCCTTCGCCCAGGACCTTCTTGCCAATGGTGACCTTCTTGGCCTTGGCGTCGATCTGGAGGGTGCCGCAACCGACGATGCAGCACTTGCCCCAGCCGCGGGCCACAAGGGCCGCGTGGGAGGTCATGCCGCCCTTGGCGGTAAGAATGCCGGAGGAAGCGTGCATCCCGTGCACGTCTTCCGGGGAGGTCTCATTGCGGACGAGGATGACCTTCTTGCCCTGCTTGGCCCAGATCTCGGCGTCTTCGGAGTTGAAGACGATCTGGCCCACGCCGCCGCCGGGGCCTGCGGGCAGACCCTTGGCCAGCAGGACGGCCTTCTTCTCGGCCTTCGGATCAACCATGGGGTGAAGCAGTTCATTGACCTGCTCTGGATCAACGCGCATGAGGGCCGTCTCCCTGGAGATCAGCTTCTGCTCGGCCATTTCCACGGCCATGCGGATGGCAGCGGGGCCGGTGCGCTTGCCCGTGCGGGTCTGGAGCATCCAGAGTTCTTTGTTTTCGATGGTGAACTCGATGTCCTGCATGTCCGTGTAGTGCTTTTCGAGCTTGTTGCGGATGGCGAAGAGTTCCTTGTAGGTCTTCGGCCACATCTCTTCGAGCGACTTGATCTTCGTCTGGTCGGGGGTCTTGGACTTCCTGTTCAAGGGGAGCGGGGTGCGGATACCGGCCACCACGTCTTCGCCCTGAGCGTTGATCAGCCATTCGCCGTAGAACATGTCTTCGCCGTTGGCCGGGTTGCGCGTGAAGGCCACGCCGGTGGCGGAATCGTCACCCATGTTGCCGAACACCATGGCCTGAACGTTCACGGCCGTACCCCATTCGTGGGGGATGCCTTCGATCTGGCGGTAGGCGATGGCGCGCTTGCCCATCCAGGACTGGAACACGGCCTTGATGCCGCCTTCGAGCTGCTTCATCGCGTCATCGGGGAAGGGGGTGCCAAGGGTGGCTTTCACCGTCTTCTTGAAATCCTCGCAGAGAATCTTGAGGTCGTTGGCGGTCAGGTCGGTGTCTTCGGTGACGCCGCGCTTCGCCTTCATAGCGTCGAACTTATGTTCGAGCTTGTGGCGGATGCTCTCGCCGTCCTTGGGCTCGGCACCGGCGGCCTTCTCCATCACCACGTCGGCGTACATCGTGATCAGACGGCGGTAGGCGTCATAAACGAAGCGTTCATCGCCGGAGGTCTTCAGCAGGCCGGGGAGCGTCTTCGTGCACAGGCCGATGTTCAGCACCGTGTCCATCATGCCCGGCATGGACATGCGCGCACCGGAGCGGACGGAAAGGAGAAGGGGATTCTTCTCATCGCCGAATTTCTTGCCCATAACCTTCTCGACCTTTTTCAGGGCGGCGACGTATTCGTCGGTGACATTCTTGGGGATACGCCCCTTGTTGTCATAGTAGCCCGTGCAGACTTCCGTCGTGACGGTGAAGCCCGCGGGGACGGGCACGCCCAACTGGGCCATGTCCGCCAGGTTGGCGCCCTTGCCGCCGAGCAGGTTCTTCAAGGAGCGGTCGCCTTCGGCTTTGCCGCCACCAAAAAAGTAGACGCTTTTCTTGGCCATTGTTAGAATTCTCCTTCACGTTGCCAAATGGGGTGCGCCGGCGGGACACAGGGGAATAGCACAACCTGCGAATCCTGTAGAGGTACACTGCCGGTCACGATTTACGAGACACGATTGCCTGAACCTGAGGCAAAACTTGGGGAGTATACTGGAATCCTTGTTTTTCATGCAAATATCAAGCGGCACATTATTGGAACCCCGGATTTTTCTTTACCCGGCGCGACGCGATATGAAATAATTGCGCCCCTGCGCGCCAGTAGCTCAGTCGGATAGAGCAACGGCCTTCTAAGCCGTAGGTCGCGGGTTCGAATCCCTCCTGGCGCGCCATTTAATGCTTTCGCTGTCAAGCACTTGCGACTGCTCTCGCGCTGCGGGACAGCCCGGAAGATGTTCAATCATGCCCCCCGCACCTGTTCAATCACTGGATGGGGCATCCACAACAACAACCACAGAGCGCAGCGTCATTGCCTTGCGGGCCGTTCGTTGTGAGCCTGGAGATTGGATCCACGCGGAATTTCGCTTTCGGTAACCTTGCTGGAACTTTGCCGATTGACTGTCAGAATTTTGCATGGCCGAGTTACTATTTGACCGGAGCCCCATCGCAGCCGCGTCTTGGTCAGGGCTTCATGTGACCCGCGTGCGGATACCCCTCCCGCGCGGGTTTTTGCTTCCCGCTGCGTTGGAATGCGCCGAAACAAAATGGCTGGAGAAATTTTACCCGCCCGCTACGCGCACGCTGCCATCCTCGTCTACACTTTGGTTGTGCACCACGGAGCCCTCCCCCCCCCTCCCCCACCACCACAGGGCTCCCTAGAACCCGCGTCCGTCTTCCAATCCGGCGCGGGTTCACTTTTGCCCGGCCATCCGCGCCAGCGGCAACTCGACCGGCCCTTTAAATCCCGGCCTGCCAATCCACGCCCGCTGTGTCACGCCCAGGGTCTACGATGGCAAGGCGAAGGATCGCGCTGTCAATGGACTTTTAGACCGGACTCCAACACTATCGACAACAGTTCACCCGATGCGGACCTGAATATGGTGCATCCAGCGTCTGTCGGACAACACGACCGGGGAAAGGGCACGTGAAACGGGGTCCAATACGGGAGCGTGCATCGCGTGTTGCCGATGTACAATGTTTGTCATTCCTGACACATAAAATCCCCTTCCCGGCACGAATACTGATCTCTCGTCAACTGATATCCCATACCCGATGCGGGGCTCAGGGTCGGCCCTTGCTGATGGGGAAAAAGCTCTCGCGGGGTTTTTCGCGATTCAAGATCTGCGGCCCGGAAATTTTTCGCACCCGTCCGATAGAGCGTTGAAATACCCACGACGCTTCCAGAAACCAAGTAGTCTCATAGAGTTAGCCCGATCACCGACAGAAATATGGCATACAAGTTGCTTAATTCAGGCGTGGACGACACGCTTGGGGAAGTGGTGCGAAGACAACTTCTGTGTGTGTATGTGTGTTTGGAATTAACAAATTGAGGGTTTTGAAGTTACCCCCATTTTTTGGACAGTTGGTTAAGCTACACTTGGCGGTCAAGAATGACCGCAAAGGAGTCCAACATTATGGGAAAGTCCCGCAAGCAACACA
>JBIJDL010000193.1:0-10426 GCA_044344195.1 Candidatus Hydrogenedentales bacterium
CCCGCGAAGTAGTCATAGCCGAAGGCTTTCGGCAGGGACTCCTCCCGCGCGCCCACGTGCCACTTGCCGATGTGGGCCGTGCGATAGCCCGCGTCGCGCAGGACCTTGGGCCACGCGGGCAACAAAGGATCGAGCCCCTTCACGGCTCCATCGCTTTCCGGCAGGTAATCGGTAATGCCGATCTCTGTCCCATAGCGGCTGGTGAGCATGCTGGCCCGCGCGGGACTGCACACGGGTGTGGTGACGAGGTAGTTCGCCAGATGCGCGCCTTCCGCGCGGAGCCGGTCCAGGTTCGGCGTGCGCGCATCGGGATGGCCGCCGCCGCCCCAGGCCCAGGGGCCCTGATCGTCCGTCATGATAAAAAAGATGTTGGGCCGAGCGGGTGCGGCAAGAGACACGGTGGAAAAGAGGGAGCACACGGCACTTAGCAGCATCGTGATCAAGAGAGAAATTCGTTGCACGACATTAATTCTCCAAAAAGCTTTCCCACAGATGAACACGGATAAACACAGATAGAAAATAATCGCACGATCGCTTTGAGTCTTACGTACTTCCACGTGCCATGTCCGAATGGTTGATGTCTTCGTAAAACCTTAGCCGCCTGAAGCAGGAAATTGAACCCCGAATAAGAAACCGTGATTTAGCTCATGAATTAGACGTATTCGCAGGCCTGCAGCCCGATCTTCAAGAATCAAAGAAGGATGCCAACCCAAAAGAACTCAATAGTTCAAACATGCACCTATTATCCTTCTATTTGAGTCCTTTGAGGTTAAATCCAGTTTCACAGTATCACGGGCCACGATAACGGTTTCTCTTATCTGTGTCTATCTGAGTTCATCTGTGGGAAAATTCTTTGCGTAATGAACAGCGTGCGTGGTCACTCTACAGCGCCTGCCGCGGACGTAATCCAAGCCTCCTTGAATCCGACCACGTCTTTCCAACTGTCTGTCTCGATACCCGCCGCGCGGTCCATGTTCGCGATGCCCAGATGCTCCACGCTTCGGCGGTAGGCCACCAGTTTCGTGAGCGCCTGGCCCCGTTGTTCGACGGTGGCACCCGGATCGTTCATCACCATGGCCGCCTCCACGCAGCGTTGCGAATGCACGATCCCTTCGCGCAGAAAGGCCACGCGTGCCGCGAAGGCGGGATCGGGATTGCCCTCACAGGCCGACGCCGCTTCGTCCAGCAATGCGAAGGCCGGCGCGAAGACTTCCGGGGGATAGAGCTCGTCCGCCACCTGGGCATAGAGGGCGTAGCGACGGAAATTGCCGTCGCGCCGTGTCTGGATGGCTTTTGCGGCCCGGGGACTGTTCTTGATGGCGTAGTCCTCCCAGTAGCCGAAGTACTTCCGCACCGCTACCTCGGCTGGTCCAAAGACCGCGTAGTACTCATCCAGCAGCGATTCCACCGGTGCCTCGGGCCGTACGTGGATGCGCGCGAGGGTGTATAGGTTCGGCCCCTGCGCCGCCCACTGCCCGACGAGCGAATCGAAGTCGGTGCCGACCATGCCGTTCGCATTATAAAACTGGAAAGCATCCGCAAACTGGTGCATGTACGCCAGCGGCATGCTGTAGCCGTCGAGAAACCAGTTGGGCCGGTAATACACCGATGCGCCCGTCTTCTGCCAGCCGAGCCACTGTTGTTTGATCCACTCCTGCTCGGCATCGGTGCGGGGAAACCAGCCAGCCCAGCGAAACCAGGGCACAAAGCCGATGATGATGTTCTTATTCAGCTTGAGATCTTCAGGCGCCCAGAAATAGTTGAGGTAGGCATAGAAATGGACCTGCACATTCGGATCGATCACCGACGCCAGCTCCTGCACACGCAGGGCAAAGCGGGCGTAGCGCGTGCCGGCCTGAACCGGGGTATAGGAGCGCTCCAGGCCTGCGGGCAACTTCGAAAGGTCTGGCTTCGGACCATCCCACGCCACGCACTCGGCACATTGGCACATGGCGGAGTCGTCATTCTCCCCCACGCCCAGCCCAAGCGGTTCATCGGGATGCTTCGCTCGTTCCTCCGCCCAGAGGGAAACAATCTTCTTCGCCAGCTCCATGTTCGAGACGCACATGGTAACCTTCTTCGGTTTCGCAGGATTTTCCGGACCGCGCTTGCCGTCGGGCGTTTGCTGAAACCACTCGGGATGCTCCGCGCCGTACTTCTCCCACCAGCCTTCAAAGGAATGTCCCGAGCCAAACTTCCGGCTGGCGAAATAGGTGTCCGCCGAATGCCCCATACGGTGGCGGCGCAGGAAGACATTCTGCTCCCGTGCGTACGCTTCCCGTTGTTCAGGCGTAAAGGCCAGGCGCTCGTCCGCCTGAATAAAGCCCCGCAAACCGAGGCCAGGGCGGATATTGCGCTGCAGGTAGCGCGGCGGGATCGTTTCGTTCACTTCAGCAATGCTGAAGGTCGCGCGTTTCGGAATGATGGTGCCCAGTTCGCCGGGCCAGAGCCAACGCACACCGAGTTCGCGCTCCAGCACCTCGTAGACACCCCAGAGCACACCCGCCGCCGCCGTCCCCGTGCTCACCGGATCACCTGGACCATCCTGCGCCGCGATAAAGAGGTTGCCTCCCATGCTGCGCAGGACAAAGGCCTCGAACGGAAGCGCATCGACATCAATGTCGGCTTCTGCGGCGGCCTTCGTCGGGCCGAGGTATACGCGCACGCCTTCAGCTGGCGCGGCCGACTCTTTCACGATGGCGGGCGCGGTTCCGGTCGCCTTCTCAACGTGGCCCGCGAATTCCTCCGCTGCGTAGACCGTGATCTCCTGGGCATCGTCCGGGATTACAATAGCCGCAGTGGCTCCGCTCTCCGGGACAATGACGACGGGCTGGGCGCTCGAAGGCACTATCACTAGGGAACTGAGCACATAGATAAAGAATCGAAACATTTACGGAACCTCCCGTGCACACGTTGGATTAAGCTCATGATAGATCTCGGTGACATATCCGGGCAACAGGTGAAGAATGCGTAGCGCCCGTCAGTCAGAAACCGTATACTGAAAGAAAGCTTGTTGTTGCCACACCCGGCAAGGAGGCGGGCGTATCATGAAACTATTGGGACTATTGGCGGCGCTTACAACGGCCATTCTTGCCGCGTCGGCGGTGGTGCCGGAAGAGGCCATTCAAATCATTGTTCCGGGCCGGTACCCTGCGGGTGCGGACAAAGTGGAGTCAGGCGAGGGTTGGTGGGGCATATTTCCGGAACGGGAAGGTTTTGCCTTGCGATCGACATCAATAGTGGTGTCTTCGTTTCGGTACGACGCTGATGATGTCGAAGGGCAAGAGTCCGGCGTTGCCATTGCAATCCCCCAGGAAACGAAGCCGGTAGCGCTGGTTCGAGGATTGAAAGAGGCCCGGCCTGGTCCTCTCGCCTCAGTCAAGCCAACGGGCGAGTACTGGCCATTTTTATATCCGGGCCAATTTTCGAATCTGTCTTTGGACAGCAAATCCCGCACATCTCCTCAGGTGCGCCTCCACGCCTTCGGCGTAGCGGAACCGGCATCGGGGCCGATGTATGTCATGTATAAGAAATATGAACTCAGGCTGATTCGGGGCAGAAGTGACGTTATCCAACTCTTGCCCGATTTTCCAGATTTTGAAGGGGAGTGCCCAAGATTGCTCTGGGCAGGCGATCTTGACCGCGATGGGCAGTTGGATTTAATTCTGGACCGATCTACAAGCGAGTTCAGCTTAGAACCATCTCTATTTGTGTCTTCCGCAGCCAAGAGAGGCGAGCTCGTTGGCCTTGTGGCCGAATGGCATGCCCACTACGGTTGTTGATGACCGCGTGTCCGAGGAATGTCCTTTTCCGCCTTGCCCCACTCCAAAGCTCAAGTTTTCCGTGAAATTCCGTGACGTTCCGTGGTCAATCTCCTTTCGCTCTACTCCGCGGCGCCGCCCCCGTTTCCCGCCGCCGCGCCCGAGCTCGTATCCTTCCGAAACATCAGCGGCGTGATCGTGTCGCGCGCGGGTTTGAGACCGTCCTCGCCAAGGCGGTCCACGTCCTTCGCCGTCTTGAACCACTTCTCCTTCATCGCCTCTACCCGTTCCGGTTCCTGCGCCGCGAGATCATTCAGTTCCGTGCGGTCCTCATCGAGGTTGTACAGTTCCCACTTGCCCAGCTTCGCCGACACCAGTTTCCACGGCCCCTTGCGCAGGGCGCGGTCGTTGCCGAAGTGGAAATAGAGCTCCTCGTGGGGAGTGCGTGTTTCGCCGCGAAAGATCGGCGCAAGCGACCGGCCCTGGAGCGGGTCGATGATGCGGTCGCCGATCTGCTTCGGATAGCCTGCACCGCCCAGTTCCAACACCGTCGCCATCACATCAATCAGGTGGCCCGGCTGATCCGTCGTGCTGCCCGCCGCCGTTTTCAGGCCTGCGGGCCAGTGGGCGATGAGGGGGGACGAGATGCCGCCCTCGTGCTGGTTCTGCTTGTAGAGCCGGAAGGGTGTGTTGCCCAGGTGGGCCCAGCTCGCGTCGTAGGTCCAGTGAGATTTCGGCTCCCAGGGCTTCATGAAGCGCCCCGTGGTCCGCTCGAAGGGGCACGCGCCGTTGTCCGCCATGAAGAGGATCAACGTGTTCTCCAGCAGCCCCTTCTCCTGGAGATGGTCCACGATCCGGCCCACACTCGCGTCCAGTTCGCCCACCATCGCCGCGAAAACCTCCATGCGGTCCGCTTCCCACTGCCGATCCGCGTCGCTCAGCGAATCCCACGCCGGGATATGGTCCGGGCGCGGACTCAGCGCCCACTTCGCGGGGAGGAGCCCCGACGCCACCTGGCGCTCGTGCCGCTTCACGCGCAGGGCGTCCCAGCCCGCGTCGTAGCGCCCGTCCTGGGCTTTCACCTTATCCTCGGGGGCCTGAAGCGGATAGTGGGGCGCGTTGAAAGCGGCATAAAGAAAAAAGAGCTTGCCGTCCGCCGCCATCTCGTCCACGAAGTCGTTCGCGAAGTCCGCCACCGCGTGGGTCGTGTAAAAGGGCCGTCCCTTCACTGTCTCCGGCACGGGCCACACTTCCCCATTCAGCCGAAAGGTCTTGTCGCCCGCGAAATAGTCCGTCGCGCCGGAGAGATGTCCCCAGTACCGTTGAAAGCCGAAATCCGTCGGCTGCTTGTCCAGATGCCATTTCCCCACCATCCCCGTCGCATAGCCCACCGACGAAAGCACTTCCGCCATCGTCGCGCCCCGGCTCAGGGACTCCGCCCCGGCCTGATCGCAGTAGAGCCCCGTCATCAGCGACACGCGGGACGAGTGACACTTCGCCGTGTTGTAGAACTGGGAAAAGCGCAGCCCGCCCTGGGCCAGGGAATCGAGACGCGGCGTTTCTATCTCGCTACCATAGCAGCCCAGGTCCGAAAAGCCGAGATCGTCCGCCAGGATGACCACGATGTTGGGACGCTCCTGGGCCAAGGCGGAATGGCAGGCGAAGGATGCGACCGCCAGAATGATGGAACGGATGAACATAGGGGCAATACTCCTTGTTGAACGGACGCAACCAACGGGCAGTCGCGCATCCATTGTCAGCGCTTCACGGGGACCGATCACAAGGCCAGGAGCAGCGGGTGGAAGTATCCGGGAACCTTCGGGACAGATGACGGATTTTACTGCATGATGGATGTTGGAACGCAAGTGCGGCAACGGGGTGTTCCCGGAGCCGCCTGCCGTTTCGGGCTTTGCGCACTTTGAAGTCACCCCCGTCGTAGTGTCCAACTTTTCCATTGACAGTAGACTGTGTTCGTGCTAGATTCGCTATTGAACTCGTGCTTGTTGTTGTACAGCAGGAGGAAACGGGAAATCGCGCGGCTTGGTGGTCTTGGGGCCGCGCGGCAACTATGGGGAAGGGGCTCCAATGGCGGGCAACTCCAAATCTCTCAGAGCGACGTGTATTGGTGCGTTGTGGGCATTCTTCGGCATGGTAACCCAGGTGGCCGCCCTCGCGCCGGACGATCCCGGCCTTGTGGCGCTCCTTGCGGCGCGATCGGCGGCGGAAGTGGAAGTCGGGGAGGGGAATCACGGGGGCGCGATCGATGTGGTTCTTCAATCCCTGCGCGATGCGGATGCGACACGACCGGAACTGGCGGACGGGGCCTATGGCAACGGCCAGTTGATCTCCTATGTGCTGCTTCACGTAATGCCCGAGCCCGCGGCCTACGCCTATCTGGAAAACGGCTTCCAGCCCAATGTCTACGAAACCGACAAGCTCGTCAAAGCCCTCTGCACCATCGCCATCGGCCTGGAAGAGGCGGACAAAACGGCCCAAACGCGGGAGGTGATCTACCTCACCTCCAGCGAGAACCACCTGGTCCGCGCCATGGCCATGTTTTTCCTATCCAACCCCTATTTCTACGACAACACCGACTTCACCGAACAGTACGCGGAGTTGTTGGCGGCGGATTACCCCGATCTGGAGTTGACCCAGACCGCACTGAATTTGGGGCTCTATGCAAAGCGCCTTTCGGGCGATCTGCCCGAACTCGCGGAAGGCATGGCCGCGAAATCGGTCGGGAACTTGCCCTACCAGCCTTGGTCCGCAAGTCTACGCGCGCGGATCGCGGAGAGTGCGAAAAACCTCTCGGAGAAATCTGCCGCCTCCCGCGCGGAGGCCGTGGCACCCTTGCTGGACGGCGTGAACGGGGCCCAGGACTGGCGCGAGCGCCATTTCGCTCTCTTGCTGATGAAAAATGAGTTCGATGGACCCCTGGCCTTGGAATTGCGCGAGGTGACCCGCCAATTGGCCGGGCGCAAGGCGAACACGCCCGATGTGCTCCAGGCGCGGGCCCTGCTGGCCCAAACGCTCGGCGCGGACTGCGCGGAAGCGCCGGAGGATAAAGTAATGCGGGACGAGGCCGTGGCCGCGGGCGAGGCGCTGCTAGACACTGGCGTGGGCGAGCTTACGCCCGAACGGGTGATGTGGGAGACCTGGGCCTACGGCGTCCGGGACTGCGCAAAGAGTCTCGCCGCCGCAGGACACAGCGAGGAGGCCATCGCGCTCTATACGGCCCTGTCGGAGAAGTTACCCGGCAGCAAAATCGCGAAGGCCTGCAATCAAGCCCGAGCCGAGCTTTTCCATCACAAACCGCTGCTCTTGCAAGACACCGAATAGTAACAAGGGGGACAGACGATGAAACAGAGAAACACGATTCTCCGCGCCTGCGCCGTTGGCGCCATTACCTTTGGCCTCGCCATCATAGCCCTGTGGAGCACCGGAAAGTTCCCGCCCGTCGCCCTGGCCAACAGCGGCGGTGGCGTCACCTACCGCACCCTCACCAAATGCACCCCCACCGGCGGAACTATCCTCAACAGCCCCACGGGTACCACCTTCGTGAATAACACCGTGGTCACGCTCACGGCGGATCCTGATCCCGGCCTGGTGTTTACGGGGTGGAGCGGGGCCGTCTCTGGAACAACGAACCCCGTCAATCTGACCATGAACGCCAACAAATCTGTATGTGCGACCTTCAAACCGGAGCTCAGACTACACGGGGTTGGCCTGGTATCCGAAGGGACAAATGGTTCCTTCTGGGTCATCCTATCGGCGCCCTCTTCGAGTACGGTTACGGTACAGTACAACGTCACTGGCGGAACGGCCACGGGAGGCGGCGTGGATTACACGTTTCAAGCGGGGACACTTACATTTGAGCCCAATGAACAGGAGCAATGGTTCAGTTTTCCAATAATGGAGGACGCGCTTGATGAGCCACTTGAGACCATTACTTTGTCCCTCTCGAACCCCGTTAACGCGGTTCTGAGCGCATTGTCGACAGCGACTTGCATGATCGGAGAGCCGCCTCCACCTGGCGTGGCGTTCGAGTCCGACAGCTCGACCGTCGGTGAGTCAGCGGGAACAGCGATACTTCCCCTGGATCTATTTGGCTTCTATGGTGGCTCTTTTGGGGTTTCCTATCGCTATTCCGGAACTGCCGTTTCAGATGTAGACTATGACGCCTCATCTACGGTCTATAGCATCAATGATATGCAGTACGTAAATGATGCGGCAATCGAAATCCCCATCGTAGATGACGAATTAGACGAGGGCGACGAGACTGTCATCGTCACCCTTCGGCAATCTTCAGGGTTTCTTTCCGTGCCCGCGACCCACACCCTGACCATCGTGGATGACGACGACGAGCCGCTGGTGGCTTCCTTTGAAGCGGAGCCCCGTGTGGGGACCGCACCGCTGGAGGTGGACTTCACCGACACCTCGGACTCGGGGCTCGGGGCCATTACCGGCTGGGAATGGGATTTCGGCGATGGTACCGGCAGCACGGCGCAGCACCCCACCCACACCTATGCCGAACCAGGCGCCTACACGGTTTCCCTGACCGTCGAAACCGGCGACGGCGAAGACACTGAAGTGCGGGCGGGCTATATCCAGGTTGGCGGAGAGGGGGCGTCCATCGGTGTTTCCCCCAGCGTGATACAGTTCGGCTACGTGGCATTGGGCCAGAGCAAAGTGGTTTCGGTGACCATCCGAAACGACGGAGACGAAACGCTCACCGGCACAGCGGCGGTCGAGGCACCCTTCAGCATTGAAGGCGATGCAGAGTATGCGATCCCGCCCGAAGGGGAGACTTTCCTGAACGTGATCTACACACCCACCGCCGCCGTCGCCAGCTATGACGTCATCGGGCTGCCGGGCGGGGGCAACGCCCAGGTGGCGGTCTACGGCTCCGCTATTGCACCGGAGCCCGAGGCGGCCGCGGGCGTGCGCCTGAACGAGCTGGTTGTGTGGAACACCTCCGGTGTCGTCAGCGCGAACGGGGAATACGTCGACTGGATAGAGCTCTACAACGACAACGACTACGCCCTGGACATCAGCGGCTGGACCCTGACGGACGACGACACGGATCCCGACAAGTACATGCTGCCGGCGGGGACCGTCATCGGCCCGAAGAGCTACCTGCTCGTCTACGCCAGCACGGACAACGCACCGCCAGCGGGTGAATTGCACACGGGCTTCGCTCTGGATGAGGTGAATGGGGGCTATCTGGGATTGTTCGCGCCGCTCGAGAACACGCTGACATTGATGTCGGAGGTGGAGTATCCGGCGGCGGAGGAGGCAGACAGGTCCTATTCTTTGCTGGAGCAAGATGAAAAACTGTTATTCGATTGGGGTGGTGGAACCATTACAGACTTAACCGAAAATATGCAGAAAGCGAATTGGCGATTCGAAGTATATACAACAAATACAATTAAGTATGGAACACTTCCGGATCCATCTATTCGCTATGGCCAATATATTCCAGGCGAGCCATCTCACCAACTTTTTATAGATGAATGGTTGTTTGTCGTGGAAAGTTATGCTAATGAGATAGTGCAAACAAAAAATGTCGGAACTATAGTTTCCCCTGTGAATCCTCCAGCGTTTGTAACAGTTTCCTCCGATGTTGCGGCGAGTGCGAGTGTGGATTTTTCGAATCCGTACTTTGTAAACGCGATCAGCAACATGCCCGGACATTTCACTCAGTTTCAACAACTTTTCAAAACAATGCACAACGTAGGGGGATTCTTGTCCGTTGGTGGTTCAGTTATTGTGCTTGAAACGATGGAACTTAACCTCCCTGGCACCTTGGACGTGTTAACAACGCCAGGAATCACCATTACTACAACTGAGAAAGGAGCAATATTTGTAGCTGGAAATCGAATGGGGCATCCGAACTACCCACAGTTAAAATGGCACTCGCAGACATTCGCACACGAGTGGGGACATTACGCAGGTGTTTGTGGGCATCCCAAAGTGTTGGACGAGACACTGATAATGCGGGGCGGTTTCGTCAGTCCTCAGAGCATGCATCCTGAATGGTGGTTCAACGTTGCTATTAATGAAGCCACAAGGAAGTACTATGAAGGTGAGCATTGGTGGTGGTCTTGGGAGCGAAAAAAAGCCCCGATGTTTATGAGTGATTTCGATGCGAAACCGCAAATTTTCTTCGATCAACTGGTTGCACAGGAATCGCCTTGGTAAACAGCAACCTTCGTCGAGAATCGCCGACGTTGTATGTACGTCATTAAAGGTGGCAACGATATGTGGAATTGTGATTCGACATGCAGGTTTCGGAGCAAACTGTGCTTATTGCTGGTTGTTGTAGTCCTTATGGGCAGTTGGCTTTTCGTCTCAAGACAAGAGCCCAAAGAAGAAGCTGTCGGGTCTCGGGGTGAACGTATTGCGTCACGAAGCACAGTTCGGCCTTCGTTGGGTATGGAACCACTCATAGAGCCACCGATCAGTGCTAAGAATGTGCTCCAAAGTGATGAACGTCATGGGTCGGAAGGTGCGCAAGGTTTGGTATTTTCGGATCGACTCGAAGAATACTTGGATCCTAATAATCAAATAGTGTTATTGGAATCTTACGTTCTTTCAAAACTCGCGAAAAGCGAGCTTTCTCACCTTTATCTCGCATTAGAGGATGACAAGTTCGCTCCGAGTTG
>JBIJDL010000278.1:0-8334 GCA_044344195.1 Candidatus Hydrogenedentales bacterium
TCTACGCCTTGGGACTGGAAGTCGAGTACTTACGAAGCCCAAGATGCTTCACGCATTATCAGAAATCGGATTAAGGCGGTGACATGTGCTGCCTTATTGGAGCCACAACTCAGTGGTCCGTTCCTGCAAACCGTTTTTACACACGAAGGGACGGTCGAGTTTTTGAGCGCGTGGCAGTCTGTTGAGTTTCCGTATGAGGAAATGACCTTTGCTGGGACTTTAGTAAGTGATTTTAGGTATGGCGCGGCATCCGGTTTATTACATACGCGATCTGAAGAATTGTTCGGGGCAGTGGAGGGCGAGTTTAGACGGATTGCTGCCATCCCCAAGCTATCTAGAACATCCGAAGAAAGTGAATTACTTGTTAACTGTCAACTTGTTTTTGCGGAGCGGGACTTGTACCGGGAAATGGGTTGGGAGGAAGGGGTTGCGTACCTCTACATTTTAGACGGTGAGAGAAAGCTAGATGCTATTCTTTCCAGAATCGGAAACTATGCTGTAAAATAGAGGCATTGTTCCATATGAACCGTTTCGAGACGACCAGGCGATTCTCAGCGCGTATCTGACCAGACTGTGCTGATCGAATAGTTTCGCGACATTCAATGCCACGGCCGTTGTCGTGCTCTCCCTTGTAGAGTAGTACGAACGCCACCCGACGTTACAGGTCCGGTTTCCGTCTTTGAGCCGTTTTTGTCCCTTGCCTCACTCGTACACCGTGAAAAACAGGGCGTCCCCCACCGTCGCGTATTCCGCCTTTGTTACGCGCTGCATTTCCGCGTCGGGCGCGAGGCCGGGGATCGGCTCGTTCAGTTCGGCTTCGGTCAGCGCGTGGATTCCGAAGGACGCCAGCACGGCGTGTATTTTCTCCTCGAAAGCCTTCAGCGTCGCGGCGGCTTCGGGCGTGAGAAACTCGGGATCGTCGAAGGGCGAGCCTTCGTCCTCTAGTTCGTCTCGTTCGCGGCCAAAAACGATGTCGGGGGAGGATGGCCCGTCTTCGGAGACGTAGAGGAAGCCGCGCTGCACGGCGGCGAAGGGCGCGACCATGGAAATGCCGACGATGTAGCCCACGCGGCCCGTCATGGGAACGGTCACGGGCACGAAGTCTTCCTTCTCCTCGTCCCAACCGTCCTCCTCGACGGTGCCGTCGAACTCAAAGACTTCGCCATCGGGACTGAGGAATACTATGTCGTAGGTCCGCGGGTCGTCTGGCCACAGATCTTCGTCGTCCGGCTCGCCTTCCTCATCCCACCACACCGCGAGCGAATCACCTTGGTAATAGAAGTTGGACGTACCCTAACGGCTCGTCGACCGTGCAGGACAGTCCCCTCGACGCCCCCCCAAAAAGCAATGGACGCAAACATATCATTTGCGTCCATCGGCGAAAATTTTGTGGTTCGGGCTCTTTTACCCGTGCAGCTTCATATCCAGCTTACGCATGAGCTTGAGCAACTTGTAGCTGCTGTTCGCGCACTGGGGGTTCTTCCAGCGTTCGCTGTGGAAGTAGACGCAGCAGAAGTAGTAGGCCTTCTCGTAGTCCTTGTCCTTCGCATAGTGATGAACCAGATATTCAAAAGCCACGACCCAGGGAATCCCCTCGGCCACGAGTTTCTCCCACCGCGCCACCTGCTCCATCCGGTCCGGGCAATTCGCCGCCGTCTGGATGCCATGTTGCCAATAGGCGTCGTTGTCGATCGGCGGAAACTGGGCCCGTGCTCGCTCGTAGTTGTCGCGGCAGAACTCGAAATAGGAGGTACGCTGGCGGTACCAGTCTTTGGGCTGGGCCGCCACGGAAACAGGCGGCAGCGCGGGCGCGGATTTCTCGGAGATGGTGATGGTGCCGCCACAGGTGTTGCAGTGGCCGCTCTGGCCGAGGTATTGCTCGGGCACCTGCCGCACGGACTGGCAGTGAGGGCAGGCAAATAGAATGTGGAAGGGCAGCAGGGTTTCCTGAATCAGGGCATTCGACATGGGGTGCTCTCTTTCCAGCTTGGGGCAGACCTGACAGACTGCGAAGACGAAGCAATTCCGATACCAACTCGACCGAATCGTACAAGGTCTCTATTCACGGACTGTTAGGGACTATACCACCGGCGAACTACTTTTATTCGCTGGCCTACTACACCATAGTATGGCCAAGGTGACTTCGCGGTGGTAATTCTCGCCCGCCGCCCACCGGCGGCGCAGACGAGTTGCTAGTCAAGTACTATATCCCCATTTTTCGCTTCGAGTTCCATCTTATACTGCCCTTGTTTCGGAAATCCGCGATATTTCGCCTGACTCCGCCCCAGAATGCTCCCCTCGAGCGGAATCGCGCTGTCCACCGTGCCCTTGTCCACGGCGACACTCAGCTCGCTGTAAGCCGCATCGCCCAGCACCACGCTCAGATCGCCCTCTTCCACCTTGATATCCATATCGCCCGCCATGCCGTCCAGCGCCAGAATCCTGACGTTCCCCAGGCTGTTCCGGACGGTCACCGCGCCGCCCGGCTTGTCGATGATAGTGCCCCCCTTGACGCAGGTGGAATTCAACGTGCCAGTCACCCGCTCGAAGAAGGAATCGCCGTAGCGCGCCGATGCCTCCACGTTGCCTGCGGCCCCCGAAACCCGGATCCCGCCATTCTTGTTGGTCAGCGTGAGCGGCCCCGCGCAGTCCGACGCGCTCACCGCACCCGCCGTCTGCTCGATGGTGGCCTGGCCCACGCTGCCGCTGACCCGGGTGTGGCCGTCTTCGGCCATGACGGTAACCGGAAGATTTCGGGGATATCGTATTTTCAGGTTGATGCGATAATCACTGCACTCCAGCGCGGCCAGATCGCCCGTCACCAGCGTGCGGACCGTAAGCCGGTCGGCGTCTTTCTGAACCTTCAGCGGCAGCACGTCCAGCGCGGCGCGGGCCTTGGAGGCACTGGGCACCCAGGCGATGCGCGTGGCGGAGATGTTCACGCCGGGATCGTCGGAAGCCTCCAGCACAATATCCCCCCGGACCGCCTCGATCTGCAGGCGTGTGTAGGGCGTCACGGTGTGGTTTTCGGAGACGATCTCGTCGTAGGGCTTGTCCTGCCCCTGGGGGCCGGTGGCCACGCCACCAGGATTCCCCTCGAATTCCACCCGGATCTCACCGATGGTCGCGCTGATGTCGATGCGCTGCTTCGCATCCGGGCTGCCATGGCGCGCCAGGATGCGTGGACCCTGCTCCGATCGCGTGACGGGCAGTTGGGAGTCAATAGAGCCATAGAGCGCGGTCGCGGTCAGGTCAGGCTTCGCGTCGGGCGGCAGGATCAGGTGCACCGCCGTGCTGTAGCCGATCATGTCGAAGGAAGCCTCGGGCTGGAGATTGCGCACGGCCACGCTCCCCCCGAAACTGTTGATCTGCAGCACGCCCGCCACCTCGCTGAATTCGGCCTGGCTGTCGTGGAGCTGAAACTGCCCCCCCGCCTTCAGGCCGGCCGCGCGCAGGGGAAAGGGACCCCGCACCCGGGCCTTCACCGCGCCGCCGATATCGCCCAGGTCCACCATGCCGTGTTGGGACTCCAGCGCCACAAAACCGCCCACGCCGCGGACATAGGTATCGCCGAAGGCGTTGTCCACCACCACATTGGCCCCCCGGGGTACGGTGATATACAGATTGGCCTCCATGGACACCGCGCCCATGTCCAGATGGCGATCCGGAAGCACCGGGCGCACCTGCACCAGATCTTCCCCGGTCACGATCTGCACGTCAATCGAGCGGGAGATCTCCTCCGCCACGCTGGCCGATTCGGCCCCGGCGACCACCTTGGCGTTGATGCGCACCACCCGCTCGTCCCACGTGTCGATGTGGATCTCGCCGAATTCATTGGAGACCGATACCAGCGGGGCCGGCCCGGTCTCTTTGCGCTCGCTGACGTCGCGCTCTTTGGTAAAGTCCGCAGGCTTCTCATCGTCCAGCCCCATGCCCGGCCCGAATATGCCCTCGGCCTTCTCGCCGAAGTTGCGCATGCCCTTGCCCACTTCATCCAGGAAGGACTGGGTCTTCTCCAGCAGGCCCTTCTCGGGGACTGGCCCCTGAGCCAGCGACACGGAGCAGAGGAGTAACAGCGCGATAAAGGTACCTTTGCGGGCCATAATTTCGTTCCGGAGCCGGGTTCAAAAAAAATGAGCACAGATCGCAGACGCCCCGCTCAGGGCCTTCCGGCTGTGCTTTCGCGCCCTGGGGGGCGCGGACTGCATGTAATGTCCGTACTCGGGGCCGAGCCGCTAGAGGCTGCCGCCCTCGACATAAATATTGCGCAGGTCTTTCAGGTAGGTGTGGAGCACGTGGGTCGCGCGAACGTTGTTCGGGTTGCGCTCCAACGCCGAAATCGCCGCCGCGATATCATCATCGCGCGACTGGACCACGCGCATCTGCTCCTGCTCCTGGGGGGTCTGGGGCGCTGCGCCGTTTTTCGACTTGATCGCCGCCGAAAGGGTTTGCACCTCTTCCGCCACATCCAGCGCGGCCTGGCGAATTGCCTCGGGCGACTGGCCGCTTTCCGCCACCACGGGAACGCTCGGCTGGAACACCGGCGCCGCGCTTTGCTGCTCCGGCGAACCCACAAAGCCCGCGAAGGTCAGCCCGGCCACCACCACCATGCCTGCGGCGCACGCACAGGCCTGGGCCACTTTCCACACCGCACGCAGCGGGCCAGAGCCGCGCTTCATCTCCGAGCGAGCCTGCTTGCCCGCCATGAGGATCTGTGCGGTCAGTTCGCTGTCCGCCTCCAGCGCGGGGGCCGAGGACACGAAAGCCAGCGATTCCTGTATGGCGCGTACTTCCGCCTGGCAGGCCGCACACTGGCTCAGGTGGGATGCGATGGTGCGGTCAATCGCGGCGCGATTGTCCACCAGATTCTCCGCATACGCCAGCAAGGCCTGCTTGCCGGGATGGGGCCGTATTTTCGTTGCTATTTGCATTCGCCTAGGTACCCTGTAACGCACTCTTCCATCCAGAGCGCCCGCCTCGGCCCCTCCCAATAAGGGCCGCGCGTCATGGCGCTCTCCCGGCGCCTGAAACCATCAAATATACTCGCGATACTTTTCGAGGTAGGGCCGCAGCGCCCGCTCCGCACGCACAATACGCGATTTGATGGTCCCGACCGGGACTTCAAGCACTTCCGCGATCTCCTCATAGGACAGATCCTGGAAGCGACGCAATACAAACGTTTCACGCTGGTGCTCGGGGAGGTGACGAAGCGCTTCATTCACCGCTTCCGAGATCTCGCCGCGCTGGAACGCCGCCAGGACGTTCGCCCGTTCATCCCCCACGTGATCCATGGGGTTGAAGGCTTCGTCGTCCTCGTGGTTCCACCAGCTCGATATGCTGAAGAATTTGGGACGCCGCTTACGCCGGGCCCATTCCTTGGAGACAATATTCGACGCAATCGTGTAGAGATAGGTGGTGAACTTCGCCGTCGGCTGGTAGCGCGCGCCATTGCGGACCAGCGCCAGGAAAACCTCCTGCGTCAGCTCTTCCGCAATGTGGCGGTTCTGCACCATCCGGTAGACATAGTTCAACACGCCCTTCTGGTGGCGCCGCACCAGCACGGCATAGGCATCTTCCGAGCCTTGACCATGCTCCAGCATGAGCGCTTCATCCGACCAGGTCGCCAGCGGGCCATCGCCACGCTCCACCACCCGCAACATCGGTGCCGCTCTTAACGGGACTACATTCTCTAAGCCATCGGCCATAATCGTGTTTTCATCCCCGGGGTTCTGTCCCAACTGTTCTGAGGGGATATATCCTGTGGTTATGGTAAAGGTTCCAGAAAAAAATATTTCTTTCATGGGCAATCAGTATACCAGAGTGGAAGGCAAAAGCCATCCCAATCCGTCGACAAAATTAGGCATCGCCTAATACATGAAACTCTCCTGATCCGTCTGATCCGTCTGATCTTTTCCCTACTTCGTCGCCTTCTTCGCCGGTTTCTTTGCCGGCGGCGCGTCGCCCGAGCCGCCCTTCAGGTCCTTCGGGTTCTTCATCAGCGCAAGGGCGTCTTCTTCCGAGATCAAGCCGCCGTTGTACAGGTCCTTCACCGAGCGATCCATCGTGATCATCCCGTCGCGCATGCTCGTCTCCACCACGCTGTACACCTGGTGGGTCTTGCCCTCGCGAATGAGGTTGGCCACCGCCGTGTTGTTCACCAGCATCTCGCAGGCGAGCACCCGGCCCGTATTGTCCAGATTCGGCAGGAGCCGCTGGGAAATGATGGAGTGGAGGGTCATGGAGAGCTGGAAGCGGATCTGCTGCTGCTCATGGCCGGGGAACACGTCGATGATGCGGTCCACGGTCTGGATGGCGTCGTTCGTGTGGAGCGTCGCGAAGACCAGGTGGCCCGTCTCCGCCGCCGTCAGCGCCGCCTTGATCGTCTCCAGATCGCGCATTTCGCCGATGAGAATCACGTCCGGATCCTGGCGCAGCACATACTTCAGCGCCGTAGGGAAGCTGTTCGTGTCGCCGCCCACTTCGCGCTGATCCACGATGGACCGCTTGTGGGTGTGGACATATTCAATCGGATCTTCCACCGTGATGATGTGGCAGGCCCGATCGTTGTTGATCAGGTCGATCAGCGCCGCCTGCGTCGTCGTCTTGCCGTGACCCGTCGGCCCCGTCACCAGCACCAGCCCCTGGCGCACATTCGCAATTTCCTTCACCGAATCCGGCAGGCCCAGATCGTCCAAGCTCGGGATCTTCTCCGGAATCGGCCGAAACGCCGCCGTCACCGCGCCCTTCTGGCGATAGACGTTCACGCGGAAGCGGTGGCGACGCCCCGAGGCCAGCGAAAAGTCCAGCTCCTTATGCGCCAGGAAATGCTCCCGCTGCTCGTCGGTCAGGAAATCGAATATCAGCTTCTCCGTCATCTCCGGCGTCAACGCATCCGTCCGGCTGCGAAACAACTGGCCGTGGATCCGCAGAATCGGCGGCGCTCCCGCGCTGATCAGCAGATCCGAGGCTTTTTCCTGGGCAACAAGGTCAAACAGGTCATGAATATCCATGCGGGGAACGCTCCGAATTCAATGGACAATTGATAATGGACAATGGACAATGAAACTTAAAGAGTTCCCCATTGTCCATTGTCCATTGTCAATTGTCAATTACCTTATAATCCGCACTTCCTCTTCCAGCACCACCCCATGGGCCGCCGCCACCTTCCCCTTCGCCAGCGCGATGAGATCCAGCACATCCTGGAAGCGCGCCTGGTTCTCGTTCATGATGAAATTCGCATGCATCGGGCTGATAATCGCCCCGCCCTGGCGCGTGCCCTTCAGGCCGCAGGACTCGATCAACGCCCCCGCGTGGCCGCCCTCGGGATTCTTGAAAACGCTTCCGCAGCAATAGCCCTGGGGCTGTTTCTCCAGCCGACGCTGCTTATAGTGGGCATAGATCGCCTGCTGATCTGCTTCCGCCGGGGTAAACGCAAAGGTCCCACCCAGGATTACATCCCCCGGCGCACAAAAGGTCTGGCCCCGATAGCCATACAGCTCCGGCGACATGGGCACCGTCACCAACCCCGACGGCTTCATCACCTCCACCGACTCCATCCACTGGCACGTGCTCCCCTTCACCGTGCCCGCGTTCATATAGATGGCGCCCCCCACCGACCCCGGGATCCCCGTGAAACCGCCCACGCCCTCATAATTGTGGGCCAGCATCACGTTCTGGACCATATCATCCAGCTCGCGACCCGACCCCACATAATACTTGTCCTCCCCCACCGCCTCCATCCGGCGCAACTCCGTGGTAAACAACACGATGCCATCATAGCCCGCGTCGTCGATCAACACATTCGAGCCGCCCCCCAGGATCAGCTTCTTCCCCGGCTGCTCCTGCATCCAGCGAAACGCCAACTCCACCTCCCCCTCATCCCGAGGCAACAACGCAACCCGCGCCGGCCCCCCGATGTTATACAGGGTGCACGGCGCCAGCGGATAATCAAGACGAGCAAAATCAAAGGGTGGTGTGTTCATGGGAAGTAGCATACCGTATATGGGCCGCGAGTTCCCAGTGGGCGGCAAATTCCCGACCAATCCTCACCACGATGGCAATCAAGAAGATCGCGCACGCATGGAGCGCCGGCGGCCTGCCGGCATCATGCACCAAAGGTGCATGGTCCGCTGCGGCAAACCCAAAGAACCCAAACCCCCAAAAGAAAAGCGCACGCATGGAGCGCCGGCGGCCCGCCGGCATCATGCACCAAAGGTGCATGGTCCGCTGCGGCAAACCCAAAGAACCCAAACCCCCAAAAGAAAAGCGCACGTATGGAGCGCCGGCGGGGCGCCCGGCGGCAGGCCCCCCCGGGCGGGCCAGAGAGGCCCCGGT
>JBIJDL010000067.1:0-18730 GCA_044344195.1 Candidatus Hydrogenedentales bacterium
CGCTGTTGTCTCTGGTGTCCCTGTATCCATGTGTTCTGTTGGCAATGCGCGCGCGGGGCGGTGTAATGTCTGTGGGAAATTCAGTCATCAAGAGTTCGATTTCGAAGGAGATTTGTTGTGTCGATAAAAGTGTATGCCTACAAGAATTGCGGTACCTGCCAGAAGGCGGCGAAGTGGCTGGGGGCGCGGGGCGTGGCGTTCAAGGAAGTGCCGATTCGCGAGACCCCGCCGACCGTCGCGGAGTTGAAGAAGATGCTGAAGGCGATGGGGGGCGATGTGCGGAAGTTGTTCAATACATCGGGGATGGACTACAAGGCGCTGAATATGAAGGACAAGCTGCCGGGGATGAGCGAGGCGGAAGCGCTGGAATTGCTGGCGTCGAATGGGAATCTGGTAAAGCGACCATTCGTGCTGGGGGATGGCGTTGCGACGGTGGGGTTCAAGGCGGAGGCGTGGGCGGAGATGTTTGGGAATAGAGAATGATGAAGAGTGAATGTTGAATGAGCAGCCGAAGCGCGTGGCACGACTTGGGTTGCTTTCTCCTGGCAAGGGGCCTGGAAAGGCCCCTCTCCATAATCAGTCGAGCCCGTAGAGGGGCAGGTATTTCTTTTCGAGGTACTTCATGAAGGGTTCGGCGGAGGGGGCCTTGCCCGTGACGTGGGTGATGAGCTCGGAGGCGGTCATGCGGCGGCCGACCTGGTGGATGTTGGTTCGGAGCCAGGCGAGCAGTGGAGCAAAGCGTCCGGCTTCGATGTCGCTCCACAGATCCGGCAGGTCCCGCTCGATGGCTTCGAGGAACTGGGTGCCGTAGAGGTTGCCCAGGGCGTAGGTGGGGAAGTAGCCGATGCTGCCGTGGGACCAGTGGATGTCCTGAAGGCAGCCCATGGCGTCGTTGGGGACGTCGAGGCCGAGGTATTGCTTCACTTTCGCGTTCCACGCCTCGGGCACTTCGGACACCTTCATCTGGCCTTCGATCAGTGCGCGTTCGATCTCGTAGCGCAGGATCACGTGGAGGTTGTAGGTGCATTCGTCGGCCTCGACGCGGATGAAGCTGGGCTGAACGCGGTTGACGGCGCGGTAGAGATCTTCCGGGGTCTTGTCGTCGAGCTGGCCGGGATAGGCCTTTTTCAGGCGAGCGGTCTGGCGCTTCCAGAAGGGAAGACTCTGACCGACGATGTTTTCCCAGGTGAGGGATTGGGATTCGTGGATGCCGAGGGATATGGACTGGCCGAGGGGCGTGCGGCGATCACTTTCGCGGAGGCCCTGCTCGTAGAGCGCGTGGCCGCCTTCGTGCATGGAGCCCATCAAGCCGCTGAAAAGGTCGCGTGGATTGATGCGCGTGGTGATGCGCACGTCGGTAATGTCGAAGTTGGTGCTGAAAGGGTGGACCGACTTGTCCTGGCGTCCCGCCTCGAAATCGTAGCCCATTTCCTTGAGAATTTTGACGCTGAGCTTCCACTGGGCTTCGGGGTCCCACTCTTGATCGAGCCAAGCCAGGTCAGGCTGGTCCGGCGCGTTGACGATGCGCTCCACCAGCGCGCTCTGGCGCGGAGCGAGATCGCCGAAGAGGCCGCCGAGGTAGTCAGCCGTCATGCCGCGTTCGTACTCGTCCAGCAGCGCATCGTAGGGCGAATTCTCATATCCCAGGTGCTCGGCCTTCTCCAGCATGAGATCGACCATGCCCTGGAGGTGGGGCTGGAAATCGGCGAAGGACGAGGCAGCGCGGGCCTTCACCCAGGCTTCGTAGGCACTGCTCTGGGCGATGGCCAGCTTCTGGACGAAGGCTTCGGGGAGTTTCGTGGCTACGGTGTAGTCGTGGAGCCCCTCCGAGACCATCTTGGCATCATCCCCAGTCAGGGTGCCGCCCTCGTGGAGATCGCGGAGCAGATCACCGATTTCGGGCGACGTAAAGAGCCGGTGGGCGAGTCCGGAGAGTGTGGCAAGTTGCTGCCCGCGACCGGGCGCGGCCTTGGGCGGCATCATTACCTCCTGATCCCAGTGGAGGAGGGCGATGGCGCTGTGGATGTCGCTGACTTCGCCCAGAAGGGTCTTGAGGGTTTCCAACTTCTCCGAGGACATGGGGAGACTCCTGATGTTTTGAGATTTTGCTATACTGCGCCGTCGATCGCGAAGGGCGATCCTAGCATCTGGCGGCTTCGGGCCGCCAGCCGATAAAAAAACGCGCGCCGCCCGGGCGCGCTGGAGTAGTACATGCAGATTCTGCTGGTGGTCTATTTGCTGGTTCGCGATACGCTTTTCTTCGTGCTGAATTTTGTTACCGAGGGGATCTCGGCACTGAGCCTGTTGCTCGGCAGTCTGCTGTAGGGAGCACGGGGTCCATGGGTCTTATGGGTCTTATGGG
Organism: Candidatus Hydrogenedentales bacterium; assembly: GCA_044344195.1. Taxonomy (GTDB): domain Bacteria; phylum Hydrogenedentota; class Hydrogenedentia; order Hydrogenedentales; family JAEUWI01; genus JAEUWI01. The sequence continues at coordinate 2,363 of JBIJDL010000067.1, forward strand.
TCTTATGGGTCTTATGGGTCTTATGGGTCTTATGGGTCGTATGGGTCTTATGGGTCGTATGGGTCATGTGATGTTTGAAACCACAAAGTCATGAGACCCATACGACCCATTTTTTTTTACCCTACACGTGTTTCAGGTACGCATTCTTGATTCGCTTCAGCAGGCGCTCCTGATCCATCGCCCAGAGGTCGTCGGAGAAGATCTCCACCTCGATGAAGCCCTTGAAGCCCGCCTTCTCCACCCAGCCTCGAATTTCGTTGATGCGGATGCAGCCGTCGCCCATCATGGCGCGGTCAGTGAGCAGATTGCGCGTGGGCACGCGCCAGTCGCACACGTGGAAGGCAAAGATGGTGCCGGTGGCGCGTTCGATCTCGGCCTTGAGGAAGTGGTCCCACCAGACGTGGTACACATCGACGGCGAGGCCCACCTGCTCGCTTCCGAGCATGAGAAGCATGTTGTTGGCCTGATCCATGGTGCTGACGGCGGAACGGTCGGCGGCGTACATGGGGTGGAGGGGCTCGATGGCCAGGCGCACGCCGGCGGCCTTCGCGTGGGGCACGATGGCGTGGATGCCTTCGGCGATCTGCTGGCGCTGGGTCTGGAGGTCGAGATCGGGGATGGCCCCGCAGACCAGCACCACGAGGGGCGCGCCGATCTCGGCGGCCTCGTCGATGATTTTCCGGTTGTCCGTCCGGGCCTGCTCGCGCGCCATGCCGGCGGTCGCGGGGAAGAAGCCGCCCCGGCAGAGGCTGACCACTTCCAGGCCGGAGTCGCGGAGCATCTTCCCGGCTTCCTTTGCGCCGTAGGGCTCGATGTGATCGCGCCACACGGTGATGCCCTTCACGCCTGCGGCTTCATAGGCAGGGAGGGCCTCCTTGAGGGAGAGGGGCTTCGTGGTCATGGTGTGAACGCAGAGGCGCGAGGTGTCGGTAAGCTGGTCGGGCATGGAATGAACCTTCAGGGGGAGTTGACGTAGTATGAGTTGAAAGTTCGCAATTATAGCACCTTACATGCGCGCTGCTCACGCAACGACGACCATGGAGAAGGTAGCGACGATGAAGATCAGCAGAGGACACTTACGCGCCGTGGTCGCGGGGCTTGCAGCGATCACAGGACTTCTGTGCATCGCGTGGAAGGGGCCGTGGTTGATCGAAGTGTTGGCGGAAGCGAGGATCGAGTCGTGCCTTCGCGCGGGCGGGCCCGATGACTTGCCTGAATTCTCCACGGTTCCCATTCGGGATAGAGAGAATCTGATAGGCGGACGCGTCGAACTTGCCTATCATGGATCTGACCGGCTTCCCAGTAGCTTCTACATGGCGCTGATGATCAAAGCGGATACAGGCGAACCTATCACGGACTTCTTTGGCCAACAGGCAGGTTCGGTGAGTCCCTACGACCCCGAAGGACCCTTCCTAAGGGAAGAGGTGCCCCGCTATCGAGGGGCCTTCTCCATAGCGCCTGAAGATAGGGGCGATTTTCCAGACGATTTTCCGGACGATTTTCCCCAATACCAGGACGGGCCCTTCCTGCTCACCTTCCGAAAATTTGAAGGGCGGAAGTACTGGCTGCGCAACGTGCTCCGGGGGCGCGCCTACCTCTGGTTCTTCACGAGTTTCGACGGGTGGAGAGTCACGCAAATGCCCATCTGTGTGAGATTGGAGCCTCATCCCGGCGAGGCCACGCGGGTTGGCCTCCTCGACGTCAATGCCCTGAGGACGTTTATTGAACTTTAGTTGCGACGCCGGAGCAGGCGGGCGGCGCGGCGCGCTAGGTCGTTCTTAACCTGCCGAGCTAAGCCGCGCGATGAGAGCCTCCACGGTGGCCTTCCAGAAGGGGAAATCGGGTTCGTTCTCCGCCCAGAGTTCGCGCAACTCGGAGTTGTTGCCCAGGGCGGCGCGGGCGTGGGCCAGGGCGACCTCGCGATAGGGCCGGGCATCGAGCCCGCGGTGCTCCGCGATCCATCGCGCCACGTCCACCGGCAAATCTGAGGCAGGGCGCCCCAGCAATGCGGCCACGATTTCAGCGGCGGCCAGCGCCTCGCAGGCGTCGGGGGCTTCCAGGTTGTCACCATCGCACGGCGCGCGAAGCACCCGCTGCACTGGGTCCATCCCGGAATTCTGGCCCAGATCGAAGGCCCAATCCAAGGCATCGTCGTTTTCGAAGGTGCCGGTGCCCCAGCATCCCATGGTTCTCTCCTTGTTGGCTTGTCGACAGCGGAGCGATCCTAGCGCCGCGCGCGGGGAAAAGGCAAACGGCTGTTGGCGGGTCCAAACAGGATATTGTCATGGGTCCCCGCAGGTTGTAGACTAGAGGGGAGTCTGGAAATTCAACCCCGTAGTGCATTGTGAGAGCATCAGTCATGCATCGACGTAGTTCAGCCTGGGTTTCGGGAATGGTGGCGGCCACAATGGTCCTCTCCGCGTCCGCCGAAGAACCCCTCCAGTATAACCGGGACATCCGCCCCATCATTTCCAAGCACTGCTTTGCGTGCCATGGCCCCGATTCCGCCGCGCGCAAGGGCGAATTGCGCCTGGACCGGGCGGAGGATGCCCTGGCGGCGAAGGCGATTCTCCCCGGCGATGTCGCGACTAGCGAAGTCATCGCGCGGATCTTCGCGACCGATGGCGACGACCTCATGCCGCCACCGGAAGCGAAGCTGGAGCTGTCCGAGGCGCAAAAAGAGATCCTGAAGCGCTGGATAGCCGAAGGGGCCGCTTACGAGAAGCACTGGGCTTTCATTCCGCCTCGGGAACACCCATTGCCCGCTGTGGCCGATGCGCCCACGCCCGAGGACGCCTTTATCCGCGCGCGCCTGTCGGCGGAGGGCCTCGCGCCCGCGCCCGAGGCGACGAAAGAAACCCTGATACGCCGCGTGGCCTTCGACCTTACGGGACTGCCGCCGACCCTGGCGGAGATAGACGCCTACCTGGCCGACACGTCGCCCGCGGCCTACGAGACGATGGTGGATCATTTCCTGAATGGCCCGAACTATGCCGAGCACATGACGAACCAGTGGCTGGACGTGGCGCGCTACGCCGATACCTTCGGTTACCAGGCGGATCGGGACAGCACGGTATGGCCCTGGCGCGATTGGGTCATCCGCGCCTTTGATCAGAACATGCCCTACGACGAATTCATTCGCGCGCAGATCGCGGGCGACCTGCTGCCGAACGCCACGCAGGACCAGCGCCTGGCCACGGCCTTCAATCGGCTGCACCGACAGACGAACGAGGGCGGGAGCGTGCTGGAGGAGTTTCGCGTCAACTATGTGGCGGATCGCGCCGAAACCTTCGCCACGGCCTTTCTCGGTCTGACGGCGGGCTGTGCGCGCTGTCACGATCACAAGTTCGATCCGGTCACGCAGGAGAATTACTTCCAGCTTTTCGCCTATTTCAACAATATCGATGAATCGGGCATGTACTCCCACTTTACCGGGGCCATTCCCTCGCCCAGCATGTTCGTCTATGGGGAAGGCGAAAAGGAGCGCCACGAAGCACTCCGCGCGGCGATTTCCGGCAAGGAAGGGGAAGTGAATCAGGTGCGTGGCGAAGCCACTAGTCGTTTCGAGGCGTGGCGGGCCGATCCCAATCGCGCGGTGCCCGCACCGACGCCGGTGGTGGATCTGCCGCTGGACGCGCAGTCGGAAGGCAAGACGCGTAACCTCGCGGCGGAAGGCAGCGAGGCGACCCTGCCCCGCGCGCCGGAAAGCGTGCCGGGTCCCGAGGGCGGCGCGCTGCAGTTTAATGGCGACAACGGTCTCGACTTGGTGTCCGCAGCGGCGGCCTTCGACCGCCATCAGCCCTTCAGTTTTTCCCTGTGGCTTCGCACGCCGGATCATGCCGCGCGCTACGTGATCTTTCACAAAAGCATGGCGGCGGAAGACGCGGCCAATCGGGGTTACGAGTTTCTGCTGCTGGAAGGCAAGCCCACCTTCAGCCTCTGCCACTTCTGGCCGGGCAACGCCATACAGGTGCAGGCCCCCGCAATCGCCGCGAACACGTGGACCCATTGCACGATCACCTACGACGGTAGCTCCCGCGCAGATGGCGTCTCGATCTATATCGACGGCGAGCCTGCCCCCCTCGCGGTGGTGCGCGACGGCCTGAAGAAGTCCCTGCTCTACGAGTCCGAAGCGGACCCGGCCAAACCGCCACTGCAACTGGCCATGCGCTTCCGCGATGCCGGCTTCCAGGGCGGGCGCATCGACAGCTTCAAAGTATTCAACCGCCGCCTGACGGAATTGGAGGTCCTCGCGCTGGCGGGGAAAGCCAACTTGGCGGCGGAAGTGGATCGCCTCGCGGCACAACCGCAGCCGGACGAACGTCTCGTCGCCTACTACACAGAAGCGGCGGATGAACCCCTTCGTGCGCAGTTGTCCGCGCTGGAGAGCGCCCGGAAAGAAGAGGCGGATTTCGTCAACGGTGTGCGCGAGATCATGACGATGACGGAGATGGTCGATGTGCGGCCGGCCTATCGCCTGGAGCGGGGTGAATACAACCACCGCGCTGAGGAGGTGCTGCCCGGTGTGCCGGACGAAATCCTGCCCATGGATCCCGCGCTGCCGCGCAACCGCCTGGGGCTCGCCCAGTGGCTCACCGATCCCCGCAATCCCCTCACCGCGCGCGTGGCCGTGAACCGGCTCTGGCAGGATGTCTTCGGCCAGGGGCTCCTGAAGACCCAGGAGGATTTCGGCACGCGGAGCGCCCTGCCTTCCCATCCCGAATTGCTCGACAAGCTCGCCCTGGACTTCATCGCGTCCGGCTGGGACGTGAAGGCCATGCTGAAGCGGATCGTCATGACGGCGGCCTACCGTCAGGACTCTGCGGCGGACCCGGCGTTGCTGGAGCGTGATCCCGACAACGCCCTGCTGGCGCGGGGCCCCAGTCACCGCATGAGCGCCGAGCAGATCCGCGACAACGCCCTGGCGAGCGCGGGACTGCTGGTGTTGAAGCAGGGCGGGCCCAGCGTGAAGCCCTATCAGCCCGAAGGACTCTGGAAAGACGGGCCCACCTCGTCGTACAAGCCTGACACCGGCGAAGGGCTCTACCGCCGCAGTCTCTATACCTTCATCAAGCGCACCATGCCGCCGCCCTCGCTGCTTACGTTTAATGCCACCGGGCGGGAATACTGCATCGTGCGGCGGGAGTCCACCATGACGCCGCTGCAGGCGCTGGTGTTGCTCAACGACCCGCAATATATCGAAGCGGCCCGCGTACTCGCGACGGAAGCCCTGGCCGCGGATGGCGAAGGCTGGATCACCACCGTGTTTCGCCGCCTTACGAGCCGCACGCCCGACATCGAGGAATTGCGGATTCTTTCGGCGGCTTTCGACGAACAACGCAGTTATTTCGCAGGCGATACCGAAAGCGCGAAGACCTATCTCGCCATCGGCGAAAAGCCTGTGCCCGAAGGGGCCGATCCCGTCCAGCTCGCGGCGGCCACTGCCCTGGCCCAGGTGATCATGAACCACGAGGAGTTTCAGGTAAAACAATGAACACGCCCAACCCCCTCTGCACCGGCTCCATCCCGCTTCTGGGCATGACACGCCGGGAGTGCCTCAGCAAAGTCGGCATGGGCCTCGGTGCCCTCGCCCTCGGCCAACTGCTCCACACCGACGCGGCCCGCGCGGCCGTGGCCGAAAACGCGCCCTCGCTGGCCTCGCCCCACTTCGCGCCCAAGGCCAAACGGGTGATCTATTTGTTCCAGAGCGGCGGTCCCTCACAGCTCGAAACCTTCGATTACAAGCCCAGCCTCGTGAAGCACAACGGCGAGCAACTGCCCGATTCCGTGCGTGCGGGACAACGCCTCACAGGCATGTCGGCGAACCAGGCCAGCCTGCCCATGGCGGGATCAATTTTCAACTTCGCCCAGCACGGCCAGAGCGGTGCTTGGATCAGCGAATTGTTGCCCCACACCGCGAAGGTGGCGGATGAATTGTGCATTATCCGCTCCATGTACACCGAGGCCATCAACCACGATCCCGCGATCACCTTTTTGCAGACGGGCTCGCAGCTCTCCGGGCGGCCATGCATCGGGTCGTGGCTGAGCTATGGCCTCGGGTCGGAAAACGACAACCTGCCTTCTTTTGTTGTGCTCGTGACGAAGGACATGGGCGGCCAGCCCCTCTATGCGCGCCTCTGGGGCAACGGCTTCCTGCCTGCGGCTCACCAGGGCGTGCGCTTCCGCTCCGGGAAGGACGCCGTGCTATACTTGGAGAATCCCGAAGGCGTGAGCCGGGAAAGTCGCCGTAAGCTGTTGGACACGGTCAACGAACTGCACCTCCACAAGCAGGCCCAGCACAGCGACCCCGCGCTGGAGGCCCGCATTGCCCAATACGAGATGGGCTTCCGCATGCAGGAGTCCGTGCCGGATGCGACCGACTTCTCAGACGAGCCGGAGCATATTTTTGAGTTGTACGGCGAGGACGCGCGGAATCCCGGCACCTACGCCGCGAACTGTCTGCTCGCGCGGCGACTGGCCGAGCGGGGCGTGCGCTTCATCCAGCTCTACCACCAGGACTGGGATCACCACGGCAACATTCCGGATGGCATGCGCAACATGACAAAACTAACCGATCAGGGCTCGGCTGCGCTGATCACGGATCTGAAGCAACGCGGTATGCTCGACGACACACTGGTGATCTGGGGCGGAGAGTTCGGGCGCACGAATTACTCTCAGGGCGAACTGACCGCCACGAACTACGGCCGCGATCACCATCCCCGCTGTTTTTCCATGTGGATGGCGGGCGGCGGTACAAAACCGGGCACGACCTACGGCGCGACGGATGAACTGGGCTACAACATCGCGGAGAATGGCGTTCACGTCCACGATTTCCACGCAACGCTGCTGCACTTGCTGGGCATCGATCACAAACGGCTGACGTATGACTTTCAGGGCCGTGCTTTTAGATTGACGGATGTGTTTGGGAATGTGGTGAAGGATGTGATCGCTTAGGGAAGAGGAAAGAGATTGACCACGGAAGGGCATAAAGAAGCCGTTGGCCACAACCAAATATTCAGACCATGGAGACACGGAGGCGCGGAGAATAAGAGGGAGTGTTGATATACCGGTGCCGAGGCACGGTACGCTCACTTTCGAGAAGATCTCTCAATTTCCCTTTCTCATTTCCTTTCTCCGTGCCTTCGTGTACTCCGTGGTCAATCCTCTTCTATTTCCCCGGCCACCAGGCGTCGATGCTCTTCGTCAATGCCCCCACGCGCTCGGGCTCCGTTCCAGCCAGGTTTTCCTTCTCCCACGGATCCGCCGTGATGTTGTAGAGCTCAGGCGATTCCCCATCCCGTGCGGGCAGGATCAGCTTCCAATCCCCGGCCACGGTCCAGCGGTAAAACAGGCTGGCGGCGGGGTTGTCGATTTCCGCCACGTCGTGACTGTAGATCTCGCCGAAGACCTGATCACGGTCTGTGGGCGGTCCGGGCAGCAGGCTCACGCCGGGCAGTTCCGGCACAGGGGCGATGCCGCAGGCTTCCAGGATCGTGGGCACGATGTCGATGCCGCTGACGAGGGCGGTATCATTCCGTGACGGCGCGATCTTCCCCGGCCAGTGGAAGATGATCGGCGTGCGCACGCCGCCATCGTAGGGCGAGCGCTTACTTTTGGGGGCGAAGCCGCGCTCGTTCTCATTTTGAATCCAGCCGTTGTCCGTGACATAGACCACGAGCGTGTTCTTCGCAACGCCGCGCTGCTCAAGCAGAGTCATGAGTTCGCCGATGCTCTCGTCGAACCATTCGCACATGGCCCAGTACTTCGCCACATGCTCCGAACGTCCGTCGGCGCGGTATTTCGCCAGCAGGCGCTCCGGCGGGGTGTGGGGCTCGTGGGGCAGGAAGGGTGCGTACCACAGGAAAAAGGGCTTGCCCGCCGTTTCGTCGAGGAAATTCGCGATGGGCGCGAGGCCCTCGCGACCGATCTTCAGGCCGTCGTCGCCGTGGCGACCGCCCCGGGCGTCATCCCCGTGGGTCATGCCGTGGGTAAAGCCACCGCGGCTGGGAGCACCCTCCCACCATTTGCCGGACTGGTGGGAGACATAGCCCTTTTCACCCAGTCGATCCATGAGTGTCGTGGCGGCATCGATGTGCTTGAGCATCAGGTTGCGATCAGTGCCTTTCATCGGGTCGTTGCCGGTGATGCCGTGCTGGTGGGGGTAGAGTCCCGTGGCGAAGGTCAGGAGACTCGGGCGACACAGGCTGGTCGGCACATAGCCCCGGGTGTACGTCATGCCCTCGGCGGCGAGCTTGTCGATGTGGGGCGTGTGGATGGCCTCATGGCCCATGAAGCTGTAGTCGCTCCAGGCCTGGTCGTCGCTGAGGATGAGGACCACATTGGGCGGCGCGGCGAAGGCGAGCGCGGGGAGGAGGAAGGCGGCGAGGGCGATGAGTCGCATGGGATTTCCTTTCGTGTGGCGGGTGAAACCGCATGATAGCGGATGAATGGACAATTGACAATGGACAATGGACAATGAAGAATGAGGACAGTCGCGTCAACAGTGGTCCGGAAAGCCGCGCCCATTAGCCGCACCCGTCCTGTTTTCCGTTGTCCATTGTCAATTGTCCATTGTCAATTACCAACTGCTACACTAACCACCGTTCCGGTGGAGCGCCGGTGAACCCCAGCCTGAAATGTCTGTAGAAAGTTTCCAGAGCGATGAATCACACCAAATCCAAAGCGTTGTTTGCGGCAGCGAATCAGACCCTGGTGGGCGGGGTGAACAGCCCCGTCCGCGCCTTCAAGGGCGTGGGTGGCGAACCCTTCTTTGTTAAATCGGGCAAGGGTGCCACAATCACGGACGTGGACGGCAACGAATACATCGACTATGTGCTCTCCTGGGGCCCGCTGGTGCTGGGCCATGCGAGCGAAGTGGTGGAGTCGGCGGTGCGCGATGCATTGTCGCGGGGCGCGAGCTTCGGCATTCCCACGGAGGCGGAGATCCGCCTGGCGGAGAAGGTGGCGTCCATCGTGCCTTGCGTGCAGAAGTTGCGCCAGGTGAACAGTGGCACGGAGGCGACCATGAGTGCGATCCGTCTGGCGCGTGGCTACACGGGCCGGGACCTCGTCGTGAAGATTGAAGGTTGCTACCACGGCCACGTGGACAGCCTGCTGGTGAAGGCGGGCAGCGGCCTGACGACTCTGGGTGTGCCCACGAGTCCGGGCGTGCCCAAGGCCTATGCGGCGACGACCCTGACGGTACCTTTCAACGATTTGGCCGCAGTGCGCACGGTGTTTGAAGAGCACGGTGAGCACATCGCTTGTCTCATCGTGGAGCCGGTGGCGGGGAACATGGGCGTGGTGCTGCCCGAGCCGGGTTACCTCGCGGGCCTGAAGGCCTTCACGGAGCAATATGGTTCCCTGCTGATTTTCGATGAAGTGATGACAGGCTTTCGCGTGGCGCTGGGCGGCGCGCAGGAGCGCTATGGTGTTACCCCGGATCTCTGCGCGCTGGGCAAGGTGATCGGCGGCGGATTGCCCGTGGGGGCTTATGGCGGCCCGGCGGAGATTATGGATAACCTGTCGCCCGTGGGGCCGGTGTATCAGGCGGGCACCCTGTCGGGGAATCCCCTGGCCACGGCGGCGGGTCTTGCGGCCCTGGGCGCGCTGTCGCAGCCTGGTGTGATTGATGGACTGGAAGGGCAGATGGCGTGCCTGAGCGAGGGCTTCGGCCAGATCGCGAAGGAAGCGGGCATCCCGATTTTCCAGACCCAGGCGGGCTCCATGGCGTGCATGTTCTTCCACGAAGGGCCGATCCGGAATTATGAAGAGGCAACGAAGTCGGACACGGCGCGCTATGCGAAATTTTTCTGGGGCATGCTGGAGCGGGGTGTGTATTTTGCGCCGTCCCAGTATGAGGCGTGCTTCATGAGCACGGCCCACGAAGAAAGCCACATCGACCGGACGCTGGAAGCAGCCCGGGAAGTGTTCAAGGAACTGTAAGGGTCAAAGGACCTAAAGGACAAGAGGGACTTAAAGGACTTGATGGGCGATCGGTGGATGCGCTGCGAGCCCATTGGTCACATAAGACCCATAAGACCCATCCGGGCCTGCCGCGAGCGCGCAGGCCCCGGTTTCAAAAGGAGAGTGCAATCATGTCGTGGTGGACCAGTCTTGCTATCGCCGTTCTCGGCGCGGCCTCGGCCGTGGCCCAGTTGCCCGAGAAAACGGTGGTGTTGACCTTTGATGACGCGGTGAAGTCCCATGTGGACTTTGTGGCACCGGCATTGAAAGAACGTGGATTCGGGGCGACTTTCTTCATATCCCAGCTCTGGATGAATGACACGGCCAATTTCCTTTCCTGGGACGACGTGGCGGCGATCAACGCCATGGGCTTCGAAATCGGCAACCACACCTGGACCCACCTGGGCGTGGCGGGTCCCAAGTCGGCCGCGCTGCTGGAGGGCGAGCTGGCGCTGGTGGAGTATGCCCTGAAGAAAGTGGGCGTACCCAAGCCGATCTCCTTTGCCTGGCCGGGGAATTCCTACAGCATCGAGGGCGTGCAGGTGCTGGAAAAATGCGGCTACAAGATCGCGCGCCGGGGCATGCAGCCGGAAATGCCCTATGGGCGAATCGAACTCGGCCCGCGCTATGAGCCCGACCGTCACCACCGCCTGCTCATCCCCACGACGGGCGACGCCTATCCCGATTGGACGCTGGAGCACTTCAAGACGTTGGTCCATACCGGAAAACCGGGTCAACCGGTGATACTCCAGTTCCACGGCGTGCCCGATGTCGCCCACCCCTGGGTACACACGGATCCGGCGCGCTTTATCGAGTTCATGGACTATCTCAAGGCGGAGAACTTCAATGTGATCGCGCTGCGGGATCTCATTCCCGTGGCCGATGCGAACCCCGAGGCGAAAGGTATGCCCGCTGATCGCTATCCGCTGCCCAAAGACGGAACGCTCGCTCAGTCGCCGGAGGTGGCCGCGACCCGCGCCGATCTGCGCTACTGGCTGGAAAACATGCTGGTTCATCATGGCTACTCCTTTGAGGAGGCGGCCCAGGTGACCGGGTGGGATGTGGAGACGTTGACGCAGGTCGCCCAGGCGGCGGCCTTCGGGCGGGAGACCCTCGAAGGGGCGCGCAAACCGGGCCTGAAGATTCTGCCCTATCCAGGCGGACGCCATCCGCGAATCGGATTTCTCGAAGGGGCCGTCGCGCCCCAGCGTGGCACCAAGGCCAGCATCTTTGCGCCCTGGGAGGGCGGCGGCTATGCCGTGCTCGATGTGCCGGAGGCCATCTGGCACCAGAAAGACCTGATCTACCTTGCCCACACCCACATCCCCACCTACTGGGATGCGAAGAACGAGCGCATCGAGAATATCGACTGGACCCGCACCGAGACGGGACTCTCGCTGGAGCGCACCCTGCCGAACAAGGTGTCCTTCGGGGTGAACCTCAGCGCAGCGGATACCACCGTCGATATCGAGATGTGGATCGAAAACGGTACCGATGCCGCGCTGACGGATCTGCGGGCCCAGGTCTGCCTGATGCTGAAGGACCTCGTGGGATTTGAGGCCCAGAGCAACGACAACAAGACCTTCTCCGACCCGGTCACCACCGTGGGCAACGCCGACGGGACCCGCTGGGTGCTCATCGCCTTTGATCCGGTCGATCGCTGCTGGGGCAATGCAAAGTGCCCCTGCGCCCACGTGGATCCGCAATTTCCAGACACGGCCCCGGGAGAGAGAAAAGTGGTGCGGGGCCGCATCTGGTTTTATGAAGGCAAGCTGATCGAGACGCAGCAGAAAGCCGCCGAGTCCTGGGCCGCGGGTGCGCGCTGAGCCGCAGTGCGGGGCCATTATATCCGCAAACTATTGCCAGGATGGGCCCCATCGGGTACTATTCTAAAAGGAGACCTGCAATGAGCGATGAACAGCTTCTGGAAAAAATCTCGTGCGATCCAGCGATACTTTGTGGTAAGCCTGTGATTGCAGGCACGAGACTGAGCGTGGAATTCATCCTCGGCCAGATGGCCCATGGCGCGACCATAGCGGACTTAATCGAAGAGTATCCCCGTCTTGTTCCGGAGGACATTCAAGCATGTCTGCTGTTTGCCTCCCATTCCATTTCGGATACGTGCTTCATGCCCCTCGGCGCCAGTTCTTTGTAAATGCGGCTGCTGGTCGATGAGTGCACGGGGCAGACCGTCGCAAGTTGGCTCCGAGGCCAAGGGCATGACGTAGTCTATGTCGGCGACGAGGCAAGCGGAATTCAGGACACGGAAGTCATCGCCCGCGCCGCTTCGGAGGCGCGTATACTGGTCACGAATGATCGGGATTTTGGCGATATGATCTTCCGATCGCATCTGCCCCATGCCGGGGTAGTGTTATTACGGCTGCGAAACGAGCGGCCATCGTCCAAGATCGCCGTTCTCGAGCGGATTCTGAAGGAGTATGGCGACAGCCTCGCGGACAACTTTGTTGTGGTCACGGAGCATCTGGTCCGTTTCGCCCGCAGATAACGTTCAAGACCTTTTCCCCTTTAAATACATGACGCGGCCCCTGGAGAGAGACTGGTGGTGCGGGGCCGCATCTGGTTTTATGAGGGCAAGCTCATCGAGACGCAGCAGAAAGCGGCGGAGTCCTGGGCCGCGGGAGCGCGCTAACCGATTCAGGCTGCGGAATCCCGCAGAAAATCCTGGCTGTACAAATCGGCCACGGAATTGACCACGAGGTCGGGCCGGTAGCCGTAGTGTTTCAGGTCTTCTTCGCGGGTGCCGCCGGAGAGCACCAGGATCGTGCGGTAGCCCATGTTCACGCCGCCGAGGATGTCCGTCTCCATCGTGTCGCCGATCATGGTGGTTTCATCCGCGCTGAGGCCCAGGACCTTGCGGGCCGCGCGCATCATGATGGGACTGGGCTTACCCACGCTGAAGGCCTTTACGCCCGTGGCCGCTTCCAGCATGGCGATCGTGGCGCCGCAACCGGGGCGGATGCCGTTGGGCGTGGGGCAGCTCGGGTCCAGATTGGTGGCGATGAGTTTCGCGCCGCCCTGGATAAAGTTGACCGCCGCCTCAATGAGTTCCAGATTCAGCGTCCGCCCTTCACCCACCACCACGTAGTCCGGATCGTGGTCCACGATGGAATAGCCGTGATCGTGGAGGGCATTGAGGAGACCGCCTTCGCCAATGACATAGGCCGTGCCATTTGGCTTCTGGTGGGCGAGAAACTGGGCCGTGGCCATGGCGCAGGTGAAGATGTGCTTCTCTTCCACGTCGAAGTCACGGCGCTGGAGCTTGGTGGCCATGTCGCGGCGGGTGCGCTGGCTGTTGTTGGTTAGGAAAAGGAAGGGGATCTTCCGGGCGCGCAGGGCGGCGACAAATTCGACCGCGCCCTGGATCATTTCATTGCCGCGGTAGATTACGCCGTCCATATCGATGAGAAAGCCTTGTTTCATTGGGGTATTCCTTTCTTGCGCGGGCGGATACTGCGTGGCCCGCGCGTTGGCGGCCGAGTGGGTTCGGGTGGGCCGCCGTGCTTTGATTATCGTTTTACGTTTTCAAGTTGGCGGAATGATACCGGGTCAGTGTACGGCGAATGTTAAGAAACGGTTAATTTTATGGGTATAGGACAGATTCGACCAATAGGACCGATAGCTTCTATCGGTCCTATCGGTCCTATCCGTCCTGTTTGCCCCGCGTTCCACGCTATACTGTGCCCTCAATGAAAGGCTTCCCTGTGAATCCAGGCAAACTCTACATCGGCACGGCGGGCTGGTCCTACGCGGACTGGAATGGCATCGTGTATCCCGAAAGGCGGGGCAAGGGCTTTCATCCCCTGAGCTGGCTGGCCCGGTGGTTCAATTGCGTCGAGATCAATTCCAGTTTCTACCATCCGCCCCAGGCGAAGCATGCGGCTTCGTGGGTGAAGCTGGTGGAAGATACCGACGATTTTCAGTTCGCCGCGAAGCTGTGGGAGCGCTTTACGCACCACCGGGATTCATGGCCCACGGCGCACGAGATCGCGCAATATAAGGACGGCATCGCGCCGCTGGCCGAGTCGGGGCGGCTGGGTGCCCTGCTGGTGCAGTTTCCCTGGAGCTTTCGTCGCACGCCGGAGAACCGGGTGTGGCTCGGGCGCATCGCGGAGTGCTTCGAGGGTTATCCGCTTGTGGTGGAAGTGCGCCACGAGTCGTGGAACACGCCGGAGGTCTTCGACGGACTTCACGCACGGGACATCGCCTTCTGCAATATCGATCAGCCGATTTTTCAGGATTCGATCGCGCCCTCGGACCACGTCACCGCGCCGCTGGGCTACGTGCGCTTTCACGGGCGCAACAAGGCGAACTGGTTCAAAGAGGGCGTGAGCCAGAACGAGCGCTACGACTATCTTTATAGCGAGGAAGAGCTGAAGCCGTGGCTGGGATTGATTCAGTCCATGCGGGCCAAGGCGAAGAACGTCTATGTGGTGACCAACAACCACTTCCATGGCCAGGCCGTGGCCAATGCTCTGGAAATCCAGGCGGCGCTGGGGGGCGAGCGCTTTCAACTGCCCGAGCATCTGCTGGCGGCTTATCCGAGGCTGCGGGGGATTTCGGAGGGGAACGAGTAGGACGGATAGGACCGATAGGACGGATTAAATCGGTCCTATCAGTCGAATCCGTCCTATTTGTCCTTTACAGCCGTTCAATCAACCACGGTACCGCGACGCCCACATAGTCTCCGGGCAGCTTATGGCCGCTGTCGAAGAGTTCGAGCCTGGTGTTGGGACCTTCGAGATGTTTGTAGAGCTCCAGGGCCTGTGCCTCGTTGCAGAGTTCATCGGTTTTGCCCTGGACCATCATGAAGGGGCGCTCGCCGATGCCGCGCAGGTAGTTGGCCGGATCGAGGATGGGGTCGTCGCGCCAGGTGACGGGAACCACGCAGCCGACGGCGGCCTTGATGCGGGGCTCCACGGCCGTGAGCGATACGGCGTGGAAGCCGCCCATGCTGTAGCCCATGGCGCCGATCCGGGCCATGTCCACGTCGCCCCGCGTGGCGAGGTAGTCGATGCCCCGGCGGTAGTCGAGCACCGTCTGGGTGATGACATCGCGGAGGGTGAAATAGTTCTTCCGGGGCGGCGCGCCGGGTTCCTCGAAGAGATTCACCACGTGATAGTCGTTCTCCGCTATGCGATCGCCGTGACCCTGAGCATCCAGTGCGAAGACTGCGAAGCCGGCCGCCAGCAGGGCCTTGCGCACTTCCCCGCCGTGGATGTAACCGCCGTCCTCCCACCAGTTCCGCGTGCCGCCGGACCAGCCGTGCATGAGGACGACGCAGGGGTAGGGTGCCTTGGCCGTTTCGGAGACTTCGAAGTAGCCGGGCACCATGAAGCTTCGGGTGCTGCGGAAGACCACCTTGTCGCGGGTAGTGCCTTCCTTGTTCTCGCGCTTAACCACCCGCGCTTCGAGGGGGATGGCCGCGTCGTAGTCGTACATGCGGACGAGGAGTTTGTGGGCCTCCTCGCCGATCACCGGCGGCGCGGCCGGGGCCTCAGCAAAGGCAGGGCGGAGGGCGGTGGAAAGCAGCAGCAACAGGGATAGGGCAATGAAGCGGTTCATGGGCGTGCTCCTGAGGTGACTAGGTGAAACAAGATGATGGGTAACGATAGCAGTGGGAGGGCGGGGCGTCAAGGGGAAGCGACAGGAAATGACAGTAACCCGTGACACAGCCACATCACAGGGCTTGTGCGGGAGGGCTCCCTTCGGCCATCATGGAGGGTGGACTTCGGAGCAGAGCTCCGGGTACTGCATTCCCAGGCAGAGCCTGGGAACGAGGATAGCTTGTGTACAATCACGGTGATGGCCGTGCCATTTGCGGCCGACAAAGAGGGGAAATCCGGTGCCACTGTTTAAGTGGAGTTCAGTAGACTTTATCCAATGTCTGGGTGTCCTTCCAGAAGTGGAGGAGTATGACATCAGCCACACCTTTACCGTTATGAAGGAAGAGATGCGCCTTGTCGTAAAGGTGCGCGAGCTCGATGGAGACGTACACATTGCCGTGTTTCGTGATGGCTGTACCACAGCGATTGTGGACTGTCGGATTGCAGAAAGCGATGCCGCGCGTTGGGTGAACGATTCTCGGGGCAACTATATCGAAATTGGTGGCGGACGTCTTTTTGGCGGTCGATATGATGGTGATGCACCGATACCGTACGGTGCGCGCATTCGTGTGGAGCCAAGTATTCAAATCGAGTTCTTCAGGGTTCGCGTATAAACCCATTGGCAAGTCTGGATTAAGGAATTCCCCCATGTTGAAGTACCTATCGCTCATGCTGCTGGCTGTTGCGCCGTTGTCCGCGCCCGCCCTGGACCTTACCGGGATCGCCCTCTTTGAAACGGACGAACAGGGGACAGTGAATCCGCGGCATCGCTACAACG
>JBIJDL010000068.1:0-18665 GCA_044344195.1 Candidatus Hydrogenedentales bacterium
AGAAAAAAACTATACTTCCAAAGTCCAAACGAGGTCTTGAAAAAACAACGCCTATTACAGCATGTTGCATTTAGAGCTTGAATCCGGGCCTTACCAAGAGCATTGAACCCGTGGGGCGGTCCAAGGTGGGTTATGCTTCCAGCTTGACGCATGGGGCATTTCAATCTCTCGGAAACCCATTGCCTGCGTCCCTGCGTCCAGAACGACCTACGAATTGCAGTGCCCTGCCAAATTCGAGTTCGCGTTGTGTCAAGCTGGAAGCTTAACCCACCTTCGGCACACTTCTCCGTAATCTGGCGAACATTGAGGCGACAATGCCAACGAGTGCACGATTCGGCGCGCATGCCAGGAGCGAGCGAGCATAAAGGTGACAATTTAACCACTGCGTGGTTAATTTGTCACCATTGAATGAACAACAAACGGGAAAAGGGGTGCCCGCTTGCGCACCGCGCACCGCGCCGTTACAATCGTCCAATGACCATCCGCACCACATACCGCTTCACCTCCGCCGCGCTGGCGCTTGCGGCGCTGTTCAGCGGCTGCGACGCCATCGTACGCGACAGCACCGACCCGAGCGTCACACAGCCGGTGGAGATGGCGGTCTTTGAGGGGGGTTATGGCATTGACTGGCACCAGAAGATTGCCGGGCAGTTCAACGAAGCGAACGCGGCACAGGGCATTCACGTAAATCTCTGGGGCGATCCCCGGGTTATCGAGAAGGTGAAGCCGCGCCTGCTGCGGGGCGATCCGCCGGATCTGATGCTCATGAATCACCTGCCCATCTGGCGGCTGGTGGCGGCGGGCAAGCTGGCGCCGCTGAACGAAGCCCTGGACAAACCCCTGCCGGGCGATGATCGGCCCTGGCGCGAGCGCTTCATCCCCGGCACGCTGAACACCTACACCAGCGATGGCCAGGTTTACGCCATTCCTTCGGCCTTCGGTGCCTATACTTGCTGGTACGACGCGCGGCTCTTTCGCGAGCATGGTTGGGTGCCGCCGAAGACGTGGGCGGAGTTTGAAACGCTGTGCGAGGCCATCAAGGCGGCGGGCATCGCACCCCTGGCCTTTCAGGGGAAGTACCCCATCTATGCGTGGTGGACGCTTCAGACGTTGATCCACCGCTGCGGCGGGCTCGCGGCGATCAATCGCATCAATGCGCTGGAGCCGGGCGCACTGACCCACCCGGACGTGGTGCGGGCGGCGGGACTGCTGCAAAAAATGAGCACCGTATATTTCCAGAAGGGCGCACTGGCCATGACCCACACAGAGAGCCAGCTCCAGTTCATCAACCACCAGGCGGCGATGATCTTCTGCGGCCTTTGGCTTTCCAACGAGATGAAGGTAAGCACGCCGCCGAGCTTTGAAATGCGTTGCTTCAACGTGCCCCCGGTGGAGGGCGGCAAGGGCAACCCCATGCTCTTCAACGGCGCGGGCTGGGAATATATTTATATGAGCAAGGCGGTCCGCCACCCGGAGGCCACGCTGGAATTCCTTCGCTACCTGGTTTCGCCCGAGCGCGCACCGGACATGGGCCGGAGCATCGGGGTGATCTCGGCGATGAAGGGCGCAACGCCGCGCGAGTCCGTGATGCCGCCGCTCCAATCGGCGCTGGACATGATCGAACCGGCACAGGGCATTTTTCAGATCCGACTGGAGACCCTCCTGCTGTCCTGGCGCGTGCAGGTGATGCAGCCCGCGACGGCAAAGCTCCTCGCGGGCGAAATCACGCCGGAGGAGTACTGCCGGCGGCTCGAAGACGGTGTGGCGGCGGCGAAGGCCGATCCCGATGCTATCCTACCGGCACCCGTGCTCTATGACCCCGCCGCCTTTGGGGAGTCCACATGAGCCTGCGAGAAAAAGAAGAGCGGCGCTTCATCGTCGTGTTTCTCGCGCCCGCATTCCTGCTTTTCACGGCTTTTGTGTTTCTCCCCGCGGTGCGGGCGCTGCTCTACAGCCTCCAGAAGTGGGACGGACTCGGCGAACCGCGATGGGTGGGCCTGGCGAATTTCACGCGGCTGCTGCGCGACGACACGATTTTCCTCACCGCCCTGGGACACAACCTGATGCTTTTTTTGATCGCGGGCGGCCTTACCATCGCGCTAGCGCTCTTCTTCGCTTCGGTGCTGAGCCAGCGCGTTCGCGGCGCGGGGCTCTTCCGCATCGTGTTCTTTTTTCCGAATGTCATCGCCATGGTGGCCATCGCACTCCTGTGGATTTTGCTTTACAGCACCACGGATTTCGGCGTCATCAACGCCATGCTCGTGCAAATGCGCGATGCGGCGGAGGCGGCGGGCCTGCCCTTCCCCGGCGTCGAGCTGCCCTATCCCTTCCTCCAGTCGAAGCACCTCGTCTTCTCCATCATCCCCATGATCGTGTGGAGCGCGACGGGCTTCTACATGGTGCTCTTCCTGGCGGCCATGGGCGGCATCCCCCAGAGTTACTATGAGGCCGCGCGGCTGGAAGGGGCCTCCCACCGCCAGCAGTTCTTCCACATTACTCTGCCGCTCATGCGGGAGATCCTCGTGGTGGCGGCAGTCTTTATGATCATCAGCATGATGAAGTATTTCGACCCCATCTGGGTGATGGAAAATGAGATCCCCACGCGGGAGTCCCATGTACTGGCCACGCTGCTGTACCAGAAGGTATTCACGGAGTTCGACATGGGCTATGCCTCGGCGGTGGCGGTGTTGTTGTTTTTGATCGTGCTCGGCGCATCGGCCTTCAGCCTGGCGTGGTCGCGGAAGGAACGGATTGAATATTGATGATTATATTTAACAACCAGCCATCTTTCCCGCAATGTTGCAGGGACTTCAGGGACAGCAGAGACGACAGGAACTTTTCACCTGCTGTCCCTGTAGTCCCTGCCGTCCCTGTAACCAACTAGGGCAACCTCCCATGCAACGCATCCAAACCATCGCGGTTTACGCCATCCTGATCGGATGGCTCTGCGCCGTGGCCGTGCCCATGGGTTGGGTGCTGGTGAACTCGTTGCGCAGCTCGAAGGAATTTGTGCAGAATCCGTTTGGTGTGCCATGGCTGGTCACTGGTATTCCGGCCGATGGACTGCTGGAGCGCCGCGAGATCGAAGCAGCGATTGGTAGCGCGCCGCCGGAGGATTGGTCTCCCAATCCGCTCCCTTGGGATTTAAGCCTGAAGCACTTGGCCGACAACTTTGAGTATTACGATGATGGACAACAAGGTATCTTAGAACCCGGACAATTGGTGGGCGATCTGCTAACTCGCGAGACCGCCTTGGACCCGCAGTTCATCGCACTCATCGAAGACAGAGCCAGCCGCACCCTCGCCGTTTCTGCGGCCATTGAAAACTATCACAAGGCCTGGGTGGAGTCGAACTTCAGCCGATTCTTCTTCAATAGCGTCTGGGTGACGGGCTGGTCCCTCTTCGGCACGCTTGCGATTGCGGCCATGGCTGCTTATGTGCTGGCGCGTTTCAATTTCTCCGGCAACCGCGCGCTCTTCCTCTTCTTCATCAGCGGCATGATGATCCCCGCGCAGTTGCTGCTGATCCCCGTGTTCTTCGAGTTCAGTTGGCTTTCGGAACTGGGCACCCAGTTGCTGCAGCCCTTTGGCCTGCGCTTTCAGCTTTATGATTCTCAGTTCGGGTTGATCCTGCTCTATATCGCCCTCAGCCTGCCCTTCACGATTCTGGTGCTCAGCGGCTTCTTCAAGTCGCTTCCGGGCGAATTGCGTGAGGCGGCGATCATGGACGGCTGCGGGGAGTACCGCACCTTCTGGCACGTCATGCTGCCCCTGGCAAAGCCTGGGCTAATCACGGCGGCGATCTTCAACTTCCTCGGTATCTGGAACGAGTATATCTTTGCGCTGGTCTTCGTGAATACGCCGGAGAACAAGACCCTCCCGCTCGGGCTCGCGAGCGTAAGCATGCAGGCCCAGTACCGCACGGATTTCGGGCTGCTGTTTGCCGCGCTTGTGATCGTGGTGTTGCCAACGCTGCTGGTCTATGTGGTGTTGCAGCGGCAACTCACGGAGGGGATCACGGCGGGGGCGTTGAAGGGGTAAAAGAAAATCCGTCCTATCGGTCGCATTCGTCATTTGGGACGGATTGGACCGATAGGACGGATGTTTGCGTGACTATTTCCCTTCGAGTACCGTGCGCAACACATCTGGCTTGTTCGTAATGATGCCGTCCACGCCCCACGTGATGAGTTGCTTCATGCTCTCGGGGTCGTCCACGGTCCACACGGCGACGGTCTTGCCGAGATCGTGGAATTCCTTGAGGCGCACCTCGGTGAGGGAAGGCTGACTGACGTTGAAGCCCGCCACGTTGATGAGCGTACCCCAAGCTTTGAAAGCTTCCCAGGTCTCGGGCTTTTCTTCGTTGTAGCTGCCGAGGTATTCCGTGCGGATCTCGGGGGCTTCGGCGACACTCACAAGGCATACAACGGGCGAAAAGGACTGGATGACAACCTGCTTCTCCATACCCGCCGCGCGAATCAACGCGACAGCGGCACGGGCCAGTTCGACGTTGCGGTTGCCGCTGGTTTCGGCCACGGCGACGAGACCCGCAAGGGCATCCTTCCCCAAGCTTTCCTGTATGCCCGCCGCAGCGCGCAATTGCTGCATGACGGGGCCGTCGTCGGCCACGCTCTTAATCTCGACGTAGACGCCAATTCGGTCCTTCGCCATGGCGAGGGATTCGCCCAGCGTGGGCAGTCGTTCGCCCGCGAACTTCGGATCTTTCCAGCTTCCCGCATCGAGGGTCTTCAATTGCGCGAGGGTCATCTCGGTGATGAGGCCGGTTCCGTCGGTGCAGCGATCCACGTCGTTGTCATGGGAAACGACCACGCTGCCATCCTTCGCGAGGAGGCAATCCAACTCGTACCAGTCGGCATTCATCTGGTCGGCAAGTTCGAAGGCCGCTATCGTATTCTCGGGCGCGTAGGCGCTCGCACCACGGTGGGCGATGACCGCCACTTTTTCTGTCGGTTTAATCATGAGAGATCCCGTCGTGGCACAGCCGGAAAGAGCTGCGGCACTCAACATGAAAACGGATGCTGCAATACGCATGACACACTCCCGAGGTTTAAAAAGGCCTGGGGCAGTATGCCCGCGCGGCGGGGAAAATTCAATGGGCGGCGCAGGCCTTTGCAGCCCACGCCGCCCAGATCACTCATTACAGCGCTTCGCGAAACAGCGCTTCAAAGTCCGACGCGCTCACTTCGCGCACATTGCACCCGTGGCACACGTCCTTCACGGCGATTTCCACGAGGCGGGCGATGTGCTCTTCCTTCACGCCTACATCGCCGAGGCGGGCCGGCAGGCCGACTTTCGCGTTGAAGGCTTCGAGCCAGGCATCGAAGCTGAGGTCGGTGCTGACGGCGGCTTCCAGGCGCTTCATACGTTCGGGCAGGGTCACGGCGTTGAAGCGCATGCACGCGGGCAGCATCAGGGCGATGGCGAGGCCGTGGTGCAGATCGCAGACGGCGGAGAGCGCGTGGGCGCAGGAATGGGTCACGCCGAGGCCCTTCTGGAAGGCCGTCGCGCCCATCGAGGAGGCCATGAGCATATTGCCCCGGGCTACGATGTTGCCGGGCTCTTTCACGGCCGTTTCGAGATTTTCCTTCACCAGGCGGATGCCTTCAAGGGCGATGCCGTCGGCCATGGGGTGGTAGCCCTTCGCCAGGAAGGCCTCGACGCTGTGGGAGAGAGCGTCCACGCCCGTGGCGGCCGTCACGCCGGCGGGCAGACCCACGGTGAGCTCGGGATCGGCCACGACCAGGGGCGGCATCATGCGCGGATCGAAGATGATGCGCTTGATGTGGTTCTCATCGGAGATGACGCTGCTGCGGCCCACTTCGCTGCCCGTGCCGGCGGTGGTGGGAACGCAGATGTTGAAGGGAATGTCCTTGTCCACCGGGGGCATTTCGGGGTTGCCGTCTTCATAGTCGAAGACGTCGCCAGGGTGGTTAATCATCAGCGCGATGACCTTGCCCACGTCGAGCGCGGCACCGCCGCCGAGGATGATGAAGGAGTCGGCGTTGTGGGCGCGGTAGGCCTCTACCCCGTTGGTCACCTGAGGCTTGTCGGGGTTGCCGAAGATGCCGCTGTAAACGGCCGGGTCGAGGCCGCCCGCCTTGAGCGTGTCCACCATTTCGGTGAGGAATGGAAGGCCGGCGATGCCCTTATCGGTAACGATCAGCGGCCGACTGTTGCCACGTGCCTTGAGGAGGTCGCCAAGCCGGGCGCGAGTGCCGGGGCCGAAAATCATACGGGTGGGGTAGTTGTAGGATGCTGCTTGCATGGGGGATGATCCTTGTATCTGGTGGGCAACTATGTATTTCGAGTCAGCCCCGCCGGTACCTTCGGAGCAGAGCTCCGGGGACCGCATTCCCAAGCAGAGCTTGGGAACGAGTGATTCGGGGCGATCCTGTAATTCAATTCAGCCGAAGAAGTGCTTAACCCAATTCGCAAACTCCAGTTCGCGAATACCGTCGTCCATGATGTCCTCGTCGATGCCGAGCTGCCAGCGGAGGTCTTTCCGATCCGGCTCGGCCACGAGGGCGTCGAGGCGGCCCGTGTAGTCCTTCAAGGCGGCGAGGTCTTTGAAAAAGCCCAGTTTAATAAGCTTTTCGTCGCGCGCTTCGATGAGGCGGGCCACTTCCTGGAGATCGTATTCCGGATGGTACTGCACGGCCCACATCTCTCCGTTCTTGTACTTGAAGGAGGCGGACTGCACGTTGCTCCAACCGTTGCTGGCGAGGACGGTGCCACCTTCTGGCATGCGCTTAACTTCGTCGTCGTGGCTCATGAAGTGGGAGAAAACCGGAGGCTTTCCAGCGTACATCGGGTGGGCGATGGCGGCGTCGTTGAGAAGTACCTTCTGGCCCACGCCCATCTCGCGACCCTTATCGCAGGGGCCACATTCGCCGCCGCAGGCCACTGCGGCCACCTGGATGGCCCAGCAACTGCCGAACTGGGGGATGCCCGCCTCGAAGCCGTGTTGGCAGGTATCGATGTGGCGCGTCACTTCGGGCACATCGTGATACACCGTGAGGTTGCAGCCGGGCCAGAGGATGCCGTCGTACTGCTTCAGCTCTTCGACGGTGAAACCATTGGGCGTCTCTTCGTCGCTGCTGAGCCACACATCGTACTCCGCGTCGGGGATGTACTTGACAAGCAGGTCGCGATAGAGTTGCCACGCGGGGCGCATACGCACCTCGGCAAAGCGCGCGCGGCTCTCTTTGTTGTACCCGTCGGGGATGAGAAAGCGTTTTGTAGCCATGAGGGGTTCCTGTGTTTCGTTGGGGGACTGTCCCGACTAAAATCTCACCGCCTCGTTCCCAAGCTCCGCTTGGGAATACAGGCCCCGGAGCTCCGCTCCGAAAGCACGGTCGGGAGTACCCGGACGCGACCCGTAGCGTCCAGTGTGCTCCCCAACACCTGCTAAGCGGAGCTTAGGGGAATGCATTCCCAGGCAGAGCTTGGGAACGAGTGGCCAATTCTCTTCTTACCCGTCGATCCCCGCGAGGATCTCCGCCAATTTGCTGTAGTCGTCACACACGGCGTCGGGCACGTGGCCATCCAGAGGACGGTCTTTCACCACAGTGAGGAGCACGCCTCGTGCGCCCACGACATGGGGGCCCCCAATGTCGTTGTGGGGGCGGTCGCCGACGTGGACAATGTCTTTGATATCGATACCGAAGGCCGTCCCCACGGACTCAAATACGCGGGGGTGGGGCTTGGAATTACCCAGTTCATCGGAAAACACGAAGTGATCGAAGTAGGGCAACATGCCCGCGCCTTCGAGCAGCTTGCGCAGGTTCTTGCCGGGGCTGAAAATCGTGTCGGAGATGATGGCAAGCTTGTACTTGCCGTGGAGCGCCTGGAGGGCTTCCAGCGCGCCCGGCGCGGGGTCAGGCCGGAACTCCAGCTCCATGTCCTCATGAATCCGCACCAGCTCCGTGAGATCGTCCTCGGGCAAAGTGCGCTTCAAGCCGTCCAGGAGAATTTCGAGGCGTTCGGCCACGCTCATGGTCACGTGGAGATCGTGCCATACCTTGCGATAGGCGGCGTCCGCAACGTTGTAGGCAAGGTCCACTGCGGCGCGCTCGGTGGGCGCATGGCGGTTAAGGAATTCGTGGACCAGTTGGCGGCGCTCCGCCGGCTTTGGTGGACGCCCCGCGACGGCGCGCTTGGGCTCGTCGGAGTCATCCGCAAAGAGACAATCCCAAAGGTCAAAGGTTACTGCGCCGATAGGACGTTTCGTCATGATCCGGTACCTCGTGGAATTGGACTGGTGTGTGGTGGTGCCCCCGAGGCCAAGATCGTAGCACAGGGGCGCGGATGTTGGCAAAAACGGGGCTCTATCGGACTGATCCGTCCGATTCTTCCCCCTACAGCGCCGCTTTCCGTCGCCCGAGTCCGGCCGCCTCGCGCACGAGTACGGTCACCTCGGCGATGCCATGGGCCAGCAGGTATTCCCGGGCCTCCAGAATACCCGCGCCCACTTCCAGCACGCGGTGCGCGTCGTCGCCGAAGCAACAGGCCACGCCGAGATTGCGGGCGGCCTCCAGCAACCACGGCGTCGGATAGGGCGAGCCCAAACCCTTGCGGTAGCCCGCCGTGTTGATATCGAGAATGGCGTCGTGCTCTTTCATGAGGGCGAGCACGGCCCTGGCGCGCTCACGAACCGCCGGGGTCTCCAGCGCGGGATCATCGCCACCGTGGCGACGCACCAAATCCAAGTGGCCCACGACTTCCGGACGCAGGGAAGAGACCATCTCGGCGGCAATATCGTAGTAGCGCAGGGCCAGGCGTTCCAAGCCGCCTTGGGCGGCCACGGCCTGATCGAAACGATCGCGGGTGTAGTCGATGATGACGCCATCGACCCAGTGGACCGAGCCCACGAAGTAATCGAGCGCGTGTTGATCGCGCAGGTCGCGCATCACCTCGACATAGCGCCCCTCTGGAATTACTTCGGCCTCGAAGCCCGCCAGGATTTCGATTTGATCGGCATAAGCCACTTGGAGGCGCTTCGCTTCGGCGGCATAGCGTGCGAAGAGAGCCGCGAGGTAGTCCGTGTTCCAGCCCATGGCCTTTTCTTCGTCATAGACATGCTGCGGCTCGACACGGGGTGCGTGCTCCGTGAGGCCGTAGACCGGCATGCCCAGCGCGATGGCCCCTTGTACCAGTTGCTCCAAGCGATCCTGCGCATGATCGCAAAATTCGCCCGAGTGGCCGCCATGAAGCGATACCAGCCAGGGGTGCTGGGAAGAAATTTCGGGCATAGATGGGGGCGACTCCTCTACAATGGTTCGTGGGCTGCCAAGAATAGCGCAGTCTCGCGCGAAATGACAATCAGGCTGAAGGCTGAAAATGGGTCGCATGCGCCCTATGGGTCGTATGGGTTAGTATGATAACTGCGCCCCATACGACCCAACCACAAGGAGTCCCCATCATGTCCACCCACAACGCCACCATAACCTGGACTCGCCGGGGCGCGGGCTTTGACTACGAGACCTACAACCGGGAGCACGAGTGGTCCTTTGGCAGCGGCCAGCGGCTGAATGCCTCCGCCGCGCCGGCGTACAAGGGCAGCGAGGAGTGTGTCGACCCTGAGGAGGCCTTCGCGGCATCGATCGCAAGCTGCCACATGCTGACCTTCCTGGCTATCGCCTCGAAGAAGCGTTTCGTGGTGGAAAGCTACAGCGACGGGGCCGTGGCGCATCTGGAGAAGAACGAGGAGGGCGCACTCGCCGTGACGCGCGTGGAGCTCCACCCGAAGATCAGCTTCAGCGGCGACAAAGTGCCGTCGGACGATGAGATCGGGCGCATGCATGAGTCGGCGCATCGCAATTGCTTCATTGCCAACTCGGTGAAGACGGAGGTGGTGGTGCTTTCGCCGTGATCCCCTGACTTCGTCGCGCTGGCATTGTGACATGGTATTACCGTATGTTTAACATTGTTCAACCGCCATGCAAAAGGAGCGTACGCCATGCCTTTGACCACCCTGATTGCCGCGACACTTTCCGCCCTGGCCGGCCTCCACGACCCGGCAAGTATCACCCCCCTTTCCACGGGCCACCAGTTCACCGAGGGCCCGGTGTGGCGGGCCGACGGCACGCTGCTCTTCAGCGACATTCCGGCGGACCGCATCTACACGGGGGAGAAGAAGGTTTTCAGGGAACCGAGCGGCCAGTCCAACGGCCTCACGCTGGATCGCGAGGGCCGGCTCATCGCGGCGGAACACAAGACCCGCCGGGTGACCCGGACCGAGCAGGATGGCAGCGTCACGGTGCTGGCGGAGCGTTTTGAAGGCAAGAAGTTCAACAGCCCCAACGACGTGATCGTCCGGAGCGACGGGGTCATATTTTTCACGGACCCGCCCTACGGCCTGGAGGGTGGCATGGTCAATTCTGAGCTGGGATTCAGCGGGGTCTACACCCTCGATCCGGAAACGAAGGTTGTGGCGCTCGTGGGCAAGAATTTCAGTAAGCCGAATGGGCTTTGCCTCTCGCCCGATGAAAAGATGCTGTATGTCGCCGACACCGAGGGCGACCACGCGCCATCGGAGATAAAAGGTGATATCTGGGTCTTCGGCATCGGTGAGGCCGGGACCTACGAAGGGGGCAAGGTCTTCTGCCAGCTCCCCTATCCCGACGGGATCAAGGCGGACGTCCAGGGCAATATCTGGGCGACCTGCAAGGACGGTGTGCGGGTCTACGACCCTGCCGGAGCACTGCTGGAGACGGTGGTGCTACCCGAAGGCCCGGCCAACTGCGGATTCGGCGGCGCCGATGGAAAGACCCTCTTTGTTACGGCGGTAACCAGTGTGTACACGGTAAAAACCAGTGTCGCGGGGATTTACCCGGCGGGCAGGAAATAGCGTTGCGGGATTTATCGGACGGTTCAGGGGGATAGGATTGATTGGTCTGACGCGCCAGCTCCAGACGCCAATAATCGCAAATTCTTGAATCGCCACCGCTTGCGTACTACAATATGCGGGTTGTGTGCATATTTTCCGAAGCGTCACGGGTGCCCGCAAGGTGCAGGACCCGAAGCCTTGAGCACGGCCCGACGCGAATCGTCCCCTCGCCTTTCCCAATGCATTCGGGGTGGGCCTATTTTTTACTATCTGGAGATAGAACATGCAAATCGATTTTGGCGGAGTTGAAGAACACGTCGTCACGCGCAAAGAATTCCCCATGGCGAAGGCCAAGAAGGTCCTGAAGAACGAAGTAATCGCCGTAATCGGCTACGGCGTGCAGGGTCCGGCCCAGGCGCTGAACATGCGCGACAACGGCTTCAACGTCATCGTGGGCCTGCGCAAGGATTCCAAGGAAAGCTGGAAGCGCGCGCAGAAGGATGGCTGGGAAAAGGGCAAAAACCTTTTCACCACCGAGGAAGCCGTGGAGCGCGCCACCGTCGTGCAGTTCCTGGTGTCCGACGCCGCCCAGAAGGCTTACTGGCCCACGCTGAAGAAAATGCTGAAGCCGGGCATGGCCCTCTATTTCTCCCACGGCTTCTCCATCACCTATAAAGACCAGACCAAGGTCATTCCCCCGGCGGACGTGGACGTGATTATGGTCGCCCCCAAGGGTTCGGGCACCTCGGTGCGCCGCAACTACCTTGCTGGCGTGGGCATCAACTCCAGCTACGCCGTCTTCCAGGACGCGACGGGCCGCGCCGAAGACCGCTGCCTGGCCCTGGGGATCGCCCTCGGCTCCGGCTACATGTTCCACACGACCTTCGAGAAGGAAGTTTACAGCGACCTCACCGGCGAACGCGGCATCCTCATGGGCGCCCTGGCCGGCGTGATGGAAGCCCAGTACGAAGTGCTCCGCAAGAACGGCCACAGCCCCGCCGAAGCCTTCAACGAGACCGTGGAAGAGCTTACCCAGAGCCTCATCCGTCTCGTCGACGAAAACGGCATGGACTGGATGTTCGCCAACTGCTCCGCCACGGCCCAGCGCGGTGCGCTGGACTGGTCGCCCAAGTTCAAGAAGGCGACCCTGCCGGTCTTCAAAGACTTGTACAAGCGCGTCAAGAACGGCGAAGAGTGCAAGCGCGTCCTGAAGTCCACCGGCGGCGCGGACTACAAGGAAAAGCTCGACAAGGAGCTCTCCGAGCTGCGCAACAGCGAGATGTGGCGTGCCGGCGCGACCAGCCGCTCCCTACGCCCCAATGTCCCCGAAGCCCAGCGGGTTAAGTCGGACAAGGGCGTTTCTGGACGCGGAAAGAATTAGGCAAAACGATGTGGCGGGACCGGGCAATTCAATAGTTGCCCGGTCCTGCTTTTTTTGCTTTAATACCAAAAACTATGCCATGCTCCTTCGCGAGGGTGGAACGCTTACTACGGAGGCTTACATGGGCACCGTTGCGAAACAGCTAGAGATGCGCCGGCCCGGGGTAAAAACGGCTTCGGTTCGTTTTTTCCAGGGAGAGATGCGCGCCGCGGACACAATGCGATTGTTGGATTGTGATCCTGCATGGGAACTTTCATCTCTGGCTCCGCTCGTCATCCGGGCTTCCGGGGAGGTAGCCCCCCGTTGAGCGATCTGATCCCAGGTGCCGTGGCCGGGCCGTTGGACGGCAAGAATTTTGAAGCCACCTGGTACGGCGACTATCTCCAGGCCCATCTCCTCACTGATATTGGATTGAAGCGGCAGAAAAACGAAGACTCGTGCCTCATGTGCGCCCCGAACAATCCCGTGCTCGCCGACGAGCGCGGTGTTTTGTTTTCCGTGGCCGATGGCATGGGCGGGGCCAGCGCGGGTGAGTTCGCCAGCCGGATGTCCCTTCGGGCCATGCATCAGGCCTATTTCAACGGCCCCCATGCGGCCATCCCCCCTTCACTCCGAGATGCTCTGGTCCAGGCCAACCAGCAAGTCTTCGAAGAGGCCGAGACCAATCCAGAGTATTCCGGGATGGGCACCACGGTTTCCGCGGTACTCGTCATCGGCGGCTGGGCCTATATTGCCCAGGTGGGCGACAGCCGGGTTTATTTGCTGCGCGAGCACTCCGGCATTCACCAGATCACCGAGGACCACTCACTGGTGGCGGAGCAGGTGCGCAACGGGGTCATCAGCGAGGCCGAAGCCGAAAACAGCTCCTTTAAGAATCTCATCACACGGGCCGTCGGTATCAAAGCCGATGTAGACGTCGATCTTTTTGCGGTGCGCCTGGAACAGGGCGACACCCTGCTGATCTGCTCGGACGGCCTCTCCAATATGGTGCCCAATGCCGATATCGCCGAATGCCTATCCGACGGTGACTTGAAGGCGGGCACGCGCAAGGTCGTCGAACTCGCTCTGGAAAATGGCGGGACAGACAATGTGACGGCCGTGACCATCCGCGTGGTAGACACTCCTCCGAGGACCCCGATACAGCCCGGCGCTCGGGAAATTGTCCTCCCCAGCACCAGCCTCTGGCAGCGCATTCTGAACTGGTTTCGCTAACGGGTGGGGACTGCCTCGAATGGCATTTGCTTAAGATCCATCGAGGCCAAGAATCGCGAAGCAACCGAACGAACAAAGGGCGACCTGGGGTGCCACCTCAATCGTGCAACGCACGTTTGGGTGCCTTGTGCGGCGGCATCCCTTGTGCCGTGAATGCAATTGTCGGGGGGCTGGTTTACGTGGGGAAACGCCTTTCGACAACGGCTTTGATACTACAAGCCGGATCGGGATTCTCGTATTCACGAGTAGTTTTCTTCCCATAGAGCACCCAAACGAGCGTTGCTCGATTGAGGTGGCACCCGGCGTCGTCTTCAATAACCTACGTCCGATTCCCTTAGTTAAGTTCCAATCGGTAACTGTCCCCGACGAATTTACCGGCTGCGCTTTCGGGGTCCGCGGCGTTTAGCTCCCGGGCGTTTCCCGCGCGACGGGTTCCTTCGGCTGCTCTGGCCCTCTCCCACTTCCTCCACAACTTGCAACGACTTGGATATGGGGATATACCGGGCCTGCTTGTCTTCCAGCACGTTGATGCTGTGGCACTGGGGACAGTTGGAGTGGCGGACCGCGTCGGTATCCAGGTAGATGTAGGAACAGAAGGTACAGCGCCAGAGGTACTGCTTCTCCAGCACGAGGTGGGCCTTGCGCGTGACGACCTCCGTCTGCAGCCAGATGAAAAAGGCGCCCGCAACGATAATAGACGAATAGAGGATCAGGGCGGCGGGCAGGGAAATTTCGATCATCGCGTTGCGCCCCCCGCCTCGCGCTGAACCCGGAGGGTCGCGGTCTGGTTGGTGACATCGCCCACAGCCAGGGGCTCGAATCGATATTGGAGCGCTGACAACTGGACCGCATCCACGAGCTCGCGGGCGTCCAGGTTCGGGCTGAATACATTGACCACCCGACCCAGGGCATTAACCTTCAGAACAATCTCGATGGGCTGGGTGAATTCCGCCGGATCGATATCCCACAGGGCCTCGATCGGCGGAGCGAAGAGGAGCTTCCGATCCTTCGGATCGCCCGCCCAGACCACGTAGGCCTCAAAGCCTTCGGCGGGCCGGCTCGCCGGTCGGGGAGCCGCCGTTTTCTCCAGTGGCAAGGGGCTGGACTCTTCGGCACCCGGCGGGCCGGACAGGCGCAGTTGCGTTATGCTCCGGGACATGTTGGAAAGGCCCCGGCTGAAGCGCGCCCAACTGTCATCGGAGGGCTCGCGAAAGAGTGATTCGGGCCGTATAGGATCGGGAACACTCTCCTCCCGAACGCGAAGACGGTCCAGCTCGGCGAACTCGATGGTGGGTAACTGCACGCCGAAATCCGCTCCGCCAATGCCCCGCAAGGCCAGTTGCGGACCGGAATCATCAACAGGCGCCAAGACGTCCGCCACAGGCCACGGCTCGGGTTCCGGGGTTACGGACACGATGGTGAACTTGGTAAACTGAATGTCCTCGCGAGGGATGTAGGTCACGATCCGGAACACCGTCACCATGGACAAGTGAAAGATGGCGGAAATAATCAGGGCTACGGCAAACCCGCGCCCCCCTTCAGGCCTGCGGAAATACTGATACCAGTTCTCCTGTGGCGCTTCGGCGGCCATAACGCTCACCCGTCGTCGGGCGTCTGGGCGGCGACACTGAAGTGCTCGATGCCCACGCTGTTGGCGATGCCGAGCACCTTCACCATGCGGCCGGACGTGACGCGTTCGTCCGCGTAAATCATCAGGAGCGCTTCAGGGGTGGTCTCGCCGATAGCCGAAAGGGCCTCGGTCAGGGCGGCCCAGTCGCCGACTTCCACGGGTTCGGCGTTGCTCCCCCCGCTGACCTGAATGATCCCTTTATTGTCGGGACCGCCTTCGCCCGACTGGAGGACGAGCATGGCGTCTTTCGTTTCGAGGCTGGGGGTTCCGGCCGCCTCGGGGATCTGGATGGGCACCGAGGTCTGGGCCACGAAGGTGGAGGACAGCATGAAGAAAAACAGGAGCAGCAGCACAACGTCGATCAAGGGCGTCATGTCGAGTGACGCCACGATGCGTCGTTTGTGTTGCCGCTTGAAATGCATGGTTCAGACCCCGTCTTCGTCCTGATGGCGGGCCAGCAGATCCACCACCTCGGCCGAACTGATTTCCATCTCCACGACGAGGTTGTCGACGCGCGTGACCAGATAATTGTAGACCACCAGGGCGGGGATGGCCACCACGAGCCCGGCGGCGGTAGTGATGAGCGCATTGCCGATGCCTTCGGCGAGGTCGGAGGGATTCACGAGGCCGCGTTTGTTCTGAATCTGGTCGAAGGCCTTGATCATGCCGGTCACGGTGCCGAGTAGCCCGAGGAGGGGCGCGACGTTGGCGCAGGTGGCCAGGGCGGAAAGGCGGCGCTCCAGGTGGGGCATTTCCAGATTGCCCGCGTCCTGAATGGCCTCGCGCATCTCGTCTTTGCTCCGGTTGTGTTTGAGCACGCCGGCCTTCATGAGGCGCGCGATGGGCGCGTCGGTTTCGTCGCAGATCTGGATAGCTTCCTGGATGCGGTTCTGTCGCAGAATCTGTCGCATGGTCTCCATGAACTCGCGGGTGTTGATGGAGGCGCGGCGCAGGAAGAGGAGCCGGTCGATCACGATGGCCAGCGCCACGAAGGAGCAGAAGAAGATGGGCCACATGACAATGCCGCCCTCGGAAATCAACTCATAGGGTATGAACGATGAATCGGCCAAACCACAAACTCCTGTTCTGTTGGCGGAAATAAAAATGATGGCGGTTGGCGGTCAATGAGCCAAATGGGTCTTATGGGACCTATGGGTCGTTCTCATAAGACCCATTCCCACCCGAACGTCTAGTGACTGACCAGTGTACCCAGCCCTTCGCGGGTGAAAATTTCGAGCAACAGGCTGTGGGACACACGCCCGTCGATAATATGCGTCTTGCGCACGCCCGCCGTCAATGCGGTGATGCAGGCTTCCACCTTGGGAATCATGCCCCCGGCGATAATGCCCGAAGCGCGGAGCGAAGCCACTTCGTCCACGCGCAACTGGTGGATCAGGGAATTGGGATCCTTCACGTCGCGGAGCAAGCCCGGCGTGTCGGTGAGGAACACGAGCTTCTCCGCCCGGAGCGCGCCAGCGACTTCGCCCGCGGCCGTATCGGCGTTCACGTTCCACGTACCGCCCTGGGCATCGGTGGCCACGGGGGCAATGACGGGCACCAGCCCCGCCGCCGTAAGGGTGTCCAAGATACGGGTGTTCACCTGGACGATCTCGCCCACGTGGCCAATATCGGAACCGTCGGGCATGAGCTTCTTCTGGGCGAAGAGCATGTTGCCATCTTTGCCGGAAAGGCCGACGGCGTTGCCGCCCGCGCGGTTGAGCAGGCTGACAATGTCTTTGTTGAGCTTGCCCGCCAGCACCATCTCCACCACTTCGATGGTGGCGTCGTCGGTGACGCGCAGCCCGTGGGCATTGAAGGACGACTGGATGTTGAGGCGCTTGAGGGTTTCGTTGATGGCCGGGCCGCCGCCGTGGACGATGACCGGGTTCATCCCCACGTATTTCATCAACACGATGTCTTTCGCGGTGCTGCGGCGCAACTCGGGATCGGTCATGGCGGCACCGCCATATTTGATGACCACGGTCTTGCCTTCGAAATCGCGAATGTACGGCAGGGCCTCGATGAGAACGGCGGCTTTCTGGATGGACTCTTGCATGATACCTGCTTTGCGGGCGGCGCTGTTGCCGCCCGAATCGGGGGGTGATGGGTTCGGCCCGGATTCCGGGCGCGGGTCAGGTTCGGTAGTCGGCATTGATCGAGACGTAGGCGTGGCTGAGGTCGGAGGTCCAGAAGACGGCCGAACCGGGGCCAGCGCCCAGGTTGACCGAGACCACGATATCGCGCTGGCTCATGATGGCCTTGGCCGCTGTCTCGTCGAAAAGCGTTGGAAGGCCCTCGTGCACCACGGGCAGATCGCCCAGGAAGATGCTCAGGGCCTCGGGGAAGAATTTCACGCCGGCGTAGCCCGCGGCGCAGGCGATGCGGCCCCAGTTGGCATCCTCGCCGAAAAAGGCGGTCTTGCACAGCTGGGAATGGGCGATACTCCGCGCGGCGGTCTTGGCATCGTTGTCGTTCTCGGCACCGGCGACCCGAATTTCGATGAATTTCGTGGCCCCTTCGCCATCGCGCACGACGGCCTGGGCCATGGCGATGCAGATTTGGTTCAGCGCTTCGCTGAAGGCTTCGAAGTCTCGCGTGCCCGGCGCGAGCGGCTCGGCCATGGCCATGCCATTAGCGAGGCAGACCACGGCGTCGGAAGTGCTCATGTCGTTGTCCACGCACATGCAGTTGAAAGAGCGATCCACGCAATCTTTAAGTGCCGCGCGCAGATTCTCCGGCGCGATACGGGCATCCGTCGTGAGGACGGCGATCATGGTGGCCATGTTCGGCGCGATCATGCCGGAACCCTTGGCCATGGCCCCCAGGCGGACGGGGCCGTTACTCAGGGGGATTTCGATGGCCATTTCCTTGGCGACGGTGTCGGTCGTCATGATGGCCTGGGCCGCATCGAGGTGCCCCGCGGGCGACAGGGCCTGCACGCAGCCATCCACGCCGTGGAGGATGCGATTCATGGGCAGGGGCACACCGATGACGCCCGTGCTCAGCACGGCGGCCTCGGTCACGGGAATCTCCAAGGCCAGGGCGATGCGCTCGGCCGTCTTTTTGGCATCTTCCAGCCCGATGGAGCCTGTGCAGGCGTTGGCGTTGCCGCTGTTGATGAAAATGGCGCGGCCTTCGCCCCGGATGCAGACGCCTTCGGTCCACTGGATGGGCGGGGCCTTGAGGATATTGGTGGTGAAGGTACCGGCAATCGAGGCCTTTACCTGGCTGGTAACCAGGGCGCAGTCCTTGCGGTCGAGACCCTTGCCCTTGATGTTTCCGTTGAAGCCGGAGGCCTGGAAGCCCTGGGGCGCGCAGACGCCGCCGTCAATAATTCTCATGGCGCGAGGCCTCCATAGCGCAATCCGGTCGTTTCTTCGAGGTCAAACATGAGGTTCATACACTGCACGGCCATGCCGGAGGTGCCGCCGACAAGATTGTCGATCGTGCAGAGCAGCAACAGATTTCCCGTGCGGCGATCATGGAACCAGCCGAAGTCAATGAAGTTAGTGCCGCGCACGTGCTTCACTTCGGGGGCCACGCCCTCGCCCAGGACCCGGATAAAGGGCTCCTTCGCATAGTCGCCGTAGTAGTCG